>JAZODI010000136.1:0-12837 GCA_045596965.1 Eubacteriales bacterium | reverse complement strand
CGATTTGAACGGTCTTGAAAAAGAGATTATTTGAACCGTTTTGAAAAGAGTGTAAAAAGGGCCCATTTTTTGGGCTCTTTATTTTTTTAAAATATAATGTCACAAAATGGATTTATTAAAAGTATTATAAGTGAAGGGGGGAGCGATATGGCCAATCGGGATGTGCGATTGAAGGTCGCATTGAATACATATGGAGATACCGTTTACCGCATCGGGATGTCGATTTTGGGCAATCCGGAGGATGCCGAGGATGCGGTGCAGAATGTCTTTTTGCGCTACTATCGCAAGGCGCCTGCGTTTAGCAGCGAAGAGCATGAGCGGGCGTGGGTCATTCGTTGCGCAGTCAACTGCGCCAAGTCCCTCTGCACTGCCCGCAACCGCCATTGCCATGAGCCTCTGGAAAATTGCCATGCGGCCGCCCCTTCGGGCGGGCTCCCCGAGCTGCTTTGGTATCTGCCGGTGAAGGATCGGGCGGTTTTGCAGCTCAAATATGTGGAGGGTTATACCTCCGAAGAGATCGCCCAAATTTTGGGCGGCACCGCCGCGGCGGTGCGCAAGCGGATCGAGCGGGCGAAAAAGCGGGCAGAAGAAATTTATAAGAAGGAGGTTTTAGCATGAGCATTCGTTGGGAAAACCTGAAATCCGCCGAGAGCGGCTGGAAGCTCGGCGCGGCGGCGCGCGGGCAGATCTTGCACAATTGCCTCCAAGGAAAAAAGGCAAGGAGCTTTCCCTGGCGGTATGTGGGCATCCCCGCCGCCTATATGGGCGTGGTTACGGCCGTTTTGTTTATCGGGATCATTCTATGGCCGAAAACAAAGCCCGATGAAGAATATTTTATCATGCCGGGCGATCAATTGACCTCCTCGGGACTTTTAGGGGAAACGGATATCGACGACCCTTCCGCCGATGAGCCGAAGCAACCTGATAAGCCCATCGAGGATCAACCTTCGCAAGATCAGGAGGATCCCTTGCCTCCGGCAGAGGATCAGGAGCCTGTGAAGGAAGAACTTCCGGCTGAAAAGCCTTCGGAAAAGGAAGAGGTTGATGAACCGGAAGAGCCGGAAGTAATAAAAAAGGATTATTTATGGATCGAAGAGTCCAGAGCGATTGTTTCCAAGGAAGAAATGATCCAAAAAGCGGAGCTGATCTTTAAGGGCAAGGTTTTGAAAAAAGAGAAGGAATATATGACCAATCCCGATGGAACGCTTCAGGCGGAGGGCTGGGGCAAGATTCCCAATGCTCAGGTAGCAGAATATAGCGTAGAGATTGAAACGCTTTATAAAGGAACCTATGAATCCTCGGTCATCACCGTCAAGACGGTCAACGGGCATAATCTTTCTCCTGATCTGATCCTATACGGTGAGGATGAAAGAGTGATATTGAGCAGTCCTTTGAGACGCATCGATTTAGAGGAAGGGGCAGACTGCATTTTGGCGCTGACGAATGTGACCAACAGCATTGGCGGAAAGGAAAACGGCTATCAACCCCTTTACAGCGAGTTGAGCTATTTCACGTTGGATGAAAACGGAAAGTATAGCAATAAGGATACCCATTTTCCCATCGAGTTTTCTTTGGAAACGATCCAAGAGGAGATCGCCGCCGTTTTGAATCCATAATGAACCAAAAAATAATCGCCTTTGATATCAAAGGCGATTATTTTTATGGTTTTTGAAAAATGATCCTCAGACACGACCGTTCAAATCGAGCGCAGGTTTCGGTTTCTCCGCCCGAAGGCGTATGTCGATACGGCGAGGGCGGAAAATCGGAAGATGTGCCGATTTCAACGGTCAAGGGTTTTGCTTATTGATTAGCAGGCGAACCACAACATTTTTTGTACTTTTTACCACTCCCGCAGGGGCAGGGATCGTTGGGCCCCACCTTTTTAGCGACCTTTTCGGGTTGCTTTTTGGGGGTGGTACCGTCGGTACCGGCGGAGGTGCCGGTCTCCTTGGCAACCGCCTCCCGCTTGACCTCCTCTTCCTTACGCAACCGCAAAGAGAGGATGCCCCGAACGGTATTTTCCTTGATGGTCTCGATCATGGCATCAAAGATATCATAGCTTTGGAACTTGAATTCCACCACCGGGTTGCGCTGGCCGTAGGCCTCCAGGCCGATGCCCTGGCGCAGATCGTCCATATTGTCGATATGCTCCATCCAGTTGCGGTCGACGCTTCTTAGCAGGATCACCCGCTCGGCCTCCCGCATGGTTTCGCTCCCCAGCTCCTGCTCCTTCTTTTCATAGGCTTCATGGCCCTTTTGGAGCACCTGCTCGGTGATGCCGTCGATATCCAGATCCATCAATTCATCGCGGGTATAGCGGAGCTCTTCCGCATTCAGTCCTAAGCCTTCCAGCTCCTTGCGCAGGCCGTCGAAATCCCAAAGGGTGGTATCCTCGCCCGAAAGGTGGCGGCCCACCTCGGCGGTGAGGAAATCGTCCATCATTTTAAGGACGGTATCCTTCAGGTCGGAATCATCCAGCACCTGGCGGCGTTGGTCATAGATCAGCTCGCGCTGTTTGTTCATAACATCGTCGTATTCCAAAACGTGCTTTCTGCGGGCAAAGTTGGCACCTTCCACCCGCTCCTGGCTCTTTTCGATGACGCCGGTCAGCAGTTTGGCTTCGATGGGCATATCCTCGGGCATCCGCAGGGTGTTCATCATGGCGTTGACCCGCTCCCCGCCGAAGAGACGCATCAGATCGTCTTCCAGCGAGAGGTAGAAGCGGGTGGCACCGGGATCGCCCTGACGGGCGGCACGGCCCCGCAACTGATTATCGATACGGCGGCTTTCATGCCGCTCGGTGCCCAGGATAAAGAGACCGCCTGCCGCGCGTACCCGCTCGGCTTCTTGGCTGATCTTTTCCTTATGGTTTTTGAGAGACTCCTGATAGAAAGCGCGGGCTTCTAAGATGGTTTCATCTTTGGTCTCGGCGTAGCCGGTGGCTTCGCTGATCACTGCCTCTTCATAGCCCTTTTTGCGCAGTTCTTCCTGCGCAAGGAATTCGGCGTTACCGCCCAGCATAATATCCGTTCCGCGGCCGGCCATGTTGGTGGCGATGGTTACCGCGCCGAACTGGCCTGCCTGGGCAATGATGGAGGCTTCCTTTTCATGGTGCTTGGCGTTTAAAACATGGTGGGGAATGCCCCGCTTGCGCAGAAGGGCGCTGAGCAGCTCGCTCTTTTCGATGGAGATGGTACCCACCAGCACCGGCTGACCCTTGGCATGGCATTCCTCGATCTGCTTGAGGGCGTTGAGGAACTTGCCCTTTTCGGTCTTGAAGACCATATCCGAATGGTCGATGCGGATGTTGGGACGGTTGGTGGGAATCTCCACCACGTCCAGGGCGTAGATGGCGCGGAATTCATCCTCTTCGGTGAGGGCGGTACCGGTCATGCCCGAAAGCTTATCATAGAGGCGGAAATAATTTTGCAGGGTGATGGAGGCGAGAGTCTTGCTCTCCTTCTCCACCGTTACATTTTCCTTGGCCTCGATGGCCTGATGCAGGCCTTGGTTATAGCGGCGGCCATACATAATGCGGCCGGTGAATTCATCCACGATCAGCACCTGACCGTCTTTAACAACATAGTCGATATCCCGATGCATCATGCCGCGGGCACGCAGAGCCTGGTTGATATGATGGCTGGTCTCCATATTGGCGGGATCGGCCAGATTTTCCAGATGGAAGAACTGCTCCGCTTTTTCCACGCCCTTGGCGGTGAGGGTAACGTGCTTGCTCTTTTCTTCGATCAGATAGTCGGCATTTTTCAGCTCCCGATGCTGCTCTTCGGTGAGGTAATGGCCCATCAGCATCTCCTGATATTCCATCTTGGCATAGGCATCGTAGTCGGCTTTATCGTCGGTACGGATCACCTTAAAGGGTTTGAGGGTCTTAACGAAATTATCCGCCAATTTATACATTTCGGTGGAATTGGCGCCCTGGCCGCTGATGATCAAGGGGGTGCGGGCTTCATCGATCAGGATGGAGTCCACCTCATCAACAATGGCAAAGGCATGGCCGCGCTGGACCAGGTTTTGCTTATAGAGAGCCATATTATCCCGCAGATAATCAAAACCGAATTCATTATTCGTACCGTAGGTGATATCGGCGGCGTAGGCCTTGCGCTTTTCCTCGGGCTTGAGGCCGTTGATCACCAAGCCCACCTGCATTCCTAAATAGCGGTAGACTTTGCCCATCCATTCGCTATCGCGCTGGGCCAGATAATCGTTGACGGTGATAACGTGCACGCCCTTGCCGGCCAGAGCGTTGAGGTAGGCGGGCAGAGTGGCCACCAGGGTCTTACCTTCGCCCGTCTTCATCTCGGCGATCCGCCCCTGATGGAGAACAATACCGCCGATGATCTGCACCGGATAGTGCTTCATCCCCAAAACCCGCCAGGCGGCCTCCCGCATGGTGGCAAAGGCATCGGGCAGAATATCATCCAAGGTCTCGCCGGCGGCAAGACGCTCCTTTAAAACATTGGTCTGGTTTTTCAGCTCCTCCTCCGAAAGGGCGGCGTAGCGTTCTTCCAACGCCAAAACCGCATCCACCATCGGCTGGATGCGCTTGAGTTCCCGATCGGAATGGGAACCAAAAAGCTTATCTAATAATCCCATGAAAATAACGCTCCTTAGGCTTAATTTCTTTTACTGAAAATCTATTATAGCATATATTTTACAGTATTTCCACCATAAAAAGGCGAATTTTCAGTAAATTCACAAAAATAAAAGGATTGCAAATGATGCAAAATAATGGTAAAATAAACTTTGGTAAATTATTGACTCTAAAAAAGGAGATAAAAACATGGCATACAACAAAAAGACTGTAGACGACATTAACGTTAAAGGAAAGAACGTTTTGGTGCGTTGCGATTTCAACGTTCCTCTCAAGAACGGTGTTATTACCGATGAAAACCGCATCAATGCCGCGCTGCCTACTATTAAGAAGCTGATCGCAGATGGCGGCAAGGTAATCCTTTGCTCCCATATGGGCAAGCCCAAGGGCGAGCCCAAGCCCGAATTCAGCCTGGCTCCCGTTGCCGCCCGCCTTTCCGAAAAGCTGGGTCAAGAGGTTGTTTTTGCGGCCGATGATAATGTAGTCGGCGAAAACGCCAAGGCCGCGGTTGCAGCGATGAAGGATGGCGATGTTGTTCTTTTGCAGAATACCCGCTATCGCGCCGAAGAAACCAAGAACGGCGAAGCCTTCAGCGCAGAGCTGGGCTCTTTGGCGGATATTTTTGTCAACGATGCATTTGGTACCGCTCACCGCGCCCATTGCTCCACTGTTGGCGTTGTTAGCTATGTGAAGGAAGCGGTTGCCGGTTATCTGATCGGTAAGGAGCTGCAGTATCTGGGCAACGCGGTGGATGCTCCCGAGCGTCCTTTCGTTACCATCCTGGGCGGCGCAAAGGTTGCTGATAAGCTGACTGTTATCGAAAACCTGCTCAAGAAGGCCGATACCCTCATCATCGGCGGCGGTATGGCTTATACCTTCCTGGCCGCAAAGGGTTACTCTGTTGGTACTTCTCTCTTGGATGAAACCAAGATCGATTATTGCAAGGATATGCTCAAGCAGGCCGAGGAAAAGGGCGTTAAGATCCTTTTGCCTGTTGATTGCACCATCGCAAAGGATTTCCCCAATCCCATCGATGCGGAGATCGCTGTTGAGGTTGTTGATGCCGATAAGATCCCTGCTGATATGATGAGCCTGGATATCGGCCCCAAGACTGCCGCTCTCTTTGCTGAGGCGGTCAAGTCCGCCAAGACCGTTGTATGGAACGGTCCTATGGGCGTATTTGAGAACCCCATCCTTGCCAAGGGTACCATGGCGGTTGCCGAGGCAATGGCCGAGACCGATGCCGTTACCGTTATCGGCGGTGGCGACAGCGCGGCCGCGGTCAACACTCTGGGCTTCGGCGATAAGATGACCCATATCTCCACCGGCGGCGGTGCTTCCCTTGAATTCCTTGAGGGCAAAGAGTTACCGGGCATTGCGGCCTTGAATGATAAATAAGAAATTAGATAAGGGCTGTGCCGAAAAGCAACAGCCCTTTCTTTCGTAAAACAGTATAAAAGAAGGAGAATGTTAAAATGAGAAAGTATGTTATTGCAGGAAACTGGAAGATGAATAAGACCCCCGCCGAGACCACCGCGCTGATCAACGAGATGAAGCCCTTGGTGGCGGATGCCAAGTGTGATGTTGTCCTTTGCGTTCCCTATGTGGATATCGCGGCCGCTACCGCCGCCGCCGAAGGCTCCAACATTAAGATCGGCGCAGAAAACGTTCATTTCAAGGCCAACGGCGCCTATACCGGCGAGGTTTCCGCCGAGATGCTTACCGCTTGCGGGGTGGAATATGTTGTTGTCGGTCATAGCGAGCGTCGCCAATATTTCGGCGAGACCGATCAGACTGTGAACCTGCGCACCCTGGCCGCGCTCAACGCCGGCCTGAAGGCCATTGTTTGCGTTGGCGAAACCCTGGAGCAGAGAGAGCTGGGCTATACCGAGACCCTGCTGAAATATCAGACCAAGATGGCGCTGACCAATGTTACCGCCGAGCAGCTGAAGAATGTTATTATCGCTTATGAGCCCGTTTGGGCCATCGGTACCGGCGTTACCGCCACCGCCGATCAGGCTGATGAGGGCAACGGCTTTGTTCGCGCCGCAGTTGCCGAAATGTTTGGCGCTGAGGCGGCCGAGGAGATCACCGTTCAGTATGGCGGCTCCATGAATGCCAAGAATGCTGAAGAACTTCTGGCGAAAGAGAATGTGGACGGCGGTTTGATCGGCGGCGCTTCCTTGAAGGCCGAAGATTTCTCCATCATTGTTAAAGCTGTAAAGTGAGGATTTGATCCATGAAAAAACCTCTGGTTCTTTGTATCTTAGACGGCTACGGCAATAACGCCGTTTTGGACGGCAACGCCATCCATGCCGCCAAGACCCCTAATATGGATGCCCTGATCGAAAACTGCCCCACCACCGCTATCGGTGCTTCGGGCATGGATGTTGGTCTGCCCGATGGGCAGATGGGCAACAGCGAGGTCGGCCATACCAATATCGGCGCAGGCCGCGTTGTCTATCAGGAACTTACCCGCATCACCAAGAGCACCTTGGATGGGGATTTCTTTGAAAATGAAGCGTTGGTCGGCGCGATGGAAAATGCCAAAAAAGGCGGCGCTTTGCACCTGATGGGGCTGATGAGCGATGGCGGTGTCCATTCCCATAACAGCCACCTTTGGGCTTTGCTGGAAATGGCCAAAAAGAACGGCCTGGAAAAGGTCTATATCCATTGCTTCCTGGACGGGCGGGATGTTCCGCCTGCAAGCGGCGCAGATTTTGTCGCCGAATGTGTTGAAAAATGTAAGGAGATCGGCGTTGGTCAGGTGGCTACCGTTATGGGCCGCTATTACGTTATGGATCGCGACAATCGCTGGGAGCGGGTGGAAAAGGCTTATGCCGCCCTCTGCTACGGCGAAGGCATTCAGAATGCCGATCCTGTTGCCGCCATCAAGGCTTCTTATGAGACGGTGGATGCCGAAGGCAAGAATGTTACCGATGAGTTTGTTGTTCCCACCGTTTGCGTGGAGGGGGCAACCATCAACGAAAACGATAGCGTGGTCTTCTTCAATTTCCGCCCCGACCGCGCCCGCGAGATCACCCGCACCTTGGTGGATCCCGCCTTTGACGGATTTGAGCGTAAGAAGGGTTTCTTCCCCCTCTATTATGTCTGCATGACTCAATATGATGCGTCCATGCCCAATGTGCATGTGGCCTTCAAGCCCCAGTCTTTGGATAATACCTTGGGCGCTTATCTGGCCCAAAAGGGGATGACCCAGCTGCGCATCGCCGAGACCGAAAAGTATGCTCATGTTACCTTCTTCTTCAACGGCGGTGTTGAAACCGTCTCCGAAGGGGAGGATCGGGAGCTGATCGCATCCCCCAAGGTGGCAACCTATGATCTCCAGCCCGCCATGAGCGCGCCCGAGGTCTGCGAAAAGGCGGTTGCCCATATCGAGAGCGGCAAGTATGACGTGGTTATTCTCAATTTTGCCAATTGCGATATGGTTGGCCATACCGGCGTTTTTGAAGCGGCGGTTGAGGCGGTGGAAACGGTTGACGCTTGCGTTGGCAAGGTGGCCGAGGCAGTGAAGAAGATGGGCGGCGCCCTCTTTGTTACCGCCGACCACGGCAACGCCGATCGGATGGTGGATACCGACGGTTCTCCCTTTACCGCTCATACCACCAACCCCGTTCCCTTCATTGTTTATAATCATGATTGCAAGCTCCGCGAAGGCGGCAAGCTTTGCGATATTGCCCCCACCATGCTGGAATGGCTGGAACTGCCCATCCCCGCAGAGATGACCGGCAAGAGCTTATTTGAATAATGAAAAAAGAGCCCCGATGGGGCTCTTTTTTAATGCCGCCTTCGGCGGCAATTCATAATGAGTAACGCTCGTCAATTTATGGCACTTTGTTTCAATTTATGCCTAAAGGGCAATTTATTCTGTGAAATGAATTGATTTTTTAAAATCATGATTTGCGTTTTCACGCATGAATTGCGATCATACGACCGCATGATAAAAAAGAACCCGCTGAGCGGGTTCTTTTTTTGTCTTGGTTAGTTACCGTATTTGACCATTTCGTCGCAGGCTTTTTGGGCCAGGTTGCGCAGCTGCTCAACGGCGGTTGCGGTGTTCCAGTTATTATTATACATGGACCATTTGAGCTGATTGGAATATTCCAATTCATCACCGGTCAAAGAACCCTGCAAAACATAAGAACCAACGCCGAATTTAACATTCTTGATGGCATATTCAAAATACTCTTTGCGCTGAGCAAAATTGAAGGAATACCATTCGGCGGATTTCAGGTTATCGTTGATGGCCTCGGTGAAACGGTTGGCCCAGAGCTCCATAAATTTAACAACGTAGGGAGCATTCTTTTGCACCTTCATCTTGCGGGGGAGCATCATGGTGGCACCATAGTTCATAACATAGTTGGTGCCTTCCGCGGTAGGTGCGGCAGGATAGGGCACCCAATTGAAACGGTTGCTCTTGGCATAATCCGAAGAGGAATAATCCACGCAGAGATAAGAGGTGGCGTTCATGATAACGGTACCTGCGGTATACATCTCATTTTGGGGATTGGAAGAGGTGCGGCGGGAAACATAATCCACGCCCTTAACGGTTGCAGCATAGAATTCCCAAGCGCTGGCGCAGCGGGGATCGTTGAAGTTATTGACCAGCTTGGGGGTATCGGAGGTGCGATCGATGCCGAAAAGGGTGATGCCATAGCTTTGGGGCCAGAAATTGAGGGCATCGCTTTCGGGCTGGTTCCAGGGGGCAAGGGTCAGGCCGGTGGGGCCTTGAGAGGGAACGCTCACCAGGAAATCTTTCCAGGCGTTCCAATCCCATTTGCCTGCCTTCCAGGTTTCATGGGGATCCTTCAGGCCGAGCTGATCGACCATGGTTTCATTATACCAAATGGCATCTACTGCCCCGATGGGAGAGATGGCCCGATAGGTACCATCCCATTTGGATTCGGTAAGGGTAACGTTATCGATGCCGGGGGAGTTGCCCATATATTTTTCGTTGATATATTCATTCAGCCCCTGGGAAAGGTTGAGCCAATGGGGGAAGTAGGCGCGGTGGGTGGGCATAACGTCTACCTGCTTGCCGGAGGTCTGATAGGTCAGGTTCTGGGCAAGGGCATTTTGAACGGTGGTTTTGATGTATTTGATCTTCAGGCCGTAGGTATCCCGCAGAGCCTCCCACCAATCCCATTCGGTTACCATCTTGCCGGTTTCGCCCCGATATTGGAAGAAAGGTTGGTCGATGGAGGTGATCATGATGAAGGTTTTGCCTTTGAGATCCGCGAGCTTCACACCATTTTTAACAAAGCCGGTGGTATCCAGATCAAAGCCGGGAGCAATGCCGGTGTTGAGGGGCTTGGCCTCGGCCAAGAGGGGGTTGCTGTCGACATCATATTTCTTGGTTTCATCGTAATCTTTGATGAGTTCTTCCAGCTTTTCCTGGTCGACCTTATCGCCGGAGGTATCTTCTTTGTTGTTGGTATTGCTGTTTTTGTCGTTGTTGTTGGAATTTTTACCGCCTTCCTTATCATCTTCATTTTTATTAGAAGAATCGGAAGGATCTTCGCCTTCGTCGTCTACATTGACATTGCCTTCGTCGCCGCCATCATCGCCTTTGATGCTGGTTGAACCGTCGAGAAAACTATCGATTTCTTCGTTGGTCGACTTACAGGCAGTTGCCATGCTGACCAGCATCAGCATAGCGAGTAAAACGGATAGGATCTTAATGCATCGTTTCATAAAACAAGCTCCCTTCAAAAAGTATTTCTTTGTTTTAATATAATATTATCCCGCTAAAATAGCAATATGAGGGGGGCGTGTGTTTGGATTTTTTATATAATGGAATTGATATTTTATATTTGAAATAAAAAAACGCTCCGAATTTCTTCGGAGCGTTTTTGGCATTTCAGTTGAAATCAGCTGCCGTACTTAACAACAGCTTCGCAGGCTTTTGCCGCCAGGTTGCGCAGCTGCTCGATGGCGGTCGCGGTATTCCAATTGTGGTTATACATCGACCAAGTCAACTGATTGTAGTATTCCAGTTCATCGCCGGTGAGCGCTTGCAGCACGCGGTAACCGATGCCGAAATAATTTTGGGTGGAAACAAATTCATAGTATTCCTTGCGCTGGGCGTAGTTGAACTGCAGATGTCCTGCCTTCTGGAAATCGAAGATGGCTTCGGTGAAGCGGTTGGCCCAGAGCTCCATAAACTTAACCGCATAGGGAGCATTCTTCTGAACCTTCATCTTGCGGGGGAGCATCATGGTGGCACCGTAGCTCATCGCAACATCCACGCCGGAAGCATCGGTGGACTTGGGATAGGGAACCCAGTTATATTTCTGGCTCAGAGCAAAATCGGAGCTGGAATAGTCCTTGCAGAGATACATGGTGTTCATCATGATAACGGTACCGGTGGTATACATTTCGTTCCAGGGATCCGCAGAAAGACGGCGGGAAAGGCCATCCAAAGACTTACCGGTCTCGGCGATAAATACCAAGGATTTTGCAACACGTTCGTCGTTGAAGTTGTTGATCAGCTTGGGCTCTTTGGATGTCTGGTCAATGGCAAAGAGAGTCACGCCGGTAGTTTGAGGCCAGAATACGCAAGAATCATGTTCTGCCTGGCTCCAGGCGCAAAGGGTTTTGCCGGTGGGGCCTTGATAGGGAACGCTCACAACAAAGTTCTTCCAGGTATCCCAATTCCATTTACCCTCTTTCCAGGTGGTATGGGGATCCTTCAGGCCGAGCTGCTCCACCATGGTTTCATTGTACCAGATGACATCCACCGCGCCGATGGGTGCGATGCAGCGATAGGTGCCGCCCCACTTGGTCTGCTCCAGAGTACGCAGGTCCACGCCGGGGGAGTTGCCGATCATATTGGTATTCACATAGGGATCCAAAGCCTGAGAAAGGCCCATCCATTGGGGGAACCAAGAGCGGTGGGTAGGAACCAAGTCTACCTGCTTTCCGGAACTCTGATAGGTCAGGTTCTTTTCGATGGTATCGGCAAGAGCGGTCTTGATGTACTTGACCTTCACGCCGTATTCATCCCGCAGAGCATCCCACCAATCCCATTCGTTAACCGTTTTGCCGCTGGCGTCTTTATAGTTAAAGAAGGGAACGTCAATGGCGGTCAGCATAATGAGGGTCTTACCCTTCAGGTCTGCCAGCTTCACGTTATTCTTAACGAAGCCGGTGGTATCCAGATCAAAGCTGACACCAACGCCTGTATTGAGCGCCTTGGATTCAGCGATCAGGGGGTTGGCATCCGCATCATATTTTTTGGTGCCATCGTAGTTGTCGATAATTTCCTGTTGCTTCTTATCGTCAACATTATCGCCGGTGGGGTCTTTTTTATTTTCTTCCTTATTGTTGGTCCCGGAATTTTTGTCGTCTTCTTTTCCGTTGTCTTTTCCGTCGTTCCCTTTATCGGAAGGATCGGAAGGATCGTCGCCTTCGTCGTCGACATTGACATCACCGTTATCTCCGGCATCATCGCTGCCGTTGATGTTGGTTTCGCCGGAGAGGAAGCTATCCATATCGTCGTCGGCGGACTTACAGGCGGTAGCCATGCTAACGAGCATCAGCATCGCCATCAGTACTGCAAGAATTTTAATACATTTTTTCATGGTTGAAAACTCCTTTCTAATCATATTTAATCATAATATAATAATTTGTCAACGGATTTTGAACATTCCTACAAAATTTTCGTAGTAAAAACTTTTTTAGAATTATTCTAAAAAACTCTTGACAAATAGAAAAAGAAGGATTATACTATAGACAGAATTTAGAATAATTCTAAAACGGAGGATCAAACCATGACCAAGCAACGCGCATTGATCCTGCGGATCATTCGGGAATCCAAGCGGCACCTCACCGCTGATCAGATCTATCAGGAGGCCATCAAGGAGATGCCCGGCATCGCCCTGGCAACCGTTTATAACAATCTGATCCGCTTGGCGGAGGCGGGGGAGATCAAAAAGATCACCTTCTGCGGCCAGACCGACCGCTATGATAAAAGTAATATCCCGCATATCCATCTGATCTGCGATCGTTGCGGGAAGGTTTCCGATCATCCGTCGGAAGGAATTAAAGAAGAGATGGAAGGCCGATTAGGCTTTGCCATTGAGGAGTATGAGCTGGCGATCCATTATCGCTGCCCGGAATGTTGTTAATTAATTTTTATATAAAAGGAGAACTTTTAACATGGAACTCAAAGGATCTAAAACCGAAAAAAATCTCATGACCGC
>JAZODI010000135.1:0-4525 GCA_045596965.1 Eubacteriales bacterium | reverse complement strand
CCCGCCGCCAGCATCGGCCCGATGATCACCATTCCCTCGGGAATGTTTTGCAACGCAATACCGCCCGCAATCAAAAGGGCCTGCGCAGGGTCTCCCGCTCCAAAACCAACACCTGCGGCAATCCCCTCGGGCAGGTTATGGATGGCGATCGCCGCCACAAACAGCAGAACCTTCTCTAAATTCCTATTATCGTGTGCCTCCTTCTCAACACCCACCAACCGATGAAGGTGGGGCACCAGCTTATCGATCAGGTTGAGGCATAAAGCGCCTGCAAAAATTCCTGCAACAGTAATCAGCAGGCCATATTTTCCGCCATATTCTAAAGAAGGGAGCACCAGCCCCAGCACCGCGGCGGCCAGCATCACCCCTGCCGCAAAGGATAAAACGATATCCGAAAATTTTCGCGAAATTTCCCGAAAGAGAAAGCCGATGGCCGCGCCGATAACAGTAGCACCGCCAACGCCCAGCGCGGTGAGTAAAACGATCGTCATAAAAATACTCCTTTAAGAAAAAAACCGCCTCGCGGCGGTTTTTTAGTCGTTAAATCTCGGAGAAGTCTTCCTTGCCCACACCGCAAAGGGGGCAAACAAAATCTTCGGGCAGATCCTCAAATTTGGTGCCGGGAGCGATCCCCTCATCGGGTGCGCCGACCTCTTCATCATAGACCCAGCCGCAAACAGTGCATTCGTATTTCATCGTTTCTTCCTCCTTATTTCACATCTGCTTTCCACAAACCGTGGAGATTACAATAGGCATAAACCGCGATGGGTTTTTCATCGCTGATCGCAAAGGTAACCTCGGGGGCATCGCCGGGCTTTAAGGCCTTACGCTGGCCGCCCCGATCGGTCTGCAGATAGACCCAGGTGATGCTATGCTCTTCGGTCATGGGATGGGTAACCTCACCCACCACCGCCTTGACGATCTTACCGTCAAATTCAACAACGGGGATATGCTTCTCCACCGCCGCCTCTTTGGTGCCGGGCTCCAGCTTGGTCATCTTCTGGCCGCAACACATCATGGGAACGCCCGCATCGTGGATCATCCCAACGATATTGCCGCAATGCTCGCAAATAAAAAATCTGTTGTCCATTTGATTTATCCTCCAAAAATTATTTAATCTCTTCAAAATCGGCCGCGCCGTGCTTACATAAGGGGCAGATAAAATCCTCCGGCAGAGGATGCCCTTCATAAACATAACCGCAGATCCGGCAGACATACCCCTTCTTCCCTTCGGTCTGGGGCTTGGGCTTGACATTCTTTTGATAGTATGTGTAGGTCATGGTTTCCTTATCCGAAAGGACCCGCGCCTCCGTTACCGAGCAGATAAACATCCCATGGGTATCCAGATCCACATATTGCTCCACCTTCAGGCTCATCATGGCGTTGATATAGCGGGGCAGGAAGATCAGCCCGTTATCGGAGCGCAACGGCTCGCAATCGGCGAATTTATCCACATTCCGCCCGCTCACAAACCCGAACTGCTCAAAAACCTTGAAGGGGGCATCTACTGTGAGGCAGTTGATATTCATCTTACCGCTCTGCTTGATGATATGATGGGAATAGTTGGCCTTATTGATGGTAACCGCAATGCGGTTGGGCGTATCGGTTACTTGAGTAACGGTATTAACGATCAGGCCGTTATCCTTCTTGCCATCGTTGGAGGTAACAACATATAAACCGTAGCCGATATTAAAGAGGGCCTTGAGATCGTTTTTATCGGCGGTATCATCCTGCCGGGCAAGATAATCCTTGCAAAGCTCCTTGGCCAAGGCATCCAGCTGTTCGGTGCTTTCTTCGTTGAGCGCTGAAAGAATGCGAACGGTATTTTCCGCGAAGGTGAGGTTCTTGCTCTTTTCCAGCATCCCCTTCATCACCTTGGCGGCCAAAGGCGCCCAGCTTCCGTTTTCAATAAAGGCAACAGTGCGGTTGCTGAAATTTCGCTCGGTGAGATGGTTGATAAACTCCCGCATAAAGGGGAAGATCTCGGCATTATAGGTGGTGGTGGCCAAAACGAGCTTACTATAGCGGAAGGCATCCTCCACCGCCTCGGCCATATCGCAACGGGCCAGGTCGTTAACAACTACCTTGGGGCAACCGTTGGCCTTTAATTTTTCGGCCAACTGCAAGACCGCTTTTTTGGTATTGCCGTAGACCGAGGTATAGGCGATCATGATCCCCTCTTCCTCCGGCTGATAGGAAGACCAGGTATGATAAAGATTGAGATAATAGCCGAGATTTTCGGTCAAAACAGGGCCATGGAGGGGGCAGATGATCTCGATATCCAGCCCTGCCGCCTTCTTCAGAAGGCTTTGCACCTGGGCACCGTATTTCCCAACGATCCCGATATAATAACGCCGCGCCTCGCAGGCCCAATCCTCTTCCACATCCAACGCGCCGAACTTACCGAACCCATCGGCGGAAAAGAGGACCTTATCGGTGGCATCATAGGTAACGATGACCTCGGGCCAATGGACCATCGGCGCCGCAACAAAGGCCAGGTTATGCTTGCCCAAAGAAAGGGTATCCCCCTCGCCAACGATGATCTGCCGCTCTGCAAAATCGTTATTGAAGAAATTCTTCATCATGGCAAAGGCCTTGGCAGAAGAAACGATCTTCGCATCGGGATAGGTCTTGATGAAATTGGCAATATTGGCCGAATGATCCGGTTCCATATGCTGAACGATCAGATAATCGGGTTTGCGCCCTTCCAGCACATTCTGCAGATTATCCAGCCATTCATGGGTAAAATTGGCATCCACTGTATCCATAACAGCGATCTTCTCATCCAGGATAACATAAGAGTTATAAGCCATCCCATTGGGAACGATATACTGCCCCTCGAAAAGATCGATCTGATGATCGTTGACGCCCACATAACGAATATCCTTTGTTATAAACATACGCACACCTCTTATTTCATTTGCTTTTATTATAGCACGATTTTATGTATTTTCAACGCTTTAAATCCAAAATTTTTCCATCGGTGGAGATGGTTACCACCTGCCAGGGAATAAACTTGCCGCTGGCCTGCAACGCCCGCCGCACCGCGTTTTCCAATCCGCCGCAGCAGGGCACTTCCATCCGAACGATTTTCACGCTCTTAATGTTATTATTGGCAATAATTTGGGTAAGCTTTTCGGCATAATCCCCTTCATCCAGCTTGGGGCAACCGATCAGGGTGATATGATTGCGAATAAACTCCTGATGGAAGTTTCCATAGGCAAAGGCGGTGCAATCGGCGGCGATCAGCAGGTTGGCATCCTCAAAATAGGGCGCCTGCACCGGCACCAATTTGATCTGGCAGGGCCATTGGGCCAGCTGACTTGGAACGCTTGCCGCTGCCGCTTGCTTGCCGCCCTCCCGCTTGATGGCGGTTGCTCGGCTGCCGGGGCACCCGCCCGCGCAGGGCTGCTTGATACCGAATTTCTCCATTTTGGCTTGCCGCACCGCCTCTTCATTATAGGCCGGTGCCTCCCGCTCCTCAAAGGTGATGGCGCCGGTGGGGCAGGCGGGCAGGCAATCGCCCAATCCATCGCAATAATCTTCCCGCGTGAGGGTGGCAATTCCATCGATCATCTCGATGGCTCCCTCATGGCAGGCCGCCGCGCAAGCGCCGCAGCCGTTGCATTTATCTCGATCAATTTTGATGATTTTACGAAGCATTTTTTCATTACCTCCTTGCTTTTCTGATGCTATTATAGTATAATCAACCCATCAAGTATGTTGAATTTTCAACAAAACGGAGAAAAAATGAAAAAATATCTAGAAATTTTAAAAAAGTGCCCCTTATTTTTCGGCATCGAGGATGACCATCTCTTAAAAATGCTCACCTGTCTGGGTGCACGGATCATGGCCTTTGATAAAAAATATACGATTTTAAACGAAGGAAATCCCGCCCGCTATATCGGGATCATCCTCTCAGGCTCTGCCCAGGTGATCCGCATGGATTACTACGGCAACCGCAGCATCCTCACCGAGGTGGGTCCTTCAGAGCTTTTTGCCGAAGCCTTTGCCTGCGCTGAAATGGAGGCGGTTCCTGTTTCGGTGATCGCCAACGAGCCGGGAGAGGTGATGCTGATCGATTGCGGGCATATTCTTCATACCTGCTCCAATAACTGCGGTTTTCATCAGCTGCTGATCTTCAATTTAATGAAGGATCTGGCCACCAAAACCCTGGTATTCCACCAAAAGCTGGAGATCATCTCCCGCCGCACCACCCGCGATAAACTGCTCACCTATCTGGATTTTGAGGCAAAGCGGGCGGGAAGCCCCCGCTTTGAAATCCCCTTCGACCGGCAGGAGCTGGCCGATTATTTGGAGGTGGACCGCAGCGGCCTATCCGCCGAGATCGGCAAACTGCGCAAAGAGGGCATTCTCAAAAGCCGCAAAAATCAATTCGAATTACTCTGAAATGTGGGCGCATAAAAATTGTTTGAAAGTTTCAAACCGAGCCGTAAGGGTTACCCGAAGGCGTATAAAAATACGCCGAGTGGCTCGGTTTGGAAGTAGCAAAGGGCATTTAAAT
>JAZODI010000134.1:0-7026 GCA_045596965.1 Eubacteriales bacterium | reverse complement strand
AGGGCAACCACCCGCTCAAAGCCGCATTCTTTGGCCAAGGCAAGGGCGCGGTCGAAGCCCAACCCTAAATTGGCGGCGTTATGGCAATCGCCGGTGATGATGATCTCGCCGCCCCGCTCAAAGATGGAGCGCAAAATAGGCTTTGCGGGATAGGGCATGGTGCGGTAGCCCCGCGCCATGGCGCCGCAATTCACCTCGAAGGGAATCCCCAAGGGGATGAGCGTTTTCAGCGCCTCTTCCGCCGCCGCCCGATAGCGGGGGTGGCTTTCATCAAAGAGGGGCTCTTTTTCCTGCCATTTGGTGATCAGATCAAAATGGCCGATGATATCCATGGGGGTAACCTGCGGCAGGTTGGCCACATGGGCAAAATAATCCTCCGCATAATCATAGACATCGGAATAATGTTCCAAAAGATCCCCCTTGGTGCGCTCCAAGCTATAATCCACGTCGATGACCTTCCCATCACGCTTGATGGTATGAACCGAGCCAATGATATAATCATATTCCTTTTTAGCAGGGCGCAGGCTATAATAATCCTGCTCGATGCCCCAAAGAAGGTCGATCTTGCCCCGATATTTTTCCTTTAAGCGGGCAATCTCCTCCTGATAGGCAGCTTCCCGCTCGGCGTCCATATAATCAGGATCGCCTGTTTCGGAATGCTCCGAAAAGCCAAAAACCTCAAAGCCCTTAGCCAGCGCGGCTTGCACCATCTCCTCGGCGGTATTCGCTCCATCCGAAAAGCGGGAATGGATATGAACATCCCCTAAAAGGATCATACCATCTTCTCCTGCTTGACCTTATGGTCGATAACATGGCGGCCCGCCAGCTCCTTGCGGATATCCTCGACAGAGATGCCCATCTCCACCATCAAAACCATAACATGATAGGCAAGATCGGCAATCTCATAGACCGTTTCGGCCTTATCATTGGATTTGGCGCCGATGATAACCTCGGTGCATTCCTCCCCCACCTTTTTGAGGATCTTATCCAAGCCCTTTTGGAAGAGATAGGTGGTATAAGAGCCCTCGGGCAGGGTTTCCTTGCGACCTTTCAAAAGGGCATAAAGACCCTCCATCGAAAAAGCCTCCTCGCCGTTCTCATAAATGGGGTTGGTAAAGCAGCTATCGGTGCCCAGATGGCAGGCAGGGCCATCCTTTTTCACCATAACAGTCAGGGCATCCCCATCGCAATCGGCGGTGATGGAGAGAATGTGCTGATAATTGCCGCTGGTCTCTCCTTTGAGCCAAAGCTCCTGGCGTGAGCGGCTCCAAAAGCAGGTCAGCCCTTTTTCCATGGAGATCTGCAGGCTCTCTTTATTCATATAGGCCAGGGTGAGCACCTTTTTGCTCTCCGCATCCACAACGATGGCGGGGATCAACCCCTTTTCATCAAATTTCAATTTTTCAATATCCAGCATGGTTATAACCTCACGTTAATATCATTTTCCTTTAAAAGTTGCTTGAGATCGGCGATCTTCACCTCGCCGAAATGGAAGATGGAAGCAGCCAGCCCCGCATCCACCTTGGGGAGCGCCTTAAACAGCTCTATAAAATCCGCGGCGCACCCTGCGCCGCCCGAAGCGATAACGGGAACGTTCACCGCATTGGAAACCGCCTCCAGCATTTCGAGATCGAAGCCACCCTTCACCCCATCGGTATCGATGGAATTGAGCACCACCTCGCCTGCGCCATCGGCCACGCAACGCTTGATCCATTCGATGGCTTCCATGCCGGTATTTTCCCGCCCGCCCTTGGCGAAAACGCGGAAAACACCATCCACCCTTTTCACATCCGCCGATAAGACAACGCATTGATCGCCATACTTTTGGGCAGCCTCTTTAATGAGGGCGGGGTTGCGGATGGCACCGGAATTCACGCTCACCTTATCGGCGCCGCATTTGAGTACCCGATCAAAATCATCCAGGGTATTGATCCCGCCGCCAACGGTGAGGGGGATAAAGATGGTGCTCGCCACCTCTTTTAAAATATCGGTAAAGAGGGCGCGCCCCTCCGCCGAGGCGGTGATATCATAAAACACCAGCTCATCGGCGCCGCATTCGCTATAATATTTCCCCAGCTCGATGGGGGAAGAAACATCCGAAAGGCCCTGAAAATTCACGCCCTTCACCACCCGCCCGTCTTTGACGTCCAGGCAGGGAATAATTCGTTTGGTTATCATTTGGCCACCTCAATTGCTTGCTTTAAGTCGATGGCGCCGACGTAATAGGCTTTGCCAATGATCGCGCCATAAAGATCCATCGCCCGCAGGGCTTCAATATCCTCCATGGAGGAAACCCCTCCCGAGGCGATCAGATCAATTTTAAACTTTTTGCTTAAGGTTTCATAAAGGGCGCGATTGGTGCCTTGCATGGCGCCATCCTTGGAGATATCGGTGCAGATAATGGTTTTCACGCCCAGATCCTCCATGCGGGCAAAAAAGGCATCGGCGGAGCAATCGGATTTTTCTGTCCAGCCCTTGATGGCAACAAACCCATCCTTAAGATCCACGCCAACAGCAACCTTTTCGCCGAATTCCGCCAGCGCTTCTTGCAAAAAGGCAGGGTCTTGCACCGCGGCGGTGCCTAAAATGATGCGATCCACCCCAATGGAAAGATAGGCCTTGGCGATCTCCATATTGCGGATGCCACCACCCACCTCAACAAAAAGGTCGGTATTTTCAACAATTTTTTGAATGGTCGAGAGATTTTGAGGGATGCCGCTTTTGGCAGCCTCTAAATCCACCAAATGGATGAATTTTGCACCCGCCGCCTCAAAATCCTTGGCAACGGCGAGGGGGTTTTCATTATAAACGGTCATCTGGGCGTAATCGCCTTTAAAAAGGCGCACCGCCTTACCGCCCACTAAATCAATGGCAGGAAAGATATTCATACGCTCACCTCACAAAAGGCTTTCAAAATTGCAAGCCCGACCTTCCCGCTCTTTTCGGGATGGAATTGGCAACCGAAAACATTGCCCTTCGCCACCGCGGCGGTGAGGGTCTTGCCATATTCGGTGGAGGCGGCCAGGCTATCCCCCACCCCTTCTGCATAGAAGGAATGAACGAAATAGACATGATCCCCCTCTTGGATTCCCTCAAAAAGCGGGCAATCCGCCTGATGGAATTTCAGCGCGTTCCAGCCGATATGGGGGATCTTGAGCTCTTTGGGGAGCTTGCCCTCCATGCCGACCACCGCGCCGGGCAAAAGCCCCAGCCCCTCATGCTCGCCGTATTCATAGCTTTTTTCAAAAAGCATCTGCATCCCAAGGCAGATCCCCATCAAGGGCTTGCCCGCCTTGGCCTGCTCCAAAACAAACTGATCCAAACCGCTCTCTCTTAATTTGGCGGCGGCATCCCCAAAGGCGCCAACGCCGGGCAGGATCAGCCGATCGGCCTTGGATAGCTCCTTGGGATCGCCGGAAACAAAGGCCTCTTCCCCGATCGCCTTGAAGGAGGAGCGCAGGGAGAAAAGATTCCCAACGCCATAATCGATAATTCCTGTCATTTATAACACTCCCTTGGTTGAGGGCACCGCATCGGTGCCGTCGGTTGCTACCGCCGCTCTGAGGGCGCGAGCCACCGCTTTAAACGCGCCTTCCGCAATATGATGGGAATTGGTGCCCGCCAGCTTGCGGATATGCAGGCTCATGGGGCATTGGCGGGTGAAGGCGAGGAAAAATTCCTCGATCAGCTCGGTATCGAAGGTGCCGATCTTTTTGGCGCGGATGGGCAGGTCAAAGCCCAAAAAGCTCCGCCCCGAAATATCGCAGGCCGCCAGGATCAGCGCCTCATCCATCGGCAGGATCATATTGCCATAGCGGATGATCCCCCGCTTTTCGCCCAAGGCCATCTCAAAGGCCTTGCCGAGGCAGATGCCAACATCCTCAACGGTATGATGATCATCCACCTCAATATCCCCCTTGCAGGTTACCGCCAGGTCGAATTTGCCATGGGCGGCAAAAAGGGTAAGCATATGGTCCAAAAATCCGCAGCCGGTTTGGATGGTGCTTTGGCCGCTTCCGTCTAAATTCAGGGTCAAGGTGATATCGGTCTCTGCCGTTTTACGAATGATTTCGGCTGTTCTCATTGGATAATCTCCTTTATAATTTCGATCATTTTTTGCATCTGCTCGGGGGTGCCGATGGTGATGCGGTTGAAATCTTTTATACGCTCCTTACCAAAATGGCGCACCAAGATCCCCTTTTCCTTTAAGGCCAGATAAAGGGCCTCGCCCCCCACCTTGGGATGGCGGGCAAAAAGGAAATTGGTATGGGAGGGTAAAACCTCAAAGCCTAATTCCGCCAATGCCGTAGCTGTCTTTTGGCGGGTTTCGATGATGGCTTGGCATTTTTGCTGATAATAGTTTTCCGCCTCCACCGTCGCTTCCCCCAAAAGAAGGGTGAGGCGGTTGATATTATAGGGGTTGGTGGAATACTTGATCTTTTCCAGATCGGCGATCAGCGCCTCTCCGCCAAAGGCATAGCCCAACCGCCCACCCGCCAGGCAGCGGGATTTAGAAAAGGTGCGGCAAACCAAAAGATTTTCATAGGTTTCGATCAGCTTATAGCAGCTTTCGCCCCCGAAATCAACATACGCCTCATCAATCACCACCACCCCATCGGGATTGCTCTTCAAGATGGCTTCGATGGCCGAAAGGGGCAGGGAAATGCCGGTGGGCGCATTGGGATTGGCGATAACGATCAGTTTATTTTGGCCCAAATATTCCTCATAGTTGATAGTGAAATCCGCTTGGAGGGGGATCTCCTCATATTCCACCCCATGCAGATCGGCGAAAACAGGATAAAACCCATAGGTAATATCGGGGAAGATTGCCCCATTCTGGCCATAGGCCATAAAGGCGAAATTGAGGATATCATCCGAGCCGTTGGAGAGAAAGATGTTGCTCTCCTTCAAGCCATAGAGCTCTCCCAGCTTTTCCCTCAGGCCCTTGGCGGTGGGATCGGAATAAAGGCGCAGGTTTGCCACCTGCTCGGCATTCATCGCCGCTACCACCGCGGGCGCGGGCGGGTAGGGGGATTCGTTGGTATTGAGTTTAATATAGTCCATATCCCGCGGCTGCTCGCCGGGGGTATAGGCCTCCAGTGCCGCATAGCGGTCTTTTAAAAATCTGCTCATTTTTCCTCTTCCAATCTGACGGTAACGCTCCGCCCATGGGCATGGAGGCCCTCTTTTTCGGCAAAAAACGCCACCTCTTGCCCGATGCGCTCCAGCGCCTCGCGGCTATAATAAATGTACTGACTTTTCTTAACGAAATCATCCACCGAAAGGGGGCTGGAAAACCGCGCGGTGCCCCCGGTGGGGAGGGTATGGTTGGGGCCTGCATAATAATCGCCCAACGCCTCGGGGCAGTTGCGCCCCATAAAGATGGAGCCTGCATTTTTGATCCCCTCCAGATAATCAAAGGGGTTATCCACCATCAGCTCCAGATGCTCGGGAGCGATCTCATTGGCAATATCCATCACCACTTTAAGATTTTCGGCGATGATGATCTTACCGTTATTATCAATGGATGCTCTGGCGATCTCGGCGCGGGGCAGCAGGGGGATCTGCCGCTCCAGCTCGGCAGAAACTGCCTCGGCTAATTCTTTACTCTCGGTAACCAATACCGCAGAGGCCAGCTTATCATGCTCCGCCTGGGAGAGCAGATCGGCGGCAACATGGGCGGGATTGCTCTTGCCATCGGCCACCACCAAAATCTCCGAAGGGCCTGCGATCATATCGATGGAAACCAGGCCAAAGACCTGCTTTTTCGCCTCGGCAACAAAGGCATTCCCCGGCCCCACGATCTTATCCACCTTGGGGATGCTCTCGGTTCCTAAGGCCAACGCCGCTACCGCCTGGGCGCCGCCCACCTTGAAGATGCGGGTTACGCCCGCGATCTTGGCGGCGGCTAAGATAACCGGATTGATCTTGCCGTCCTTCCCCGGCGGGCTGACCATAACGATCTCCTTGCAACCGGCGATCTTGGCGGGAACGCTATCCATCAAAACAGTGGAGGGATAGGCGGCTGTGCCGCCGGGAACGTAAAGGCCCACCTTTTCGATGGGAGTGATCTTCTGGCCGGTAACAACCCCATCGGTTTCATTCACAATATAGCTGGTGCGGACCTGATTTTGATGGAAGGCGCGGATGTTTTTTTCTGCATTGCGCAGAATTTCCAAAAACCGCGGTTCCACCGCCTCAAAGGCCTCCTCGATCTCTGCCTCGGTTACCTCCAAGGCCGCAAGATCGGCACCGTCGAACTTTTTATTATAGGCGAGAAGGGCCTGATCCCCCTCCTTGCGAACGGTTTCGATGATCTCGGCAACGATCCCGCCAACATCCATCTTGGGCTCCACCCGCGCGAAGATCTCGCTATGGGGCAGCTCGCCGTAGTTCATAATCTTAATCATGGATCTGCTCTTCCAATCCTTTCCGAATGGCTTGAATAGCCTCATTTTTAAACTTATAGCCCGCCTTATTGGCGATCAGCCGCGCGCTGATGGGAACAATCGTTTCAAAGGGAACCAAATCGTTTTCCAAAAGCGTCTTCCCCGTCTCAACAATATCGACGATCACATCCGATAATCCTAAAATCGGCGCGATCTCGATGGAGCCGTTGAGCTTGATAATATCAATATCTCTGCATTTTTCGTTATAATAGGTTGCCGCGATATTGGGGAACTTGGTTGCCACCTTCAGGGTTTGGCCGCGGTGATCGCGGAAATCCTTTTTGGCGGCCACCGCCATGCGGCATTTGCCCATATTGAGATCCAGCAGCTCATAAACATCGGGGCGGTATTCCAATAAAATATCCTTCCCCGCAACGCCGATATCCGCCGCCCCGCGCTCCACATAGATGGCAACGTCGGAGGGCTTCACCCAAAAGTAGCGCACCCCTTTTTCGGGGTTTTCAAAGATCAGCTTGCGGTTTTGCTCCTCGATGGAGGGGCATTCAAAGCCCGCCTCTTTAAACATTTTATAAACCTTTTCGCCCAATCTTCCCTTGGGCAGGGCAATATTGACCAT
>JAZODI010000133.1:0-5583 GCA_045596965.1 Eubacteriales bacterium | reverse complement strand
AAAACCGTTCCCACCGCTTCGCCGCTCCAGCCCAGATCGGGCAGTTGCTCTTTATTGATGCGGAAAAGGTCTAAAGCCTCTTCCCACCAGCATTGGTTATTCACGTCATAAAAAAGAGTCCCGCAGGCCATGGAATGGTCGGTTACCGCCTTGCCGGTAAAGCGGGCGGTGAGAAAATCCAGCGGCATCAAAAGCTTATGGGCCTTTTGGATCAGCTCGGGCTGATGGTTTTGCAGCCAGAGGATCTTGGGCAGAGTGTAATAAGGGTGCAGGGGCTTACCGGTGGTGGCGGTGATGGTCTCGGCAGAATAATGGGCGCGGATCTGCTCGATCTCGGCCTCGCACCGACTGTCCAGCCAGGAGATGGCGTTGCAAAGGGGCTTCCAATCCTCATCCACGGGTACAATGGTGATCCCCTGGGAGGAGATGGAGATCCCGCGGATCTCCTTGGCATCGATTCCCGCTTGGGCGATAGCGTTTTTGGCAGTCTTTAGAGTCAGCGCCCACCAAAGCTCGGCATCCTGCTCAACATAGTTTTCTTTGGGTGTAATCAATCCGTATTCTTCATAGGAAGAGCCGATCGGCACAAGCTTCTCGTCGAAGAGAATGCTGCGGCAGCCGGTTGTCCCTAAATCAACGGCAAGATAAAGCGGCATATGTATAAACCTCATGTATAATTATTCAAGTCTATTATATATAGATATGAGAGTAAAGTCAATCATTATCATAAATAAAGTGTTGAGTAATGGGGCGAAATCTGTTATGATAAAAGAAAAGATAAAGTCTTAATCAAAATGGAGAGCAACAAGTGAACAATCAGCGTAAAACAAAAGAAGAACGGCCGGTTTTGGCCATTTGTTATGATTTCGATAAAACCCTATCTCCCGATGATATGCAGGCGCAGGGGTATATCCAATCGGTAGGCTATGACGTGGACGCCTTTTGGAAGGAATCCAATGTTTTGGCCGAGCAAAACGATATGGATCAAAACCTTGCCTATATGTATAAGATGATGGAAAAGGCGCGGGGAAAATTGGTCTTCACCAAAGAAAAATTGCGGGAATACGGTGCCAAGGTGCGCTTATTCCCCGGGGTGGAGGATTGGTTTGAGCGGCTGCGGGAATATGGAGATGCCCATGGGGTAATTGTGGAGCATTATATCATCTCCTGCGGCCTTAAGGAGATGATCGAGGGAACTTCGGTTGCCCGTAAAGGGGCTTTTGAAAAGATCTATGCCAGCTCCTTCTATTATGATGAGTATGGGGTGGCCCTTTGGCCGGCGCAGGTGGTCAATTATACCAATAAAACCCAATTTTTGTTCCGCATCAGCAAGGGTGTTTTGGATGTTAACGACCATCGGGTCAACGATTCCTTTCATCCCGAGGAGATCCGCGTTCCTTTCCGTAATATGGTCTATATCGGGGATAGCGATACCGATGTTCCCTGCATGAAGCTGATCCATTCCTATGGAGGCCATTCCATCGGGGTTTATGATGCTCAAACCAATAATAAGCAAAAGGTCCATAAAATGATGCGGGACGGGCGGATCAAGTATTATTCGCCCGCCGATTATACCGAAGGAGCGGAATTGGAGCGTCTGGTGCAGGCCATTATCCGAAGAACTGCCGCCAATGAGGTTTTGGAAGAGGTTCATTTTGAATGCAAAAAGGAGCAATATAATGGAAAATAAAAAATATGAGCAGGAAGCAAAAGAGCGCTGGGGTGAAACCGAGGCTTATCAGGAATACGCCCGCAGAAACGAAGGGGTTTCCCCTGAGGAGCGGGAGCAGCGCGGTCGTGGGTTGGATGCCATCTTTGAAGAATTTGCTGAGTGCCTGAAAGGGGAGGCGGAGCCTCATTCCGAGCAGGCGCAGGAGCTGGTGAAGAAACTGCAGGATTATATTACCGAAAATCATTATACCTGCACCGATAAGATGCTGGGGATTTTGGGCCAGATGTATGTGGCTGACGGACGGTTCAGAGTCAATATCAATAAGCATGGTGAAGGTACCGCGGAATTTATTTTCGCGGCAATCGAGGTTTATTGCAAGGGATAATATGAAGGAGTTTTAACCAATGGAGCAGAAAGAAAAGCGGTATCGCCTGATTCTTTTAATTTTGATTTTAATAACCCTTATCAGCATGGGTGTTACCGTTTGGGCGCTGTTTTTCCGCGGGCCTGTCCAGAAACCTTCGCCCGACTATGCTCCGCCCCAAGTGGAGCAAAATGCGTTACCCATACCGGATCAAAATACCTCTAAGCTGGAATCACCCGGCGGCGGAGGAGCCATCGGTGTGGAATATGAACCGCAGATGACGGCCGATCTTTCAGAAAAGGTATTGGCGTTGCTGTATGTAAACCCCGAAAGATCCACCCGCAACGTGGCGGTGGAGATCTATGTTGAGGATCGGTTGATCGCTCGCTCCGGTGTGATCGAGCCCGGCTATCGCCTTCAGAATCTTCCTCTGCTGGATGGGGTGGAAACACTGCAAGAAGGAGTATATAACGGCAAAATGCTCCTTCTGAGTTATCATCCCCAATCGGGTGAGAAGGAAATGTTAAATACCGAATGTGCCGTTACCGTAACGATTCAAAAGTAAAGGACAACCATGGAAATAAATAAAGCAAAAGAAATTATATCCACCTTGGCTGAAGGTATAGATCCAATAACAGGGGAAGTTTTGGCCGCCGATCATGTTTGTAATAAAGGAGAGGTTGTTCGCGCATTTTATGCGTTGCTCGATGCGTGTCCTTCTAAAAAGGTTGCCAAAAAAGTTAAGACGAAAGAACCGGAAGATTATGATAAAGATTTGTATGAAAGATTACGCGCGCTGCGAAATAAGATGGCATCGCAAAGGGGTCTGCCGGCCTTTCAGGTGGTGACCAACCTGGCACTGATGCATATGGCCGCCCAAAAACCAACAATCAACGAAGAATTTTTGCAAATCTATGGAGTCGGTAAATACACTGCTGCGCAATACGGCCGTCGGTTTTTAAATGAAATCAAAGAGTATTTAGAAACAACAACTTGAAATGGTCTATTTATAGTCAAAAAGCCCGCTTTCCAAGACATAGTCTTGAAAAGCGGGCTTTTGGGTCGGAGCGACAGGATTCGAACCTGTAGCCGCAAGCAATGCAGGCATTGCCTACGGCTAAAAGCGGCAGATGCCCCCCACTCGCTCGCCTTTATGTGCCTTTGGCAAATAAAGAGCAACCGCTCGGGGATGGCGATGCAGGATGCCGCAGGTTCACGTTATTGGTTTAATAAATAAAAAAGGGAGCACTTGCTAAAGTGCCCCGATGGTCGGAGTGACAGGATTCGAACCTGCGGCATCCTGCTCCCAAAGAAATCCGGATTACCTGTTTCCGCTTATTTCCGGCCGTTTCCGCCCCTTTCCGCTCGGAAACGCATCCTTTCCGGCGCTCTTACCTCCACTGTTTCCGTGTACTCCGTGCGTGGATGTGGGATAAACTGTGGTCAAAAAGATACTCCCCCGATGCAGTAAAATCACCGCATCGGGGGAGTTTTGTATTAGTTTTCTTTGGCTCTGTTGAGATTCCACGTTGCAAGATAATCGGGATCGACAACGATCTCACCCGTGGAACGAAGTTTATATTCTCCTTTTCGCGCTCTTTTTGTAGAACTTAAATCAGGCGGCAGGGTGAATTCCGTACCGTCTTTTTGTGCGACGCGGATGATCGTTTCGTTTGCTTCGGTTACCGTTCCGTAAAACTGCTTTTGTTCGATGTATTCATTGTCGTGGGTGTAGTATGTGATGCCTACCAAAAGCACCTTTCCGATCAATTCATCGAAAGTAATTTCTTTCTCGGTTGCTTCATCGTATTCCTTTCGTGCCTCGTATAAATACATACCGTATTCTTTGTAGGTTTCGGGAATGTCATAGATGGTTTTTCCGGTTTCTTCCGAAACGTAACGCTCGCATTCTCCCGGATGTTCGGGATCAAAAGTGTCCCATGCGGTTACAAGACTCTTAACTTTCTTAATCCCGAATTCCTTGAAAAACTTACGATACGAATCGGCATTTTTGGTATAGACCGTCATAACGTTGTATTTGCCGAAAAGAATTTCCTCGTGAGATTCGTGACCGCCGATTCCAAACGTGTTCATACCGTCCTTGACAAGAAAACTACCGAGCGAATTCAGACAATCAATGGCCTGTTCGGCGTTGAGGCCGTCAATGAAATAAACGTCATAGTCGTCGTTTGCGTTCGTAATGGTTTTTTCTGACGTGATCCCGTCCTCATTTTTGCAAGGAAGTTCCAAAATGAAAAACATATGCTCGTCATGTATTTCGATAAAACGCTTCATCATATCAACAACCTTTGAAGCGTTGACGTTGGCATAAATGGCAGTATCCTTTACTTCGTACTCTTCAAAAAGCTTTTCGGGAAACGGCACCTTGCAGCACTTTTTCATTTCAAGCATGACCGAACCTCCTTTTGCAATTATTGGGTTTATTATAACAAAATTCAACCAAAAACACAAGATGGCGGCTGAATATTCTCCAATTTTTTGTTCGTATGGTAACTCTAACTGTGGCAAAAGTCAAGGCCTTTCGCAAAACAAATTTTGCCCCGCAGTAGACAAAGAAAAAGGTGCGAGAGCAACAGTGCGTTGCTTGTGATTTATACTGCGATCTGTTATAATAAGCTTGAAGTAAATAAAGGCGGTAAAACATATGGAAACTAAAGATATTATTCTCGAACTGAGAACGAAAAAAGGTATGTCACAGGAGGAGCTTGCCGAAAAGGTATTCGTCACCCGTCAAGCTGTCAGCCGTTGGGAGAACGGCGAAACGGTCCCCAACACCGAAACGCTGAAGCTCCTGTCAAAACTCTTCAATGTTTCGATCAACACACTCCTTGGCTCTCCGAGAGAGCTGATCTGTCAATGCTGTGGTATGCCTCTTGAAGATAGCAGCATCAGCCGTGAGAAAGACGGGATCTTCAACGAAAATTACTGCAAGTGGTGCTATGCTGACGGCGAGTATATGTATCACGATATGGACGATCTGATCGAGGTCTGCGTTGCGAATATGACAAGCGAAGCCTTCTCATCGGAGCAGGCTCGCGCCTATCTGAAAGAAATGCTCCCCAAGCTTGACTATTGGAAGCAGTATAAAAACCTCGATGACGGCGGAAAGTTTGAGGAATTCAAGCGCAAGCTGATCGACGAGATCAACGCCCTTGGCGTAGAAGGAATGCCGAAGGTTGAAAAGCTGAGCGCTCTTGTGGGTGGCTACGTGAATCTGGAATACCGCTTGCCAAACGCCAAGACCGTCAAATTCCTCGATGACAATGCCACCTATCTTGGATATCAGCTGGAATGTGAATTCGGCGGTGATCGATGCTTCGGTATCGTTGCCAATATGGACTTCATCCTCATCTGTACCTACGAGGAAAACGGCGAAAATCCCGAGCTTGTCATTTATAAGAAAAGATAAAAATTGTCGATGAGATGGATTGCTCCACCTCATCGGCTTTTACGTTTATCGTACTACCGAAGAATGACTATAAATGTAGAATTCCTCTTGGCTCGGCATCCACTTCTTTTCCTTGGG
>JAZODI010000132.1:0-2319 GCA_045596965.1 Eubacteriales bacterium | reverse complement strand
GGCGGGATCTAAACCAAGCTTATAATAAAGAACCTGGTCGGGATTGGCGATGATATGCGCCAGGGTGATCTGCTTACCGGGCACGATCTCCTGAATGATCCGCGCTTTATCGCCGGAAAGATAATTTTCTAAATTCATGGTCGTTTAACCTCCCAGATGCGTGATCAGCCCCTGCTTTCGGCAGATTTCCAGCAAACGCTCCATCTGCGCAGGGGTGGGCGGGGGAACCTCTCCCATCAAATAGGGGCGGTCCAACCCGTCGTATTTATCCCGCCCCATCCGATGGTAGGGGAGCAGGTGAATCTCATCCACATTCGGCAGCGAGGCGGCAAAGGACGCGATGGAGCGGATCTCCTCCTCGGTGTCGTTAAAGCCGGGGATGACCGGCACCCGAATGATCAGTTTTTTGGCCTTTTGGGCGATCAGGCGGGCATTTTGCAAGATCTTTTCGTTGGGGCGGGTGGTGAATTCCTCATGCTTGCGGCTGTCGGTATGCTTAATGTCCATCAAGAAGAGGTCCACATGGGGCAAAAACCGCTCGATCACTTGGGGCTCCGCAAAGCCGGTGGTCTCAAGGGCGGTATTGATGCCGTTCTCATGGGCGGCCGCCAGCAAGGCAATCGCAAAATCCGGTTGCCAGAGGCTCTCGCCGCCCGATAGGGTCAGCCCGCCGCCGCTGCGGCGGTAGTAGGGGCGGTCCCGCAGGACTTCCTCCAAAACTTCTCCTACCGTTACGTCCCGACCGACGGTTTTCATCACGCCCTTTTGGCGCATCTGCTGAATCTCATAGGATTGGGATTCGGGGTTGCAGCACCAGCGGCAACGCAAGGGGCAACCCTTTAAAAAAACAATGGTGCGCACGCCCGGTCCGTCGTGGGTGGAGAACCGTTGGATATCAAAGATCCGCCCGGTTACAGAAAGGTGGGTATGTTCCATTTAGAATTCCCCCTGCTCTGTGCGGTTAATAATATCATCCTGCAAGGAGCGGGAAAGAGTGGTAAAGAGGGCACTGTAGCCCGCCACCCGAACCACCAGGGACTTATATTTTTCGGGATTCTTCTGGGCATCCCGAAGCGTTTCACGGCTGACAACGTTGAACTGCATATGGCTGCCCTTCTGATCAAAGTAGCCCCGCACCAGTGCAACGAAGCTTTCCAATCCGCCCGCACCCGCCAAGGCGCTGGGGTGGAATTTCATATTGAAGAGGGTGCCGTTGGAGGCAATGTAGTGGTCCAGTTTCGAGACCGAGTTGGCGGCGGCAGTGGGGCCTTTGATATCCCGCCCTGCCGCGGGGGAAACACCGTCGGCAACCGGGGTATGGGCCAGGCGACCGTCGGGGGTGGCGCCGGTCTGGGCGCCCAAGGGAACGTTGGCCGAAACGGGATAGAGCCCTGCCTGGAACTGCCCGCCGCGGGGGTTGCGGTAGTTGAGCAAGGGGCGGGTGTAGGTATAGGCAACATCCCGCGCGAAGGTATCCACCTCGGGAATATCGTTGCCGAATTTCGGCAGAGCATTGATGCGATCCAGCAGCTGCTGATAGCGTGCCTTTTGCTCTTCGGTGCAGGGATTGGCGGTAACGGTCTCATAGATCGCCCGAACATCCTCGGCGGTGAGGTTTTTGCCTCCCTCGATCAGGCGGCGGGCCACCTGGGCGGTGAGGGCTTCGGCGCGGCGGGGATCCATATCCTTGCCGTAGTTATTCTCAATGGCCTCTTTATATTCGGCCATGGTAACGCTTTGATCTTCAAAGACCAGCTTCTTAACGGCATAGAGTGCATCGGCCATATTGGCGATGCCAAAGCCCTGGGGGCCGGTGAAGTTATAGATCGCGCCGCCCTCTTGCAGGCTCTTGCCCCGCCCGATGCAATCTTCCACCATGCAGGATTGGAAGGGCAGGGGGCAACGATCCGCATGGGCCTGGTCGATGGCGTTATCGGCGTTGACCAGCAGCTCGATGAAATAGATCATCTGCTTTTTATACGCCTCATAGAATTCCTCGAAGGTCTTCATTTGGGTAACATCCCCGGTCTGGGGCCCGAGCTGAACGCCCTGATCCATGCCGTTGGAAAAGACCAGCTCTAAGGGGCGGCACATATTGAAGAAGGCCGCATCATGCCAACCGTCGGTCTTGGCACTCTTTTGAGGCTCCACACAACCGATGATGTTGTAGTCGCGCGCGTCCTCTAAGGTCAGGCCGCGGCTCTGGAGGGAGGGGATAATCACTTCGTCGTTATAATAAGCGGGCAGACCCACGCCGGTGCGGGTAACTTCCGCGGCGCGGATCATGAATTCATGGGGGGTGCCGTTCCAGACCCGCAC
>JAZODI010000131.1:0-2030 GCA_045596965.1 Eubacteriales bacterium | reverse complement strand
GGACGGATAAAGTATGATCAAGCTAATCGCTTTTGATATGGACGGAACCCTCACCGATTCCGGCAACCTCATCACCACCTATGCCAACCGCACCCTGGCCCATTACGGCAAGGGTCCCCTGCCCCCCGAGAAAATTCATTGTTATGTTGGCGCAGGAGCAAAATATCTGCTGCAGGGCATTATGAACGAGGTGGGCCTGGATCTGGATGTGGATGAGGTCTATACTTATTACGATGCCCTTTATATGGGCGACCCTTCGGGGCTGGTTACCGCCTACGAAGGGGTAAAAGAAATGCTGGATGCGCTGGGCAAGCAGGGCGTTCGGCGGGTGGTGCTCTCCAACCGCCCCCATAATCAGACTTTGCGCATTTGTGAAACGGTGCTGGATGGATATTTAGATGAAGTTTACGGTCAGCGGGAGGGCATCCCCATGAAGCCCGACCCCACCGCGCTCCATGCTATTTTAAAGGAAAACGGGGTTTCCCTCGAAGAGTGCCTCTACGTTGGAGACATGCACTATGATATGGATGTTGCCATTAATGCGGGGGTAAAATCTGTTGGTTGCGTTTGGGGATTGGGCGGTTATGAGCAGGTAAAGAATGCCGACTATGTTCTCAATAAGCCATTGGAAATTCTGGATATTATCAAGTAACATGCGCAAGAATTGGAATCTCACCCTCTTTGCCTGCTTTGCAGGAACGGTTACCCAAGCGATCATCTGCAACTTTGCCCCCTTGCTGTTTCTGACCTTTCAGCGGTCCTTCGGCATCACGCTAGCCCAGCTTTCTCTGCTGGTAACGCTAAATTTTGCCACCCAGCTGGCCACCGACCTTTCCGCGACCTTTTTTGTCGATAAGATCGGCTACCGCATCTGCATGGTTGCCGCCCATTTTCTCACCGTTGCGGGTCTTTTGGGTTTGGCCTTTCTCCCCTCGCTGATGGGCGCGCCCTTTTGGGGCTTGCTGATCCCCACCATTCTCTATGCCATCGGCGGCGGGCTGATCGAAGTACTAGCCTCTCCCATCGTTGAAGGCTGCCCTACCGAAAATAAAGCGGGCGCTATGAGCCTGCTCCATTCCTTTTATTGCTGGGGGCATATGGGCGTCGCGCTGCTTTCTGCCCTTTTCTTTTGGGCTTTCGGTATCGAAAATTGGCGCATTTTAGCCATCCTTTGGGCGTTGATCCCTTTGATCAACGGAGTTCTTTTCACTCAAGTTCCCATCGCCACCCAACCTCCCGCCGAAAAGAGCGGCGGGATCGCCACCCTTTTGCGCAAGCCCCTTTTTTGGATCTTTTTACTATTGATGTTTTCAGGCGGCGCCGCCGAGCAAGCCATCTCTCAATGGATTTCGGCCTTTGCCGAAAGCGGCCTTAAAATGAGCAAGGCCATGGGTGATCTTTTAGGCCCCTGCCTTTTTGCGGGCTGCATGGGCCTGCCCCGCCTTCTCTTTGCGGGCGGGCAGGAAAAACTGCTGCGCAAGATTTTGGCGGGCGGAGCCATTCTTTGCCTGATTGCCTATCCCATCGCCGCCTTTTCCCCCATCCCCCTGCTTTCTTTGGCCGCCTGCGCGTTGATCGGCTTTGGTGTTGGGCTGTTTTGGCCGGGAACCTGTACCTTGGCGGCCCACGCTCTGCCGGGTAGCACCGCCCTTTTCGCTCTTTTAGCGCTGGCAGGGGATATCGGTTGCACCAGCGGCCCTGCCCTTTTGGGATTTGTTGCCAATGCCAACGGTGGGGATCTGCGGATCGGGATCGCGGTTGGAACCATCTTCCCCCTCTGCCTCATTATCGGCTTAATTTTATCTAAGAAAGCAAAGAAAAAACTTGCATAATATTGGCGAATTTGGTATGATAAATTCAAATTTCAATCGGAGGTTTTAAAATGAATATTGTTTGTTTGGATATGGAAGGGGTTTTAGTTCCCGAAATTTGGATCGCTTTTGCAGAGGCGAGCGGCATTCCTGCCCTCAAGCGCACCACGCGGGATGAACCCGATTACGATAAATTAATGAAATACCGCCTGGATATCC
>JAZODI010000130.1:0-3518 GCA_045596965.1 Eubacteriales bacterium | reverse complement strand
GGGGGCGGAAGCACCCTGCAGATAGGCGGCCGCGCTTTTTCCCGCCAGCTCGGCCTCATCGGAAACATAGTCCACCAGATCATGAACGTGCAAAACATTTCCGCAGGCAAAGATGCCGGGGCAGGAGGTTTGCCGATCCTGATCGACAACCGCACCGCCGGTGATGGGGTCGAGGGCAATGCCCGCGCTTTTGGAAAGCTCATTTTCGGGGATCAGACCCACCGATAAAAGAAGCGTGTCGCAGGGGATGTATTCCTCGGTGCCTGCAATGGGGCGGCGATCGCTGCCGACCTTGGCGATGGTAACCCCTTCCAGCCGCTCGCGGCCATGGATGGCGGTAACGGTATGGCTGAGTTTCAAGGGGATCTCGAAATCATGGAGGCATTGCTGAATGTTGCGGGCCAGACCGCCGGAATAGGGCATCAGCTCGCATACCGCATGAACCTTTGCCCCCTCCAGCGTCATCCGCCGCGCCATAATCAGGCCGATATCGCCCGATCCGAGGATCACAACCTCTTTCCCCGGCAGGTAACCTTCCATATTGATCAGCTTTTGGGCAGTGCCTGCGCTGAAGATGCCCGCAGGGCGCGCGCCCGCGATATTCAATGCGCCCCGGGGGCGTTCGCGGCAACCCATCGCCAAAATGATGGCGCGGGCTTGGATCTGAAAGATGCCGTCCTCCCGATTGGTGGCGGTAATCACCTTTTGGTCGGAAATATCCAAAACCATGGTGTTGAGCTTGCACTCGATGCCCGGCGCGCGCACTTTTTCTTCATAGCGCCAGGCGTATTCCGGGCCGGTCAGCTCTTCGCCAAATTTATGCAGGCCGAAGCCGTTATGGATGCATTGCTGCAAGATGCCGCCCAAGGCGTTATCCCGCTCCAAAATCAAAATGTCGCGGATGCCCTGCTCGTAGGCGGCTAAGGCCGCGCTCATCCCCGCAGGGCCGCCGCCGATAATCACTAAATCTCTCATGCCCTTAATCCTCCTTGATGGCGTTTGCAACCAGCTTGGAAGCACCGCCGCTTTTGGTAATTTTCTCTATGGGAAGATGGAGCTCTTCGGCCAGAATTTTCATAATGAGCGGGGAGCAAAATCCGCCCTGGCACCGCCCCATCTGGGCGCGGGTTCTGCGCTTGATGCCATCCAGATCCATCGGCTTGGGCTCGGTGCGGATGGCGGCGCGGATCTCCCCTTCGGTGATCCCCTCACAGCGGCAGATGATCTGCCCATAGGCGGGATCTTTGCGGATCATTTCATTTTTTTCCTCCAAAGAGGCCTCGCGGAAATAATGCATGGCAGGGCGCAGAGGATTATAGTTTGTTTTTTCGTTTAATTCCAGCCCTTGCTCGGCCAGCAGATCCTTTACCATCCGCGCAATGGCAGGGGAGGCGGAAAGGCCGGGGGATTCGATGCCGGCGGCGTTGATAAAGCCCGGGCGGGGTGCGTTGATGATGAAATCGCCGGTATCTCCTGCGGCGCGCAGACCGCAAAAAGAGGTGATGGACTTGCCATAGGGGATGGAAGGAACGTTCTCGATTGCTTCCTTCATCACCTGCGCTAAGCCCTCGGCGGTGGTGGTCTTATCGGTTTTATCTTCGATGTTTACTGCGGTGGGGCCGGTCAGCAGATTGCCGTCGACGGTGGGGGAGACCAGGATCCCCTTGCCCTTGGCGGAGGGGGTGCGGAAGATGGTATTCTTTACCAGCCCGCCGCATTCTTTATCCAGCAATATGTATTCACCGCGGCGCGGGGTGATCTTGAAGGATTCATCCCCGGCCATCGCGGCGATCTGATCGGAATAGACGCCCGCCGCGTTAACAACATAGCGCGCCCGCACGCTGTCCATCGCTGAAAAGAGGGTATAGCAGCCTTCCTCCTGGCCGATGGCGGTAACCTTAAAGTTCCGCTTCAGCTCCGCGCCGTTATCCATGGCGTTGCCGATGGCGGCAACCGTCAGCTCATAAGGGCAGATGATCGCCCCGGTGGGGGCATAAAGGGCGCAGGTAACTGCAGAGGAAAGGTTGGGCTCCATCGCCAAAACCTCCGCCTGTTCCAAAAGGCGCAAGCCCTCCACGCCGTTTTGATTGCCCCGCTCCAAAAGCTCTTGGAGCGCCTCGCGGTCTGCTTCATCAAAGCCGATGACCAGCGAGCCGTTGTTTTGATATTTCACGCCCAGCTCGCTTGCAACCTGCGCCATCTTTTTGGAGCCTTCCACGTTCAGCAGAGCCTTTAAAGAGCCGCACTTGGCATCAAAGCCCGCGTGAACGATGGCGGAATTGGCCTTGGTCGCGCCCATGGCCACATCGCTTTCCTTTTCCAGGATGCAGATCTTCAGGTCATAGGCGGCAAGCTCCCGCGCGATCATACCGCCGACCACGCCCGCTCCGATGATTGCAACATCAAACATTTTTTCTCCTCCTTTTTGCAAACAAAAAAAGACGCACCAAAACAGGCAGGATTACCTGTTTTGATACGTCTCCAAATCTCTGTATCGTTTTTATTTTATCACGCGGGAAACCTCTTGTCAATGGTTGTTTTTTATGGTATTATAGATAAGTTGAAAGGAAGTAATCAATTATGGCTGAAAAGAAATGTAACTATACCTCCATCGGCGGTTCGGCGCTGATCGAGGGCGTGATGATGCGGGGCACCGATCGGCTGGCGATCGCTCTGCGCCGCAACGATGGCTCCATCCAGCTGAAGGTGGAACCCATTGAAAATAAAAACAAATGGTATGGAAAGGTTCCGATTCTACGGGGAGTAATCAATTTCATCCTTTCCATGATGCTCAGCTACCGTTGCCTGATGTATTCGGCGGATGTTTCGATGGAGGGGCTGGAGGAGCCCGAAGAACCCACCAAGATGGATCAATTTTTGGATAAGCTGATGGGCAAGACGGGCATGGCCATCCTCAGCACCCTCTCCATGATCCTGGGGTTAGCGTTATCCCTTTTCCTCTTTATGTATCTGCCAGCCCTCTTCACCGGCTGGGCGCTGGGCTGGGCCCCTGCGGCATTAAAAGCGGTGGTGGAAGGGCTGATCAAGATCCTTATTTTCTTGGGGTATCTGCTCTGCGTTTCCTTTATGCCCGATATGAAGCGGGTATTTCAATACCACGGCGGGGAGCATAAATCCATCTTCTGCTATGAGGGCAAGGCGGAGCTTTGCGCCGCCAACGCCATGGGCTGCAAGCGGTTGCATCCGCGGTGCGGAACCTCTTTTATGTTTTTTACCCTGCTGATCAGCATTATCTTTGCTATGTTTATCCCCTGGGGCAATCGGCTGGTGCGCACCCTCATTAAGATCGCGGTGGTGCCCATCGTTATGGGTATTGCCTATGAATTTATCCGCTATGCGGGCAAGCATGATAATTTCTTCACCCGCATCATTTCCGCTCCCGGTAAGTGGTTCCAGCTCATCACCACCAAAGAGCCGGATGAAAAGCAACTCAATGTGGCGCTCTGCGCCCTCAAGGGTGTGCTCAACGAGTATCCCCTCAACAAAGAAATTATTGT
>JAZODI010000129.1:0-1629 GCA_045596965.1 Eubacteriales bacterium | reverse complement strand
GCATAGCCGAAGCCCGCTTTATAGGTAAGGGGAGCGATATTGCCGTTTTCATCGGCCCATTCGTCCATCATATAGAACTTCACGTTGCGCATATTGACCTTCAGGGCGTTGAGCATATAAGCAACCTTTGCGTAGGTGGGGCAGGGGTTACACATGATCATAACGCAGGGCTGATCATAGCGATCGGAATCAACGATGCGCTGAACCATATCGGTGATCATCCGCAGCTCGAAATCGCCATCGGGAACGACCTCCAGCTCCACATTGGGGTTATTGGGATGCTTGCCGCCCATTGCCAAAATGTCTTCTTTGGTGATTTTGCGAACCCGCTCGATTTCGGCGAGGTTCTTAAAGGGATAAAAATCATGGTTAAAATTGGTTTTGAAATCCATTGTTTAGCGCACCTTTCTTGTAAGTTTAATAGCCGTATCCACCATGTTGACGCCGAAATCTTCCGCGATCATGGAGGTATCGGTTTCATAGCCGCCGGTGATGAGGGATTCGGGGGTATAGAGATAGCCGGGCAAAACGCCGTTGGCCAGCTCGTTGATGATAACGGGATCGAAGCCCGCAACTGCCTTTAAGTAGAGACCGAACTCAACGAAAACCTCGCCCTGCAGACCGATCACGCATCCGCCGCCCAGGCGAACGACCATGATCTCGGCGGGAACCTCTTCGCTCTTCAGCTCGGGGCTGATGCCCTTCTTTTCCATCAGAACGTAGCCCAGCTGATCCTCCGAGCCCAGCAGCTTGAGGTTGGCATTTTGCCAGAGGTAATATTCGTCGCGGTTCTTGGAATCGCCGTATTTGGCGTAGAGATCCTTATAGATGGCCTCATCATGGGCAACCTGGGCGCGCAGATCCTCTTCGGTGCCGAAATCACGGATGGGAACCTCGATCTCTTCCGATTCCACCTTGATGATCATATCATCCTGCCAGGTAGCCTTTTCAATGCCCTTAACAGCGGCTTTGCCTAAGATGCGGCCCACCCGCTCCGCTTCGTCGTAGCTTTCGCCCTGGCGATAGTAGCGGCTGGATTGGTTGCCGGAAGTACCCTGAGCGAAGCCTACCAGGCTCTTGGGATAGGTCTCTTCGATCTCCATCTTGAGGTAGCAGGGATAGTCGGCGGTGCAAACCTCGCTCCATTCATGAATGAAGGTGGGATGGAGGGTATAGTTGACCATCACGCCGCGGATATCGCCTGCGGTATCCTTGATGGCCATAAAGCTTACCAAGGGATCATGGGGGCCGCCGGGCATTCTGCGGTTGCCGCCAACGCCGGATTCGGCGCCGCAAAGCTCATAGCCGGTGGCAAAGGAGGCATCAAAGGCATCCTTCTTAGCCTCAACGATGGCGCCCTTGATCTTTTGGATCAGGTCTTCAACATATTCGGCGGGCTGCTTTTTGCCTGCCTCCAGGCTTTCGATATCCAAGCGGCCGGAAGCCCAAGGGCCGGAATGGGTATGGGAGCAACTGATCATGATGTTCTTGCCCTTCATGCCGCATTCCTCTTCCACCAGCGCACGCACCTTCTTCACGTGCTGCTTGGAAAAGAAGAGCAGATCCAGGGTAACGAACGCCACCTCTTCGGTGCCGTTATTGAGATAAAGGCAGGCCGCATAAAGGGGA
>JAZODI010000128.1:0-11998 GCA_045596965.1 Eubacteriales bacterium | reverse complement strand
TGGCGAATGGAAGTCATAACAGGATGAAAATCAAGGCGCACCAGCCGATCGCAATCAATAAAGCATGTATCGATTACCGCCAGCGTTTCGGGGAACACAATATCCTCCAGGCAATGCAGATCATTAAAGGAATTAAAGATTTGCGTGATCCCCTCTCCGATCACTATATGGCGGACAGTGGTATCGACTGCGATCACCGTATCGCCCCAAACCAACCCGTTATAAACATCCCGCGGATAAAGATCCTCCACCATCCCGGTTCCGGTGATCGTCAAAGTTCCGCTTTTTGCATCAAAGGAGGTGGAATAACTCCGTTCTTCTTCCTCCTCCACCTGCGGTGGCGGAGTCAACCGCCAAAGAAGGACACCGGCAACCGTCAACAAAACAGCAAGCCCGATCAAAACAAAACCCCAAATCTTATTTTGCTTCATGCCCAAATCCTCCTTCAATAACATCGTCACTCATTGATTTCCTGACTTCTATATTTTAATTTTATCACATCGACCATCGCTTTTCAATCCTTATAAGCCCTTTCTTTAAGTTCCCAATGAAAAATCTCTCAACCAAGCATCTTTAACCGGGTTGAGAGATTTTTATTTTTGGTTTTTATCCTTCGTTTTGTATCATCGAAAGAAGCTCCTCTTCCGAAACAACGATCGGCGCTAATGATTCTAAACTATGGTTAGAAAAACCGTCTGTCTGCGTTGCATAAATTTTCAGATCTTCATGGCATTCGTAGAACGGCCTCATTTGGCTCTCGCCAAACGTCGAAAAATAGAAATCCGCTATCGAAACCTTACCCGGTCCCAGCAGCACCTTCTTCAGTTGAGGGCAGCCTACAAATGCGCTGGAAAGATACGATCCGCCCGGAATATGGACCTCTGTCAACGAATCCAGATTCCCAAAGGGTTTGGAACTGTGCCCGGCGTCTTTAATCATGATCTCGGAAGAAAAGCGGATCTCTTTCAGCCCGTCGCAATCGTAAAAACTATTGTGGCGAATGGCAATCATAGCAGGATAAAAATCAAGGCGCACCAGCCGATCGCAATCGATAAAGCTCGTATCGATCTCTGTCAGCGTTTTGGGGAACACGATATCCTCCAGGCTATGCAGATCATTAAAGGAGTTAAAGATCCGCGTGATCCCCTCTCCGATCACTATATGGCGGACAGTGGTATCGACTGCGATTACTGTATCTCCCCAAACCAACCCGTTATAAACATCCCGCGGGTAAAGATCCTCCACCATCCCGCTTCCGGTGATCGTCAAGGTTCCGCTTTTTGCATCAAAAGAGGTGGAATAGCTCCGTTCTTCTTCCTCCTCCACCTGCGGCGGTGGCGTCAACCACCAAAGGAGGACACCGGCAACCGTCAACAAAACAGCAAGCCCGATCAAAATTAATATCCATTTTTTCTTTGCCCTTAATTTCATGTTCTCCGACCTCCGAAACGGACTTTTCCTTTTTTATTTTAGCATATTTGCCATTACTTTACAACTCCTTGATTTTTAATTTCTATTCTTTAATATTTCAAATTTAGCTAAGCATAAAGATTGCAGAGGCTGTGTTTTTGTTTTATATTACCCTTGAAATAATACTATTATAGGAGTATAATAAGGGGCAGAAAAGAAGGTGATCCTAATCGATAAGAATATTCTCGGCGCGGCCCTGGCCTTTTTGCTCGGCCTGGCGGTCGCCGCCGCAAACTACGGGCTTTCCCGCTCCCTGCTCATCAAGCAGCCGCGGCTCTTTGCCGCGGGGCAGGTGATCCGCCAGATCCTTTCGATCGGCTATCTGCTTGCCCTTTATTTTCTGGGCGGGAAGACCCCATGGAACCCCCTTTGGCTGCTGATCGGCGGCGGGCTGGGGCTGACCCTCCCCCTGCTATGGTCCACCAAACGGCTGGTTCAGCTCAGTCAAGGAAAGGAGGACTCTGCAGATGGGTGAAAAATCCAAAGTCATCTTCCGCCTCTTCGGTATCTTAGATGTTACCGGCGAGGTGGTAACCATGTGGATCATCCTGGCTGTGATCGCGGCCATTGCGTTGATCGTTAAAAAGAACCTCAAAGAGCGGCCCGGCCGTTTCCAAAACATGGTGGAAACGGGCGTGGAATATCTGGATCATTTCTTTGGGGACATTTTAGGGAAGAAAAAATCCAGGCAATACATAACCTTTCTCTCCTCCCTCTTCATCTTTATCATCTTCGGGAACTATTCGGGGCTGATCCCCGGCGTTGGGCTGACCGACTATGTGAAGGCCCCCACCGCCAGCCTTTCGGTAACCGCCGCCTTAGGCGTCATTACCTTTTGCTTTTTGCAATATGCAGGCCTAAGGTGCGGAGTCAAGCACTATTTCAAGCGGTTTATCAGCCCGGTATTCTTTATGCTCCCGCTTTTGATCTTAGATGAATTTATCAAGCCCGCCTCGCTGGCGTTGCGTTTATTCGGTAACGTTTTCGGGGAGGAAATGGTTACCGAGGAGCTTTACCATATCTTCCCCATCGGCGTTCCGATGGTGATGATGGTGCTCTCCCTTCTCTTCTGCGCCCTGCAGGCGCTGGTCTTTACCATGCTGACATCCATCTATCTCGACGAAGTAACCGAGATGGAGGAATAATTTTTCAAAAAACAAAGGAGAAATAAAACTATGAATTCTGCAATTATTGCTATCGCCGCCGCCATCGCCATCGCGGTGAGCACCATCGCCCCCGCCATCGCTCAGGGCATCACCGCCAAGAGCGCCATGGAGAGCATCGCCCGCCAGCCCGATGCGGCGAAAGACATCCGTTCCACCCTCATCATCGCGCTGGCCCTGATGGAAGCCTTGACCATCTATGGTCTGTTGATCGCTTTCATGCTGATCGCCAAGATCTGATTTACAGCCTATGACGATTCAATTATCCATCTCAATCTGGACTGTTATCTGCTTTATTTTGCTGATGCTGATCCTGCATTTTTGGCTTTTGAAGCCCCTCCTGCAGCTTATGGACAAGCGGCAGGCCCGCATTGATGCGGCCAAGGCGGAAAAAGAAGCCCGCGCCCTTTTAGCGCAGGAGCAAGCGGATGCTCTCATGCGCCGTCAAAAGGAGCAGCAGGCCGCCCAAAAGAAGCAGTTTCGCCGGCAGATCGAAGAGGTACGGGCCGAAAATAAAAAGGCGATCGAGCAAGCCAGGGAGCAACGGCTGGAGGTTTTGGATACCTTCCGCGCCGAGACCAAGGCAGAGCGGGCGGCCATTCTCAATAAGCTGAGCGCCCATTCTGAGGAGCTGGCAAAATCCTTTGCCGATAGCCTGCTGAAGGAATAAGAAATTATGGAAATCCAATATGTTATTATAAACTTTTTGCTGCTGGCCGTCCTTTTGTTTTTGGTCGGGCGCAAAACGGTGATCCGCCTTTTCCGCTCCCGTCGGGAGGGGATCCTCGCGGCGCTGGACGAAGCGGAGCAGATCGAAAACTCCGCACCCCCTGCCCCGCCGAGCCTGCCTGAGGAGGAGCCGTTGCCTGAAAATCCTGCGCTGACCGAGGCTAAAAAAACGGCCGAGGGCAAGATCGCCCAGCTTCAGCTCTTTCAGGAGCGGGAATGCCGGGAGATCCATCGGGTGATGATCGAAGAGACCAAAAAGGATTTCTTCAACCAGATGGAAGCCAGCGTAGCCGCCCTTTTTGCCAAAGAGCCCTATTTAAGCAAGATTCGCAGCAGAGAAGCGGCTTTGGTCGAGGAGATCCTCGGCATGATCAAGCTGACCCCGGGCGACATGGCATACCTCAAACACCATGACGTCCTCTACGTTACCCTGACCTCTGCCTATCCCCTGGATCCTGCGCTGGTAAAAAAGGTGGATGAATGCACCACCTCCCTTTTGCAGACGGTTAACGGCAAAACCTCCCTTTGGGTGCGGGAAGATCCCGCGCTGATCGGGGGATTGCGCCTGCGTATCGGCGATACGGTCTACGACGGAACGGTGCAGGAAACCCTTTACCATTTCGAAAAGAGCATCAACCGCGCCCCCATCACCACCGACGAAGCGGCGCGGGAGGTCTTGGCGGAATTTGCCGAAAAGGCGAAAAACGTGCAGGCCAAGATCCATGTCTATCAGTTAGGGCGCGTTTTGCAGATCTCCGACGGGATCTGCTGGATGGACGGCCTTGCCGACATTATGTATGGCGAAGTGGTGGAATTCGATTGCGGCGAGCGGGGCATGATCCTGGACATTCAGCCCAGCCGCATCGGATGCGTCATCTTCGGCGAATATGAACATATCGAAAGCGGCAGTCGGGTGCGGCGGGTCGGCCGCATCGCCTCGGTGCCTGTTGGTGAGCCCCTGCTTGGGCGGGTGGTGGATGCCATCGGCAACCCTCTGGACGGCGATGGGCATATTTACTTCACCGAGCGCCGCCCCATCGAATGCCGCGCACCGGGCATCTTGGACCGTGCGCCGGTTGAAAAGCCCCTCCATACCGGCATCAAAGCCATCGACGGCTTAGTTCCCATCGGCAAAGGTCAGCGGGAGCTGATCATCGGCGACCGCCAGACGGGCAAGACCGCCCTGGCGCTGGATGCCATTATTAATCAAAAGGGCAAAGGGACGATTTGTATTTACGTTGCCATCGGGCAGAAGGATACCACCATCTCCGAGATCCACGAACGGCTGGAGCAATGCGGTGCCATGAGTTATACCACCATCATCGCCACCAACGCCTCCGGCTCGGCGGCCACCCAATATATTGCCCCCTTCTCGGGCACCGCCATGGCGGAATACTTTATGCATCAGGGCAAGGATGTTCTGATCGTCTATGATGATCTTTCCAAACACGCCGTTGCCTATCGGGAGCTTTCCCTGCTTCTCCACCGCCCCTCGGGGCGGGAGGCTTATCCCGGAGATATCTTCTATCTCCATTCCCGCCTTTTGGAGCGCTCTGCCCATCTTTCCGCTGATTTAGGCGGCGGTTCCATCACCGCCCTGCCCATCATCGAGACCCTGGCGGGAGATATCTCTGCCTATATTCCCACCAACGTGATCTCCATTACCGACGGTCAGATCTTTTTGGAAAACGAGCTTTTCCATCAGGGTCAGCGGCCGGCGATCAACGTTGGTCTTTCGGTCTCCCGCGTGGGAAGCGCGGCCCAGACCAAGCTTTTGAAGCAAATGACCGCCAATCTGCGGACCCGCCTCGCCCAATACCGCGAGCTGGCCGATTTCACCCAATTGGGTACCGATATCGATGAAAATACCAAGCGCACCCTCCATTCCGGCGCGTTGCTGATGGAGGCCTTGAAGCAAAACCGCTATCATCCCTTAGAGGATTGGAAGCAAGCCTTGCTCTTCTTTGCGGTAACCAACGGCTATGCCGATAAGCTTTCCTTAAAGGAGATGGGGCGGTTCGAAGAGCAGTTGATGCTCTATTTCGAGGAAAACTGCGCCCAAACCGTTGAGCGCATGAAGACCGGCGCCAAGGCCGAGCCTGCGCTTTTGGATGAGATCCGCCAAGGCCTCACCGCCTTTCTTGCGAGGGCCTGACCATGGCGGCAATTCAATCCTTAAAAAAACAATTGCGGGGCATCCGCTCCACCCAAAAACTGACCAAGGCGATGAAGACCATCTCCACCGTCAAGTTTTCCAAGCTCAATACCCAATATAATGACTATGCCTTTTTCAGCGAGCAGTGCATGGCCCTTTATGCCGGCCACGCCCGTACCCTTGCGGCAACCTTTCCCGCCGCCGACCCCCATGCCCCCGCGGCTTTGGTGGTATTATCCTCCAATAAGGGGTTATGCGGCAATTTCAACAGCGAGATCTTGAATTTCGCTCTGGAACAATTGGAATCCCTTTCCAATTATCGGTTGGTTGCCTGCGGAAAAAAGGCGATCGGTTATTTCAATCGGCGGAAGATCCCCATCGAGCAGGAATGGCACCTGGAGGATACCCCCTCTTTTGAAGATGCCGTTGCCCTGCTGGATCTCCTGCTTGCCTGGCGGCAGGAGGGCAAGATCTCCCGCATCCTGATCGTTTACCCCCGCTACCATCATATGATGCAGCAGACCCCCACCCTAAAGGAACTTTTCGAAACCGAAGCGCAGTCGGAGGATTGGGATGCCCTGCTGCTCCCCGATCGGCAGACGATTTTAGGCAATACCTCCAAGACCATCCTGCGTTCCCTTTTCTATCGGATGATCTTGGAAACCGCCCTGGGCGCTCAGGCGGCAACCATGCTGACCATGCGCTCTGCCTTTGATACCGCCACCGAATATTGCGATAAGCTGGAGGGGCAGATCAACCGCCTGCGGCAAAGCGCCGTTACTGCCGACGTTTTGGAAACGGCAAGCGAGCGGGAATAATTTTTTTAAATTTTTACCACCAATCTCCAAAGGAGGAAATCAAATGGCAAAAGGATCTTTGGGCATGGTTCTTCGTATCACCGGCCCGGTCGTTGATATTTTATTTGAAAACCCCGACCTGCCCGATATCTTTCATGCAGTTACCATCGACCATAACGGCGAGACCTATATTTTAGAGGTGCTTCAGCACCTGGGGGATGGCGAGGTGCGGTGCATCTCCATGCTCCCCACCGACGGTTTATCCCGCGGGCTGACCGCGGTGGATACCGGCGCGCCCATCACTGTCAGCGTTGGCGAAGAGACCTTAGGCCGCATGGTCAACGTTTTAGGCGATCCCATCGACCGCAAGGAGCCCATTGAGGCCCGCCTCAAATGGCCCATCCACCATCCCGCTCCCCGCTTTGCCGATATCGTTGCATCGGAGGAGATTCTGGAAACGGGCATTAAGGTCATCGACCTGATGACCCCCTATGTGCGGGGCGGTAAGATCGGCCTCTTTGGCGGTGCGGGCGTGGGCAAAACCGTTCTGATCATGGAGCTGATCCGCAACGTTGCCTTTGAGCACGACGGTTATTCCGTTTTCGCGGGTGTGGGCGAACGGTCGCGGGAAGGCCACGATCTTTATAACGAAATGAAGCAATCGGGCGTTTTGGATAAGACCGCTCTGGTCTTCGGCCAGATGAATGAAACCGCGGGCGCCCGCCTTCGGGTCCCCTTGGTGGGGCTGACCATGGCGGAATATTTCCGCGAGAATTCCCATAAAGACGCCCTTTTATTTATCGATAACATCTTCCGCTTCACCCAAGCCGGCTCGGAGGTTTCGGCCCTTCTGGGCAGAATGCCCTCGGCGGTGGGCTACCAGCCCACCCTGGCCAGCGAGATGGGTAAATTGCAGGAGCGGATCGTTTCCACCGGCAACGGTTCGGTCACCTCGGTGCAGGCGGTCTATGTTCCTGCCGACGATCTCACCGACCCTGCCCCTGCCACCACCTTTGCCCATCTGGACGCCACCACCGTCCTTTCCCGAAAGATCGTGGAGCTGGGCATCTATCCGGCGGTGGATCCCCTGGAATCCTCCTCCCGTATGCTGGCACCTGAATTTGTGGGCGAGCGGCACTACCGCGCCGCCAAGGAGGTTCAGCGCATCCTGCAAAAATATAACGAACTGCAGGATATCATCGCCATCCTCGGCCTGGAAGAACTCTCGGCCGAAGATAAATTGCTGGTGGGCCGCGCCCGCCGCATCCAACGGTTTTTAAGCCAGCCCTTCCATGTGGCTGAAGGGTTTACCGGCTATAAGGGTGTCTATGTTCCCTTAGAAAAGACCATCGAAGGGATCGAGGAGATCCTCAGCGGCAAATGCGATGAGATCCCCGAGCAATGCTTCTTAATGTGCGGCGGGATCGAAGATGTTTACGAAAAAGCTAAGGCGGAGCAAGCATTATGAGCGAACTGAAACTGATCATAGCAACCCCTCAAAAGAAACTGCCGCCCCTGACTTGCGATTCGGTGCGGCTGATGCTCTGCGACGACGCTAAGGGGCGCGGCGGCGGAGACTACGGCATTCACCCCGGCCATATCAAGACCTTGATGGCCTTGCAGCAAGGGCCGTTGCACGCCTTCCTTCATGGAGAACTCATCCTGGAAGGAACCTGCGGCGCAGGCTTTGCTTCGGTGGAGGAAAATACGGTAACCGTCGTTGTGGAATCCTTTCTGAAAAAATAAAATTAAGGGCTGAAAAACAAAATGTTTTTCAGCCCTTTTTATTATTTTTTGATTTCTAATAATTTATTCTCCCATTTAAAATTGATCAAATCGGAAGACGCGCCGATTTCATCGATTTATTTTAACGATATCAAAATAGCCGTTAAGAAGAGTATATAGCGGTTTATACCACCGCATAATATTCCAGATACTGACCCCTGCAATTCCAAGATCCCTTACCAGCCCCAGCTTCGCCTGATAACTGCGGGCATCCTCAAACCAAACCTCATGCTGATTGCCGCGGGCATCATAATAGCGGAACCAGGGTGCCTGGGCGGTTTCATCGTATTGGATCTCCGCGCCGTATTTGCGGGCGATGGCCACCCCTTCGTAATTGCCGATGGAGCGGGCGGGGTTCGCTTTATTAAAAGGAATGGGCCAATCATAACCGTAGTTTGGCATCCCCATCAAAAGCTTTTCCCTGGGGATCTCCCCCACCGCAAAGTTCATCACCTGCTCCACATTCGGCAGGGGTGCCACCGCCATCGGCGGCCCGAAGGCATAGCCCCATTCATAGGTCATGATCAACGCCATATCGGCGGCTTCGCCCATCCCCGCATAGTCGTGGGCCTCATAAAGCAGGCCGCGCTGCTCCCGCGAGGTTTTAGGTGCCAAGGCAACAAATACCGGATGGGGCGCCAACTGCTCCTTTAAGTAAGCAACAAAATCAACATAATCCTGCCGCAGGTTGCCGGGGATATATTCCATATCCACATCCACGCCGTAATAGCCCTTCTCCTCGATGACCCTGCGCAGTTCTTCCGCCAGGCGGGCGCGGCGGTCGGTATTCTCCAAGAGGCTCACCGCCCGCTCACTGTTAAACCCGCCGCTTTCGTCTACCGTTGTCAGCACCATCATGGGCGCGACCCCCGCGGCGCGGGCGGCCTGGATCAACTCTTCATCCCCCAAGGGCGGAGGAACCAGCCCGCCCTCTTCGGTTACTCCATAACTGAAGATGGATAAATAGGTCAGATAGGGCAATGTTTTTTGGAGAACCTCCCGATCGATGAAGGGATAAGCATACCCATTCACCATCAGCGGGCCGCTCTTTTCCCGCGGGGAGGGAATGATCAGGCTATCCCCTACCACCAGGTATTTATGGGGATCGATCCCGTTGGCCTCCACCAACTGCTCTACCGAAACACCGTAGCTCTTGCCGATCTTATAAAGGCTGTCGCCCGATCGGATGGTAACAATTGTCATACGATCCATTCAACTCCTTTCAAAAAAATATATGCAGATGGGGGCAAATTTAATTTTACATTTTCTTTTTGGTATGATAATATTTAGATAGTTGTTTGAAAGGAATGCTTATATTGTGGAATTCTTATATTTTTTAGAGAGCATCCGAAATCCCGTTTTGGATTTTTTTATGCAGACGGTGACCCACTTGGGGGAAGAAACGGTCTTCATGGTTCTGGGGATGCTCTTCCTTTGGTGCATCGATAAATATGAAGGGTATTATCTGCTGACGGTTGGTTTTTTAGGCGGCCAGATCAATCAGCTTTTGAAGGTTACCTTCCGCATTGAACGCCCTTGGGTGCGGGATCCCAATTTCACCGTTGTGGAGAGCGCAGTCCCCGAAGCCACCGGCTATTCCTTCCCCAGCGGCCATACCCAAAGCGCGGTGGGAAGCTTCGGCTCGGTGGCCCGCTGGACCAATCGGCGCTGGCTCTTTATCCTCAGCATCGCGGCCTGCGTGCTGGTGCCCCTTTCCCGTATGTATTTAGGGGTGCATACTCCTTTGGATGTTTTTGTTTCGGTTTTGATCGCCCTGGCCCTCATCTTCGGCATCTACCCCTTGGTGCATAAAGCCGCCAAGCATCCCATGGGGATGCGCATCCTCCTTTGGTCGTTGCTGGCATGGTCGGTGGGGCAGGTCTGCTTTATGGAGTTCTTCCCCTTCCCCGCCGAGGCCAACGGCGAAGAACTTTTCAGCGCGCTGGAAAATGCCTATAAGATGCTGGGCGCGGTGGGCGGATTTGTTGTTGCCTATGAGCTGGATCAGCGGTATATCCGCTATGATACCAAAGGTTGTTGGTGGGTTCAGCTTTTGAAACTGGTGCTCGGCTTAGGGCTATCCTTAGGAATCAAGGAGCTGGCCTATCTGGCGCTGGATTTCCTGCCGGGCGAGCTGCTCCATCGGATGATCGCCTATTTCCTCTTGGTGATCTTTGCAGGCGCCATCTGGCCGCTTACTTTTCCGTTTTTCCGTCGATTAGAAAAGAATAAATAAGAAAAAAGAGCCGCAAAGTTGCGGCTCTTATCATTTTATAGAGAATATTTTTGCGCGTAAACCTTATATTTTTCTTCGAATCCTTCGTTGGTTTTCAAAGCATTGGTGGATTCATGGATGTTCATATTATGCTCGGCTGCATCCAGGATGCAGGCGGCAACATTGGAGCAATGGTCGGCGGTACGCTCTAAGTTGGTAATGAGATCCGCCCAAACAAACCCTGCCTCAATGGTACACTCGCCCTTTTGCAGGCGGCTGATATGCTGATTGCGCAGGGTGGATTTCAATCCGTCGATCACCTGCTCCAGCGGCTCGATCTCCAAAGCGGTTTCCAAATCGCTCTCCAAAAAAGCGGTTGCCGAAAGGCCAACGATCTCATCCACCGCCCCGCAGAGGGTTTTGAGTTCATGGGCAGCCCCTTCGGTCAGGCGGATCTTCTTTTGATGGAGTTCTTCCGCCGATTCCAAAATGTTGACCGCATGGTCGGAGATGCGCTCAAAATCACCGATGGCTTTGAGGAGCTTGGAGGTGGTGCTGCTATCGCTATCGCTCATGCGGTTGCCGCTGAGCTTAACAAGGTAGGTGCCCAAGATATCCTCATAATGGTCGCCTTTCCCTTCCAGCTTGCGGATCTCCTCTGCCGCCCCGGCATCATAAGCCCAGAGCATGGAAAGGCTCTTTTGCAGAGCGTTTTTGGCGATCCCGGCCATCTCGCCCACCAACTGATTGCATCGCTCCAAAGCGATGGGTGGGGTGGCGAGCAAACGCTCGTCCAATTCCACGATCTCCTGCTCCTCTTCTCCATCGGGAACCAGGCGGACCGCCAATTTTTCCAGCAGAGAAGAAGCGGGGAACAAAATCACCACGCAAAGAATGTTAAAGACCGAATGAGCCACCGCGATACCGAAAAGGGAGGCCGATTCATCCAGCAGCATCGGCTTGAAGAGCCAGGATACGGCCCCGAAAAGAAGCAGGCCGATGGCTGTCCCGATAATATTAAACGCAAGGTGGACCACCGCCGCCCGCTTGGCGTTTTTATTCGTTCCCACCGAGGATAGCATGGCGGTAACGCAGGTACCGATATTCTGACCCATGATAATGGGGATGGCCGCACCGTAGGAAACCTGGCCGGTAACCGCCAGCGCCTGCAAAATACCCACCGAGGCGGAGCTGGATTGGATGATGGCGGTCAGCACCGCGCCCACCAAAACGCCCAAAATGGGGTTTTTAAAGAGCAGGAAGAGATTTTTAAACCCTTCCACCTCCGCCAGCCCTGCCACCGCGGAGGACATGGCATTCATGCCAAACATCAAGGTGGCAAAACCCAGCAGGATGGTGCCGGTATCCCTTTGCTTGCTGCTCTTGCCCGCCATATAAAGGGCGATGCCGATCAGCGCCAAAACAGGGGTGAAGGAGGTGGGCTTAAGCAGCTTCAAAACGATATTATCCCCCGAAATACCCGCAAGGCTCAAGATCCAGGCGGTGATAGTGGTGCCCACATTTGCCCCCATGATCACACTGATCGCCTGCCGCAATGCCATGATCCCGGAGTTGACAAAACCCACTACCATAACGGTGGTTGCCGAGGAGCTTTGGATCACCGCAGTAACCCCCAGGCCGGTCAGAAGGCCTGCCGCCTTATTGCGGGTAAGCTGGGCCAGCA
>JAZODI010000127.1:0-1800 GCA_045596965.1 Eubacteriales bacterium | reverse complement strand
TGATCATCGGGCTGATCCTCTTTTATTTCTATACCATTACCTGCGCCTATATGGCGGTGCAGATCGCCGCGGTCAAAGGGCGAGCCCGCGCCTGGGGCTGGCTGGCAGTTGCGTTGGGTTTGGTCGGTGTGGCAATTATCTGCTTCCTGCCCAATAAGAAAGGGATTCGGGGGAATACCAATCCCATCCTCACCGCTTTGCGCCGCATCTCCGGAGTATCGCCGGTGGCGATTTGGATCGTGGTGGTGGGTGTATTGGTGGTCGCGGGCGGCGCTTTGCTGGGTTCCGGTATTGTTACCGCAGTTGAAAACCGCGCCCATGAGAAGGAGCTGACCGCCTCAGAGGAAGAGGAAGCGTTGCTCAGCCCTGCGGTGGTGCAGGGGGAGATCGCCTCCTTATTCTGCGGGCAGAATAATAACTTCGTTGTTACCAAATCCGGCGACCTCTACGGTTGGGGCAAAATCGATACCCCTGCGCTGGATGAGAGCGGTAAGATCTATCAAAAGGCGGAAAAGGTCTGCGCGGCAGGGGATACCCTTTATGTGCTGGGGGCGGATCATGCCCTTTACGCTAAGGGTGGCAATCAAAACAGCCTGATTCCCGGCCAGAAAAAAGAATATGTGGATGAATTTGTTCGCCTGGATTCCAAGGTCAAGGATATGGCTATTTCGGAAACGGTCGGCGCAATTTTGAAAGAAAACGGAAATCTTTATGTCTTCGGTTTGAATACCTACAGTCAGTTGGGATGCGCCGAGGAGCGGATCAACCACGTTAATCACCGTATGGCGCAATCGGTGGAGCAGGTGGTGATCACCAACCGTTCCCTCTATTACCGCCTGAAAAACGGCGATGTTTACGCGGTAGGCAATAATGCTTACGGCCAATTCGGCCGCGGCAATAAAGAGGCCTGCGGCACCCCTGTTAAGATCGCCAAGGGCTGCAAAAGCATTGCGGCGGGCGATGATTTTACCATGATTTTGAAAAACGACGGAACGGTTCATACTGCGGGCAATAACGCCTGCGGCCAGTTGGGAAGAGTGACAGCCGAAGAGGTGGCCGATCTGCCCGATCCCGCCGAAACGGGCGAAAAGGGAAAGGAAGAGGAAAAGGAAGCTTCGGTCTCCCAATTGAAATTCGGTGTTGTTGAAATGACCGGCGTTGCCGATCGCATTGCGGCAGGCGGAAGATCGGCCTATCTTCAGATCGGAGAAACCCTTTATGGTTGGGGAGATAATCTGCAGGGTCAGTTGGGCTCGGCCGGTAAGGCAAAGATTACTCAACCCGAAAAAATTCATGGCAAAACGGCCTCTTTTGCGGCCAACGGCGACTGCCTGATGGTGCTGACCCAAGGCGGAAAACTATTGGGCGCAGGAGATCGTCAGTATCGCCAATTAGGCGTAGCAACGGGAAATGACTTTGCAGAGATCGCCGATGTAAAGGAGGCAAAGTGATGCTTAAAATGATCAGTATAATCAGTTTTGCCTTTGCAGGGATCTTTTTGTTGATGTTTTTCTTTGTTTTAATGCAAAGAACCAAAAAGAAGAGCCAGAAGGTGCGCAAGCAGATTGTTTCCAGGCGGCGCCTTTATGCCGCGGCAGGTGCGCTCTTTTTTCTGGCGGGCTTTGCATTGCAGTTGATCTCGGCCCGCGGGTATGTTTTGAAATCCTTTATTAGCAATGACTCCCCGGCGGAGGATTATAAAAAAGGAAGTTCGGTGGAGGCTTTGCCCGATCGGATCTATGCGGTGGGGGATGATTATTATATCCATACCGGCAAGGATAAGATCTACGGTCATCTGGC
>JAZODI010000126.1:0-3488 GCA_045596965.1 Eubacteriales bacterium | reverse complement strand
TCTGGCCGATAACGATTTTGCAAATCTCACCGGCGAAGAGTTGCGGGAAGCCGTTAAGAAAGAAATTGCCCATAAAGATGCCGTCAGCGCAGGCCCCGGAGATTCCATGGCCGCGCAGGGTACTACTCCCCGCCGCCTGACTGACCTGATCGGCTCGCTCTGCGACCTGACCAGCGGCTCGGGTGATAAGGGCACACCCTTTGTTTATATACAAGGGTATTTCGACAACTACACCGCAGAATAAAACCGCTGAAAACAGCGCAGACCAAAAAAGAGACTGAATTTCGGTCTCTTTTTTGGTCTGCATCTGTTTTCTTCTCGCTTTTGAGCCCTCTCAAAAGCATATCGCAGACGCAGTCTATATCGAACTAAAAACCCCTCTTGTTTAAGAGGGGTTTTAGTATATCGCAAATTCCGAAGGAATTTATATCGCTGCCGAGTGTCCTTAAGGACACTTGGCATTTATGTATTTTTCGGGCGAATATAGGCGTAAACCAAGCTATGGTCGCTGGCGTATTCCAATGTTGTGTCGAAAGTCATGCCTTCGTTGGCAACGGCATTTTGCGCGCCTGCGGTATGATCGGGGGTGAAATCCTCCATGGTATCGCAATCGATGCGATAGAGAGCATTTTGGGTTGCGGGATCCCAATAAAATTCCAAATTATCAGAGATCAGAATGTTATCGATCTGCTGGCGTTCGCCGTTGGTGATCTTGCCGGTTTTGCCGCCGTTGGCCATGGTGAAATGGCTGGTCTTGATATCAAAGGAATAATCACCATAGGTACAATCATTAAAGCGAATGGGATCTTGGTTATAGTCGGCGGTGGCGATAACATAATAACCCTTGGCATAATCCGCCTCCATCGCCGCGCCAAGCTGCGCCATTTGCTCGCGGGTATAATTTCCTGTATGGGTATTATACCAAACCAAGGTGCTATCGGCGGGGAAGCCATAGGCGGTCAGTTCACTGCCCTTGATGGTATAGCGGGTATACATTCGATACTCATTATATTGCTTATCATAATAAACGTTATCTTGGGGGGCAGTTACCTGCACCTTGCTGAGGATTCCCGAGCCAAAGTCTTTATAATGGCCGCTTGTTGTGGATCGATTATAGGGATTATAAGCCATATGGCTGATGGGATAATTGGCAAGGGAGGCCAATTTTATGGTATTATCATGGCATTTGGAGCAGGAGGCATTAAAGCCCGAGGGGTCGATGATGCGGCTGACTTCCTGCAAGCCTACCAGATCGGCATCGGCGGCTCTCAGGATCTGAGCGCATTCATCTGCTTGATATTGGGAGGTATAGTCGACGGTAAAGCCGGGTTCGTTGTTGGCAAGTCTTGCCCAATAATCAACATGGCGGCTGGCAGGGTCGGGGCAATAGACCAGGGATTTGATATTATAGCTGGCCACCTTGAGCCATCCGCTCTTATCTTCAATGGGATAATCGGCGGCATCATAGGCAGATTTATCGCCCAACCAGAAGCGAACGATCAAAACCGCATCGTTGGCATCCAACCGCCCGTTGAAATTAACATCTCCGGCCAAAGGATCGCTCACAAAAACTTCTAAATCAATGCTGGCACGTAAAACAGTGATGGCATCCATCAAGTTGGTTGTATTATTGCCATCGATATCGGTTCCTCGAACATCATGGGCGATCTTGATCTCAACATCCCCCGATCCAACATGGAGGGTGGTTTTGGTGTTTGTTCCTTTTTGGATGGATGCGCCTGTTCCGCTCAGCAGAGCAAAATAGTTGGCGCCCAGCTCATAATTCATATCCAGATCCTGATTGGAATTGGCATAAAAGGTTTTAGTAACGTTATCGTTGCGATCGCGAACGGTGATCTTGCGGAGCTGATTTTCGGCGTTGCCGAAGCGAATCTCGCCGCTTTCGGTCATGGTATAATAGATCCGATCGGTATCCAGCATCGCAAGGTAATCGCTGTTGAAATTAAAATAGCCGCTAAATTTTTGATTGATGCCCGCATAATCGACGGGGGTATAGGTCTGATTGAGTTTATAGGCCGATTCCTGCGCACTGCCGGTTGCGGCCTTTGCGTTATCGGCATCGGCCTCGGCTTGGGGGGTATAATCATTTACCAAACCGATAAAGGGGCTTGCACCGTAGCAATTGACCATGGGCGAGCCGGAGGGATAGGTATTGCCATGGTAACCGATTCCATGGTATTCGCTGACGAAATTAAAGAAAGCGGGGCAATTAGCAAAGCTATTATGGATGCGGATGCGGTTTCCTGCGTAGGAGCAGATGCCCGCCACCGTTGCGTTGAACTCCTCTTTGGGGCCGGTAACCTCCAGCCAGCCGGCATTGAAGCAACCGTCCATAACCGGCCAGGAATCGCCGCGGCCTAAAATGCCGCTGACCACATCCTTTTGGGCAATCACTTTGGCATTATTAAAGACCTTGCGCAGAATGCCCGCCTGCGCATTGCCGCCGGAGGAATGAACACCGCCTGCGATAGCGCCAATATATTTATCGGATGCGATGGAGCCGGTTACTTCGATCTTACCGCCGGCGATGCCGAAATTCTGATAAACCCGATGCTTACTGATCTTTGAGATCAGCCCAACATGGCGGGTGGGATTATTTAAGGTAATATTAATGTTTTCAAAAACCTGACCATGGCCGTTGATATGGGCGATAAAGCCGGTATCGTTATAGCCTAAGGGGAACATTGCTTGGTTATTCATATCCAAAACGCCATCCTCGGTATCCAGATGGATGGTAACGCTTCGGCTTAAGCTTGTAAAGAAGGGGCTGGCGGTTTTATCCGCGTTGGTATCCTCTACCAGCTGCAGCCATTCCGCCTCAGAGGTGATGCGGATGTTTGACGCATAATCATCATTGGTCTCCTGAGGCTGATAATGGGCTTTCCATTCGGTATAGGAGGGATATTGATCCAAGGGATCGGAGCTCTCGCTCGCCGGCTGCGCCGCGGCAGGAAGAGCAAACCCTGCAAAAAGAGAAATGAGCAATACGATGGTTGTTAAGAAAGAAATCTTTTTAATCATCTTTATATGTATCCAACCTTTTTTATTAATATAACTACATTATAGATGAAAAAATCGAAATGGCAAGCCATTTCAGAAAAAATTGCAATTTGCCATATTTATGCTATAATTGATTTATCAATCTTGAAAGGCAATTTTTATGATCTATACCGTTACCTGCAATCCTGCGCTGGATTATACTTTAAAAACGGATACCTTTACCGCAGGAAAAATCAACCGCGCGGAGAGTACCCGGCTCACCTATGGCGGCAAGGGCATCAATGTTTCGGCGGTGCTGACCGCGCTGGGCATTGCTACCACCGCTTTGGGCTTTATCGGCGGCGCCAATGGGGATCGATTGGCTGCGCTGATGCAAGAGGATGGAATTTCCTCGGATTTTATCCGCCTCGGGGCGGGGGAGACCCGCATCAATGTTAAGATCAAATCGGGGGAGGAATGGGATCTCA
>JAZODI010000125.1:0-23904 GCA_045596965.1 Eubacteriales bacterium | reverse complement strand
AAATATTCTGCTATTTTGATAGCGCCCGCAATCGCCGCCTGATCCTGCGATGCAGGCAACCGATCGGTCTGCAGGGAGCAGACAGGGGGCAAGATCTCTTTTGCATTCATTTGTTTTAAAAGGATGGTTGCCGTTTGGATGGCATTTTCCGCCCCGCCGCTTCCCCCTGCGGTGAGCAAAATCGCCCCCTTTTTTGGTGCGCCCATTTTCTCTTTATTACGAAAAAATTCGGCGCAAAATTGGCTTTGCAGGCGGGAGAGCATAGAGAGCAGTTCCCCCGGCAAGGTACCGAACCAAACGGGCGATGCGATCAAAATGCGATCACTTTCGGCGATGGCTCTCAGCAGTTCTGCCCCGCCATCCTCAATGGTGCATCCCGCGTGGATGCGGCAATAGCGGCAATCGGTGCAGGGGCGGATGGTGCGATCAAAGGCGAAGATCTCCCAAACCTCGCCCTGCAAATGCGCCTTCACCGCCTTTACCAAAGCGGCGGTATCTCCCCCCTTGCGGGGGGAGCCGTTTAAAATCAATGTTTTCATTTAGTTATCCAAAAAATCCTTCAGCTTGCGGCTGCGGCTGGGATGGCGGAGCTTGCGCAAGGCCTTGGATTCGATCTGGCGGATACGCTCGCGGGTAACGTTAAATTCCTTACCCACTTCCTCTAAGGTGCGCTGGCGGCCGTCCCGCAAACCAAAGCGCAACTCCAGAACCTTCGCTTCCCGCGGGGTGAGAGTTTCCAATACCTCCACCAACTGCTCGCGGAGCATGATCTGAGAGGTGGCCTCAACGGGGGCGGGAACGTCATCATCGGGAATGAAATCGCCCAGATGGCTATCTTCCTCTTCGCCGATGGGCGTCTCCAGGGAAACAGGATCCAGCGCGATCTTCAGGATCTCCCGCACCTTTTCCTCAGGCTGGTTGATCTCGCGGGCGATCTCTTCGCTGGTGGGATCGCGGCCCAGCTCCTGCACCAATTGGCGGGAGACCCGCATGACGCGATTGATGGTCTCTACCATATGAACAGGGATACGAATGGTACGCGCCTGATCGGCGATGGCGCGGGTGATGGCCTGGCGGATCCACCAAGTTGCATAGGTGGAGAATTTATAGCCCTTCTGATAATCAAACTTTTCAACCGCTTTAATCAGGCCGAGATTACCCTCCTGGATCAGATCCAAAAAGTGCATCCCGCGGCCGACATACCGCTTGGCGATGGATACCACCAATCGCAAGTTGGCCTCGCTCAACCGTTGCTTGGCGCGCTCGCCCTTGGCGATCTCCTTATTCATTTCCTCCAGCTCTTCGGCGCTGAAGGCTTCGGGCAGGGTTACCAGCAGTTCGAAATCCTCTTCGGCGATCTCTTCACCGCGATCCCGCTGCTCCATCAGCTTGATCTTTTTAATATTTTCATCGCCCTTGAGCATCTGCTTGGCCAGCTCGATCTCTTCTTCGCCGCTGAGCAGAGGAACCTTACCGATTTCCTTGAGATAGACCTTAACCGGATCGTCTACCAAGGTATGCTCGGCTTCCACAACCCCGCCTTCCTCTTCCTTGGCCTCCACGATCTTAACGATGCTGGAAATATCCTCGATATCATCCACGCTATCCTCAATGATCTCGATGCCCTGCTCCTCCAGCAGATCATAAAGCTTTTCGATCTGCTCGGGATCTAAGGTCACCTCGTCCAGAATATCCATGATCTCTCGGTTGGTCAAAGAGCCCTTGCTCTTGCCCAGATCCATCAGTTCCTTATAAAACGATTTTTTCTCAAAGTTCATCCTAATTCTCTCCTTTTAACTTCTGCATCAGTTCTTCCGGCGAAAATGCACCGGGATCGATTCGCTTGGCTTGCTCATCTTTGATAACGGCAACACATTCGGCCATCTGCTCCATAGGGTCCCCGTTCAGCATGGCGGTGTTGACAAAATAAGAGATCCGCGCCATCTCCTTCTCATCGAAGGCCTTGGCAAAGACCGGCGTTTGGGCGTCGGGCGATGCGCGGTATTCTTCCAAAATAAATTGATAGACCCTCCGATTGAAGGAGGTGCGGAATTGGTCGGGCGGGAGCAACCGCTCCGCCTCCTGCCAGAGGTTGGGGTGCTTGGCGAGCAGGGCGATCAGCATTTCTTCACTGCGCGCCGCGCGGATATTCCCCGCCCGCTCGGGATTGACCCGATCATAAGTCCCCTTCAGTTCCTGCTCCTTGGCCTTGATGACCTGGCGCTGGGTGGTGGAGGCTTTGCGCTTGCGGTAACGCTCTGTATCCATCCGGACCGATTCCACACTGACCCCTAATTCCTTGGCCAGCTTGGTAACATAAACGTCCCGCTCCACCGCGCTTTCCACCGCCGCAATCGTTTCCACCGCCTTGCGCTGGTATTCCACCTTCATGGCGGTATCGGCAAGATCCAGCCCCGCCCGCAGTTTTTCCAATTGGAACTCGATGGGGGTCTTGGAGCTTTTCATCAGCATGGCGAACCGCTCGCGGCCGTAGGTCTTGATAAATTCATCGGGGTCTTTGGCCCCGCTCATCTGCAATACCCGAACAGGAATGCCCTGCTCCTCTAAATATTTGATGGCCTTATCGGTGGCCTTGAGGCCTGCCGAATCGTTATCGAAGGCAACAACGATGTTTTTGGCATATTTGGCCAGGATGCGAGCCTGCTCCTTGGTAAAGGCCGTTCCCAGCGGCGCCACCGCGCCGGTGAAGCCCGCCTGAGAAAGGGAGACCACATCCAGGTTGCCTTCGCAGAGGATCAAGGTGCCCTCCGGCTCATTTTTGGCTAAATGCAGGCCGAAAACGCAGTTGCCTTTGGTATAGATCTCGGTTTCGTTGGAGTTTAAATATTTGGGTTTCCCGTCCCCCAGCAGCCGCCCCGAAAAGGCAACCACATTCCCTCTTAAATCAAAGATGGGGAACATTACCCGATTGCGGAACTTATCATAGGAGCTGCTGCTCCGCTCGCTCCGCGCCAAGAGGCTGCCCGCCAGCATCTCATCGGGAGAGTAGCCCTGCTCCCGCAGGTGGTCTTTGAGGGCGTTGAAGGAATCGGGGGCAAAGCCCAGCCCGTAGCGGACAATGGATTCCTTGGTGATCCCCCGCCCCAAAAGATAATCCAGCCCTTCCTTGCCTTGGGGGCTCATCAACGTCTTATAAAAGAATCGGGCGGCCAGCTTATGCATTTCATAAAGCCGCTCCCGCTTTTTGCGTTGGTAGGCGGCGTTGCGCCCCTCCTCCTCGGGCAGAGCCATACCGCTCCGCTCGGCCAGGTAACGCACCGCCTCGATATAATCGAGGTTATTATAGCGCATGGTGAAGGTGATCACATCCCCGCCCGCACCGCAACCGAAGCAATAAAAAGAAGCGGTATCCTCAAAAACGGTAAAGGAGGGGGTCTTCTCTCCGTGGAAGGGGCATAGGCCCACATGGCGGGTGCCGTTTCTTTTCAGTTGGACGGCGGTAGAGATAATGTCGGCAATATTATTGCGCGCCTTCAGCTCCGCCAGAAATCGGCTATCGAGCGCCATTTAGAATTCCCATCCTTTCGGTAAGTATATTTCGCGGTAAAGATTGACAACATAAGTATCAGTCATCCCCGCCAGATGATCGAGCACCGCCCGCTCCACGCCCTCATCCTCGATAACAAATCGGTATTCATCGGGGATCTCTTGAGGGTTTTCGCAATAATGGCGGAATAATCGCTGGATCAGCCGCTCGGCCTTTTGCTCCTCTTCCTTGGCGCGGGAGCCGGTATAGACCCGCTCAAACATAAAGGCGCGCAGCGTATCCATCGCGTTGCCGATCTCGGGATCGATATGGATGCCGGGGCAAAGGGATACCTGATCGTTATTGAGGCTATGATCCACCACCCCGCGCACCAAAGCGTTGATGCGGGATGCGCCGGTAACCCCCAAAAGGGCGGTAGCCGAGGAGGGCAGATCCTCCTCCCGAATGATCCCGCCCCGCAGAGCATCATCGATATCATGGTTGATATAGGCGATGCGGTCGGAAAGGCGAACCACCTGCCCCTCAAAGGTATCGGGCAGTTTATCGCCGGTATGGCAGGCCATGCCGTCTAATACTTCATAGGTTAAATTGAGTTTTTCCAATTTTCGCGCCACCCGCGCGCTTTGCTCATTATGGCAAAAGGGGATAGCAGAAACTGCACCCAGCGCCCGCTCCCCCGCATGGCCGAAGGGGGTATGCCCCAGATCATGCCCCAAGGCGATCGCCTCGGTGAGATCCTCATTCAGCCCCAAGCACCGCGCGATGGTGCGGGCAATTTGAGAAACCTCCAGCGTATGGGTCAGGCGGGTGCGGTAATGATCCCCCGAGGGGCTCAAAAACACCTGGGTTTTATGCTTTAAGCGGCGAAAAGCCTTGGAATGGATAATGCGATCGCGGTCGCGGCTGAAGCAGGTGCGCAACGGGCATGGCTCCAGCGGCATCTCCCGCCCCCTGCTTTCCCGGGAAAGGCAGGCGAAGGAAGAGAGGGTCCGCGCTTCAAATTCTTCTTGTTGTTCACGAAAATTCATCCTGCTTGTCCTCCTATTAGTTTAATACAAGACAGCAGACAAAATACCTTTATTTTTTTATAAGAAATTTTTTCTTGACAAATAAAACCTTGCCTTGTATAATAGATTAGCATCGAAAATCCATATGATCCATTAGCTCAGCTGGCAGAGCACCTGACTTTTAATCAGGTTGTCCGGAGTTCGATTCTCCGATGGATCACCAAATAAAAACAGCACCCAATCGGGTGCTGTTTTTATTTGGTGATCCATCCCTTCGGGAATTGAACCTTTTTCGCAAAGCGAAAAAGGTTCGTTGAGGCAGAGCTTCTCCGACCTCTCCTTTGCTCAAACCAAACCCATGTTCGGTTATTTCCAAATCGCTCGCTTCACGACTTTACCATAGGTTTCGGAATTTAAATTTTCCAATGCCTGCTGATATTCTTCCTCGGTGATAAATCCGTTTTCAAGATTCCCCTTCAAACCTTCCAGAGCCTCCTCATAAGGCCAGTTTTTATTTGCAGGCGTTTTCTCGTTGATGGATGCGATAATTGCCTCCACCTCGGCTATTTCGGCCATTTCCCCGTTCAAAGCGTTGCAGATCTGCCCTTCGCCCTCCAACGTCCAATACCCGCTTTTACCGTTTAAAACGTAATAATAATCCCCATCGGTTTGATAAAGATAGATAAAAACCGTATCTCCCAAACGGATTTTCGGTTCATGGACGGTTTCCACCCAAAGGTTTCCGACAAACCCTTCCTCTACCCGCACCGAAAGAACATCCCCCGCCGCGGCATCGCCCCGATAAACCTCCTCAACGGTAAGGTAATAATCGGTGAAATTGGTGGATGAAGCCCGAAAGGCCTTGGACTTGTCCTTAAAAGTACCTTTCACGATCAGATGGGCTTTTTCCACCTGCTCCTCGGCGGTCATGGGAGGAAATGTAGCAAACACCGTCTGCCGCACCAAAACATGATCCAAAAGAAGATACGCGCCGATCAGCACCAATCCCGCCAGAAAAAAGCTCCCTAAAACCAACCATCCCTTTTTGAAAAAAACCATTCCGTTCAACCCCCTTTGCAATTTTTGAAGTTCTGTAAATAACACCTTCGAAAGCCATCATTTTGTGACAATCCTTTTGATTCTTTACTTTTTTATTCCATTTGGCTATAATAAAACCATCAATTCATTCAAAAAGGATATAACCAAATGAAGCAATACATCGATTCCCAATCGTCAAAAGCGGCCTATCTGCAGTTATACGAGCGTCTGCGGGAGGATATCATTGAGGGGGTCTATCCCTTCGGAAGCAAGCTCCCCTCCAAGCGGTTGCTGGCGGAGGAGTGCGGTCTGAGCGTGATCACGGTGGAGCATGCCTATGCTCTTTTAGCGGAGGAAGGCTACATTGAGGCCCGCCCGCGGAGCGGGTATTATGCCATCTATCGGGAGCGGGATTTTCTCTCCACCGCCCTCACCGCGGCGATAGCCCCCCGCAAAGCTTCGCCCCACCATCCCCATACTGCCTTTCCCTATTCGGTGCTGGCCCGCACCATGCGCAAGGTGCTGACTGATTATGGCGAGGAGATTTTGCTCAAATCCCCCAACCGCGGTTGCGCCGAGCTGCGAAGCGCCATCGCCGCTTATCTTGCCCGCAGCGCAGGGATGCAGGTGCGCCCCGAGCAGATCGTTATCGGTGCGGGGGCGGAATATCTCTATAGCCTGATCGCCCAGCTTTTGGGAGAAGGGCAGATCTTTGGCTTGGAAGATCCTTCCTATGATATGATCCGCCGGGTCTATACCGCCAACGGCATCCCCTTTGAGCTTTTAAAGATGGGCTCGGAGGGCATCCGCACCGCCGCGCTGGATGCCTGCCAAGCCTCCATTTTGCATATTACCCCCTTCAACAGCTACCCCAGCGGCATCACCGCCACCGCCTCCAAGCGCAAAGAATATCTGCTCTGGGCCAAAGAACGGGATGGCTATATCATCGAGGATAACTATGATTCCGAGCTGACGGTTTCCCGCAAAAGGGAAGAGCCCCTCTTTTGCCGCAGCGCAGAGGGGCGGGTGCTATATCTCAACACCTTTTCCCGCACCGTTGCCCCCTCCATGCGGGTGGGCTATTTGGTTTTACCCGAAGACCTGCTCCCCGCCTTCGAGCAGAAATTGGGCTTTTATTCCTGCACCGTTGCGGTCTTTGAGCAATATGTTTTGGCGGAACTGCTGAATAACGGCGATTTCGAGCGGCATATCAATCGGGTGCGGCGGGCGCGTCGGAAAAATCTGGTTATATAAAATTATTGCAAATTGGCTATTTAAATCATACCAAAAATCATTATACTGAATGGTAGATTTCAAAAGGAGTTGAACATGATGTCCTATAAAAAAATTCTGACCATTCAGGATATTTCCTGCTACGGCCAATGCTCCCTCACCGTTGCATTGCCCATCCTTTCGGCCTGCGGCATGGAGACTTGCATTCTGCCCTCGGCGGTGCTCTCTACCCATACATCGGGATTCACCGATTTCACCGTTCGGGATCTCACCGATGATATCCCCGCCATTGAGGCCCATTGGCAAAAAGAAGGCATTTCTTTCGATGCCATCTATACCGGCTATCTGGGCAGCCTGACCCAGATCGATTATGTGAAACATATCTTTTCCACCCTCAAGGCGGAAGGAGGCACGATCATCGTCGATCCCGCCATGGGGGATAACGGCAAGCTCTACCCCGCCTTTGACAAAGAATATGCCGCCGCCATGGCCACCCTTTGCGCCGAGGCTGATATTCTTTTGCCCAATATCACCGAGGCCTGCTTCATGACGGGGGTAGACTATCGGGAAACCTACGACGAGCAATACATCACCGCCCTTTTGGAAAAAACCGCCGCGCTGGGTGCCAAAACGGTCGTTTTGACCGGCGTTTCCTATGAAGCCGATAAAACCGGTGTGGTTGTTTATCAAGAAGGTGCGCAAACCTATTATTGCCATAAAAAGATCGCCAAAGGGAGCCACGGCACCGGCGATGTTTACGCCTCGGCCTTTGTCGGGGCGCTGATGAACGGCAAGACCGCCGAAGAGAGCGCCAAGATCGCCGCCGACTACACCCTGCTCTGCATCGAGAATACCCAGGGCGATCCCGACCATTGGTACGGCGTTAAATTCGAGCCCATGCTGAAAAATCTGATCGCAATGCTATAATTTAAAAAGGCTGTAAAAAACGATGGTTTTTTACAGCCTTTATTTATTCGATTTTTAACCATGCATAGCCGCCGGGTTGCAAGAATCCCTCGGCATAGCCCTCGCCCAGCAAAAGCGTTCCTTCCACCGGCATGGGCTTGGAGCGGAAATTCATCGCCAGGCGGATGCATCCGCCCCGCTCCAGGATCAGCCTGCCGCCGCTGCCGCAGACGGTGCAATCCCCTGCAAAAGCCGCGCGGTATTCTTTGCGGATGGCTCCAAGCTGTTTATAATAATCCAGCAGTTCGCGATCGCCCCCGCCCCAGGGATAGGTCCCGCGGCAATAGGGATCGCCATAGCCTTCCATGGCGATCTCATCCCCATAAAAGATGCAGGGGATGCCGGGAAGGGTAAACTGCAGCATCGCCGCCTTTTTCAAAAGTGCCACCCCTCGCTCCCGCTGGTCGGGGGATAGATAGTTATCCGCCTGCATCGCCCGCGGGGGGATGAAATCCGCGCCCAGCCGATTGAGGATACGGGCGGTATCGTGGGTGGAAAGAATATTCATCAGGCAGCGCAGGGCAGGCTGGGGATAGCATTCTATCAGATCCAGCACCGCCGCGGCGAAAGCAGAGGTATTGCCGCTTTTGAGCAACGAAACGATCGCTTCCAGCCAAGGATAGTTCATCACGGTATCGCATTGATGGCCCAGCAGGAATTTGCGGCGGGCACCGTAGCTGACCTTTTCCACCGCGTTTTCCCAGACCTCGCCGATAATAATACTCTCGGGATTGGTCTCCTTCACCCGCTTGCGGAAAGCCTCTAAAAAGCCATCGGGCAGCTCATCCGCCACATCCAGCCGCCAACCGTAGGCCCCCTTTTCCATCCAGCGGCGGGCAATGCCCTGCTCGCCGTTGATATAGCGCATAAAGTCGGGCGCCAATTCATTGACGCAGGGCAGGGAATCAAACCCCCACCAGCTCTCATATTTATGGGGATATTCTTTAAAATCATACCAATGATAATAGGGAGAATGGATGCTCTGGTAAGCGCCCAGGCTATCATACAGCCCTTCCCGATTGAAATAGCGGCTATTCGCCCCTGTATGGGAAAAGACGCCATCCAAAACAACGCGGATCCCCTGCTCCTTTGCCCCTTGGCAAAGCTTTTCGAAATCCTCATTATCTCCCAAAAGAGGATCGATCTGCTCATAATCGGCGGTACTGTAGCGATGGTTTTCTCCGCTCTCAAAGATGGGATTGAGGTAGATGAGATCCACCCCCAGTTCCTTGAGATAGGGCAGTTTTTCCATAATGCCCGGCAGATTTCCGCCGAAAAAGTCGTTACCCTTAAAATCGGGCCGATCCTGAACAAAATAAGGCCGCTCCGCCCAATTTCCATGGTAGATGCGGGTCCCCTTTGCGGGGCGTTGATAGGGCAACGCCCCCTTGCAGAACCGATCGGGAAAGATCTGATACCAAATGCCTCCCGCCAGATCCGCGGGAGTATCAAAATCGGCGGAATAAACGGTCTGCCGCCATTCGGGAAGCCATTCCCCCACCATGGCATGAACACCGTCGGTCGTACCGATATAGATGGGGCTTCCATCGGGGCGCACCGCCTCAAAGCGGTAAAAGCAAAGACCTTCCTTTTCCAGCCGCAATTCCCCGCAATATTCGCCGGGGACGGCGGTGGGCAGCAGTTCGCCCTGCACCTCGACGCCATCCTCATAGCGGAAAAATACCCGCACCAAGCGGCAGTTCTGCTCCTCCAGCACCATGCGCAAAAAGAGCGGTTCCCCCGCCCGCACCGCGCCGAAGGGGCGCTTATATTCAGCTTCTCTGCTGTTGAATGCTACCATCATCAAATTCCTTTGCCGATTCAAGATTCTATTCATTTTACGATATAATTCCTTCCTTGTCAATGTAATGGTGGGTTTTCCTGTTCACAATTTAGAAAATATGCTAATTTTGGGCTATATTAACAATATTTTTTGGTTATTTTTAACAGTTTTTGGACGGATTTTTTATGCAAATAATGGATTTTTTGGTTTTCGTCAAAATTCCTATTAAAAACACTATTCTATTTGTTATAATAGAAAATAGAAAAGAATATCCGCTAAGCTCTGGGGATGGATCGGATGACCATGCAAATTTAAGATCCCCCCAAAACTCCATGCCATTCTATTTCTGATCAAACGCTTGAAAGGAGCAAAAGAGCATGAAAAGAAAAGAAATGCTGGCCATGCTGCTTGCCGGCGGGCAAGGCAGCCGACTTTATGTCCTGACGCAGGAAATGGCAAAGCCCGCTGTACCCTTCGGAGGAAAATATCGCATCATCGATTTTCCCCTCTCCAACTGCACCAATTCCGGGATCGATACCGTTGGTGTTTTAACCCAATATCGTCCGCTGGAATTGCATACTTATATCGGCAACGGCCAGCCCTGGGATCTGCACCGCATGAACGGAGGTGTACATATCCTGCCGCCCTATGTTTCGGGCTCGACCGGTGAATGGTATGCAGGCACCGCCAACGCGATCTATCAGAATATCCAGTTTATTGAAAAATATGATCCCGAATATGTTCTGATCCTCTCGGGCGACCATGTCTATAAGATGGACTATAGCAAAATGCTGGATTTCCATAAAGCCAACGAAGCCGATGCCACCATCGCCACCCTGCAGGTGCCCATCGAGGAGGCCAGCCGCTTCGGTATCGTCAATGCCGACGAGGGCGATAAGATCTATGAATTTGAAGAGAAGCCCGCCCATCCCAAGAGCGATCGGGCATCCATGGGCATCTATATCTTCCGCTGGGATAAGCTGCGCAAATACCTCATCGAGGATGAGCAGAACCCCGATAGCTCCAAAGACTTCGGTAAGGATATTCTGCCCAAGATGCTCTCTGACGGTCAGCGGATGTTTGCCTATCCCTTTGAGGGCTATTGGAAGGATGTTGGCACCATCGATTCCCTTTGGGAGGCCAATATGGACCTGCTCAACCCCAATATCCCCCTCAACCTTTCCGATCCTTCCTGGCGCATCTATTCCCGCCACGGCCAGAATCTGATGCCCCAATATATCGGCGAGGGCGTGCATATCCGCGAATCCACCATCACTGAAAATTGCACCCTGCAGGGCTGCGATCTTTGGTACAGCGTCCTCTTCTCGGGCGTTTCGGTGGATCAGGGAACCACCCTCAATTCCGCCGTTATCATGCAGGATGCCAAGATCGGCAAAAACTGCACCATCAAATACGCCATCATCGCAGACGATGCGGTGATCGAAGACGGTGCCATCATCGGCGAAGAACCGGAAAAATACGATGGCGAATGGGGCATCGCCGTTATCGGCTCGGGCGCGGTTGTTCGCGCAGGGCAGGTTGTCCGCCCCAAAGAAATGATCAAGCCCAATACCGTAAAGGAGGCAAAGTAACATGAACGCACTCGGAATTATTTTTTGCGATCACTATAGCGCCCATGCGCCCAAGCATGAGCTGATCCACTCCCGCACCCCTGCCTCCCTGCCCTATGCCGGGCGGTATCGGATCATCGATTTCACCCTCTCTTCCATGGTAAACGCCTCCATTGATGAGGTAGGCGTGCTCTGCAAAGAAAACTATGGCTCGCTCTTTGACCATCTGGGCAACGGCGAAGATTGGGATCTTAACCGCCGCAAGGGCGGTATCAAACTGCTCACCCCCCTGGCCCGCCCCGAATCCCATGCGATCTATTCCCGCGGGCGGCTGGATGCTCTGCGCTCCATCAAGGGCTATATTGCCGATAATAACTATGAGTGGGTGGTGATGGCATTCGGCGGAACGGTCGCCAACATCGATCTGGAAGCCATGCTGGCCCAGCATATCAAGGACGATGCCTATCTCACCATCGCCTATGCTGAAATCCCCGCCGCGCCCGGCGAGATGAAGTTGGATGTGGCAGAAGATCATACCGTTTCTTCCATCTCCTATCAGAAAGAGGCGACCGACGCGCCCGCCCCCTTTGCCTTGGGTACCGCTATTATGAAAAAAGCCGATCTGGTAGCGTTTTTAGAAGAAGCGGATAATAACGACTACACCAATATGAATCGGGAGTTGATCCAGAAAAATCTGGGCGTGAAAAAGATCTGCGGCTATCTCTATCAGGGCTTTGCCCGCATCATCTGCTCGGTTGGCGATTATTTCAACGCCAATATGGAGATGCTGGATCCTGCGCAGAAAAAGGAGCTCTTCACTGCCGACCGCCCCATCTATACCAAGGTGAAGGATTCCGTTCCCACCCTTTATGATTTCGGGGCGGCGGCAAGCAACTGCCTGATTGCCGACGGTTGCGTCATCAAAGGCATTGTTAAAAACTCCATCCTTTCGCGGAATGTTGTGGTGGAAGAAGGGGCGATCGTTGAAAACTGCATCCTGATGCAAAATACGGTCATTGCCAAAAATGCCAAACTCAACCGCACCATCACCGATAAAAACGTAAAGGTTCAGGAAGGCACCGAGCTGCGGGGCGCCGAAACGCTCCCCTTTGTTATCGGGAAAGGCAAGCAGGTATAAATTATGAAGATTTTATATGCAGCAAGTGAAGCCGCCCCTTTTATTAAGGTCGGCGGATTGGGGGATGTGGCAGGTGCACTGCCCAAGGCGCTCTGCCGCGCGGGCGACGATTGCCGCGTCATTCTCCCTTATTATGGGTCGATCCCTCAGCATCTGAAGGATCAATGCCAATACCGCACCCATTTTTACGTCCATAGCGCGGGCGAGAACCGCTATTGCGGCATCTTTGAAGCGAATATCGACGGTGTGATCTATTATCTTTTGGATAATGAATTCTATTTCCATCGGGAAAAAACCTATGGCGAAGGGGATGATGCGGAGCGGTTCGCCTTCTTCTCCCGCGCCATCTTAGAGAGCATTCCCCTTTTGGATTTCATCCCCGACGTTCTCCATTGCAACGATTGGCATACCGCAATGGTGCCCGTTTTGCTGGATACCCAATTCCGCTGGCGGTGGGAGTTTAAGAACATCCGCTCGGTCTTTACCATCCATAACATTGAGTTCCAGGGTCAGTTTGATCCCTATATCCTGGGCGGTGTTTTCGGGATGGGCAACGAGCATCTCCCCTTGATGACCTACGGCGGCAGCCTCAACCTGATGAAGGGCGCCATCGAATGCGCGGCGCGGGTAACCACCGTTTCGGAGCGTTATGCCCAAGAGATCATGAATCCCCCCAAATCCTGCGGATTGGAGAGCATCCTGCGGGCGCGTTCCTTTAAGGTGAGCGGAATCCTCAACGGCATCGATACCGATCTCTTTGATCCCAAGACCGATAAACGGATCGCCCAAAATTATGATGCAGACTCTCTGGCTCTGAAGGTGGAAAATAAAGCCGCCCTCCAAAGGGAGCTGGGCCTGCCCGTTACCGATGAGGTGCCCCTCTTCGGCATGGTTACCCGCCTGACCCACCAGAAGGGCATGGAGCTGATGCAGGCCAAGCTGGATTGGCTGTTGGAGCAGGATGTTCAGGTCGTGGTTCTGGGAACAGGCGATGCCTATTATGAAGACTATCTCAAAGGTGCCGCCGCGCGGCATCCCGAGAATTTCCGCCTGATCCTGGCCTTCGACGGTGCGCTGGCGCAGCGGATCTATGCAGGCTGCGATATCTTCCTGATGCCCAGCAAGTTTGAACCCTGCGGGCTGGCGCAGATGATCGCCATGCGCTACGGCACCTTGCCGCTGGTCCATGTTACCGGGGGCTTGGCCGATACCGTTCCCGCCTATAACTACGGCGAGCGAAGCGGGCGCGGCATCACCTTCCATACCCAGCATCCCGAAGATTTCTCCCACGCCCTTTGGAGAGCCATCGAGCTCTTCCATCAAAAAGACCATTTCGCCCAGGCGCAGAAAAACGCCATGGCGGGCGATTATAGCTGGGGCCCGAGCGTTGCGGCCTATCAAGCGCTTTACCGCGGAATCTAATCTTTAATTTCCCTCGGCATGGGCTTTTTCGCCCATGCCGAGGCTTTTTTCTTGACATGAAAGTGAAATATTGGTATTATATAGGATATATTGTTAAAAATATATATTATATATAGATATTATTAAGGAGAAATTCAAATGACCCAAAGCGAAATCAAAGAAAGAATTCAGGCGGTTGTAACCGATAAATTTGCCTGCGAAGCAGAGGATGCAACCATTCGCCAGATGTATGAAAGCGTTGTAACGATGGTCGTTAAAGAGCTTTCCCGCCGCCGCAAGGCCGGCAATAAAAAGGTCTCCGAGCAGGAGGCTAAAAAAGTCTATTATATGTCGATGGAATTTCTGATCGGCCGCTCCCTCAAAAATAACCTTTATAATATGGGAATGGAAGAGGATGTCCGTGCCGTTTTGGCAGAGATGGGCGTCGATTTAGAGCAGCTTTATGAGATGGAGCCCGATGCAGGCCTCGGCAACGGCGGTTTAGGCCGACTTGCCGCCTGCTACCTCGATTCTCTCACCGCCTGCGATTATCCCGCTACCGGCTTTTCCATCCGCTATGAGTTCGGTATCTTCAAGCAGGTCATCATCGATGGCTGGCAGATGGAGTTCCCCGATAACTGGCTGGAGCTGGGCGGCGGCTGGCTGGTCCCCCGCCCCGATGAAGCCCAGGAGATCCATTTCGACGGCAACGTGGAAGAGCTCTGGAGCGAAGATGGGCTCAAGACCGTTCATTCCAATTATTATAAGGTTCTGGCCGTTCCCTATGATCTGCTGATCTCCGGCCATGATTCCAAGATCGTCAATAAGCTCCGCCTCTGGGGCGCCAAGAGCATGGAGAATTTCGATATGAGCCTCTTCTCCCGCGGCGAATACCTCAAGAGCTGCGAAGGGGATGCCAAAGCGGAAGCCATCTCCCGCGTTCTCTATCCCGCCGATGATCATGAAGAGGGTAAATCTCTGCGCCTGCGCCAGCAGTATTTCTTCGTTTCGGCCTCCCTGCAGAACATTCTGGCCGATCACCTCAAGAAATACGGCACGCTGGATACCCTTCCCGATAAGGTGGTCGTTCATATCAACGATACCCACCCTGCCCTCTGCGTACCCGAATTGATGCGTCTGCTGATGGACGACCATGGCTATTCCTGGGACGATGCTTGGGCCATCACCTGCAAGACCCTTGCCTATACCAACCATACCGTTATGAGCGAGGCGCTGGAAAAATGGTCCATCGGGCTGTTCTCCGCCCGCCTGCCCCGCATCTATACCATTGTTCAGGAGATCAACCGTCGCTTCTGCGAGATGGTCTATAACGAGCATCCCGATATGCGCCATGTCATCGATCAGATCGCGGTGATTGGCGACGGGATGGTGCGCATGGCCAACCTTTGCGTAGCCTGCTGCTATAGCGTCAACGGCGTTTCCGCCCTGCATAGCGATATCCTGAAGGAAGATCTCTTCAAGCATTATCATGCTATCTTCCCCAATAAGCTCACCAACGTTACCAACGGCATTGTTCACCGCCGCTGGCTCTGCGAATCCAACCCCTGGCTGACCGATATGATCAAAGAGCTGATCGGTGATGGATTTGTAAGCAACGGTGCTGAGCTGGAAAAACTGCTGGCATTTAAAGACGATGAATCGGTGCTCAAGCGCCTGACCGATATCAAGCGTCAGAATAAGCTGCGCCTGGCCAAATATATCGAAAATTCCTGCGGCATCAAGGTCAACCCCGATTCCATCTTTGATGTGCAGGCCAAGCGGTTGCATGAGTATAAGCGTCAGTTGCTCTGCGCTCTGCATATCTATGACCTCTATCGCCGCATCAAGTATGAAGGACTGAAGATCCATCCCCGCACCTTCATCTTCGGCGCCAAGGCTTCGGCCGGCTATATCATGGCCAAAGAGATCATCCGCTTCATCTGCGCCCTGGGTGATATGATCAATAACGATCCCGCCATCGGCGATATGCTGAAGGTGGTGTTCCTGGCCGATTATAAGGTTTCTCTGGCGGAGATCCTGATGCCCGCCGCCGAAGTCAGCGAGCAGATCTCCCTGGCCGGTAAGGAAGCCAGCGGTACCGGCAACATGAAGTTTATGATCAACGGTGCCCTCACCTTAGGCACGCTGGACGGTGCAAACGTGGAGATCAACGAGCAGGTAGGCGATGAGAATATGTTCCTCTTCGGCCTCACCACCCCCGAGGTCAACCGCTGGAAGGCCGATGGCTACCATCCCGACCAGCTTTATCGCAACGATCCCCATCTGCGGGAGATGCTGGATTCCATCCTGCGGGATGGCATCGGCGGCAAGGGCTTTGAGTCCATTGTTCGCTACCTGATCGGGCCCGATCCCTATATGGTTCTGGCCGATTTCAATTCCTATAAGGACGCTCAGGCCAAGATCAACGAAGCCTATGGCGACACCCTGAAGTGGAACGGCATGTCGCTGGTCAATATCGCCAAGGCAGGCTTCTTCGCCTCCGACCGCGCGGTCCGCGAATATGCCGACAACATCTGGAACCTCAAACCTATTGAGTAATCATAAAAAAATCCACCCCTCGGGGTGGATTTTTTATGTTCAAACCTGATTGACGATTCCCGCAAAAAGCGGCAGATCATAGGAATCGGTAATAACGATAATAAAGGGGCGATCCAGGATGAAATCGATCTCCGTCTCTTTATCGATAGAAGAATATTTTAAAACATCCTGCTTAACGAAAGAGGCCGCGGCGCAGCCCTCCTCATCGATCATGATCCGGGCAGCGTGATCCACCGCCAGCCGAGAACCTTCCAACCCCTCGCCCAAGGGCGAAAAATCCGCCTTTTGGGCGTTGAAAACAGCGTTAACGCCCATCTGCTTGAGCTTTTCCTCTGCATTCATCTTCGCCGCATTGGTTTGAATATCAAATTTGGGCACCGCATAATTGATCTTCATAGATTGGTAATTGGATTCGCTTGCCGCGCCCTTTAAATACTGCGTGAACTCCTCCTGCCCCAAAAGTGCTTCCGGAGTAGTTCCTTCCTTGGGCAGGATAAAATGCATATGCCCTCCTCCGCCGAGGAGCTTTTCGGCCGCAATGAATTGCGCGCCTTTATAAATATCGTCGCTTTCGCTGATATACATAAAGTCGCAGGTAGTATCCCCTGCCGCACCGTGGAAGGTGGCGGGTGCGGTCTTATCCTCGTCGAATTTTTGGAACCATGCGCTCTTATAATAGACCGTTGTTGCCAGAGTGATCACCGTATTGGGATCCATCTCCAACGCGCCGACCTGCTCCTGCAGCAGACCGCCGGTCTGCTCGTTGAGCCATTTTTTCAGCTCTGCCTCATAGGCGGAAGATCCCATCTGCCCTTGATAAGAGGATGCAAAATAATAATCTGCTAACGCCTCAAGGGTTTCTTCATGATAGGCAATATCCTCATCCAGCCAAAGGGAAGAGGCCAAGAGCCGTTGGGCCGATTCACTATCGCAATAAGTGCTTTCCCAATAGGCCAGGCAGGTTTTTCGCAACGTTTCCATGTTCCTCACTCTAAGAGCGTTCAAAATCTGCTGCCGAGATGTTCCGTCGGTGATCTCCGCCAGCATCCCCAACGCCAAAAACATATTGCCGGGGGAATAGGCGGCATTTTCCTGCCCTGCGTTGCTCAAAAAGGTCTTAATGGAGCCGATCAGGAAATTCCGCGCACCCCGAACCTCTTCAAATTTATGATTTTTCTGAAAATAGAAGGGCTCCTGCAACATCCGCACCGCGCTCCCTTGGGGCGTTTCCTCCGTCGGTTGCTCAGCGGAAGGATTTTTCTCCCCTTCGGTTTCGCCCTCCTCTGCGGGTTTCTCTGAAGGGAGATCCTGAGGCACCTCTTCCGATTCCTGCCCATTCACAAGGGTATCAGCGGCCGCAAGTTCTTCTTGAGGCTTTTTACAGCCCGAAAGGCTGCTCGTCAAAAGCATCAGGCAGCAAAGCATGGCCAAGATTCGTTTCATCATCAAAAGCACCTCCTTGATTTTATTATAGCAAATCCCCATCGCCCATACAATCTTTTTCACTAATTATACGATTCAAGACCGCAAAAAGTTTCCGTCATCTTTAAACAGATTGTAAAAACCTCCCAAGGCGGTTGAAAAGCGCGGTCGGGTATGTTAAAATAGATCATATCTTGAAAAGAAAGGCGGGTGATCCTGCTGGAAATGCAATATTCCTCTCCTTATCAGCCCCCCATCGATACCGAGCGGATAAAACGCAAAGCCGAGCGAAAAAACCTCGCTCGATTGGGTCTTGCGTTGCTGGTCTATATGCTGGTGACCTCTCTTTTGCAGGCGGCCATTACTGTGGTCTGCAATCAATTCTTCCCCGCCTTTTATAATAGTTCCTATTTTACGCTGGTGCTCTCGGGCGCGGGCTATTTGGTGGGCGTACCCCTCTTTTGGGGGCTGATCGCCTCCATGCCCAAAAAAGCCCCCCAAAAAGCCAAGCTGGGGTTTGAAAACGGGGTGGCTTTTCTGGCGATTGCCTATCTCTTTATGATGCTGGGCAGTTATGTTGCTAATTTTTTAATGGCCTTTATTCAGAGTCTGCGGGGCGAGGAGATCACCAACGCAGTTTCCTCCTGGATCACCGGGATGCACCCCCTCATTTTGTTTGCCGTCGTTGTTGTTATGGGCCCCATTGTGGAGGAGCTGATCTTCCGCAAATGGATCATGGATCGTCTGCTCCCCTATAGCCAATGGCTGGCGGTGCTTACCTCCGCCCTCTTCTTCGGGCTGATCCACGGTAATTTCTATCAATTCTTTTACGCCACCTTTTTGGGGCTGCTCTTCAGCGTTGTCTATGCTAAGACCGGCAAACTGCGCTATACCATCGCCATGCATATGCTGATCAATTTCACCGGCTCCATCATCGCAGGCTTTTTGCAGGAGGCCATCGCCGATCTTTCCGGCGCCACCACCTCCATTAGCATTTGGCATCTGGTTTCGGCGGTCTATTCCATGGGCATGATCGCGCTGGCGGTCTGCGGCGGCATCTTCCTCTTCCGCAAAGCAAAAACCTTGGGCCTCTCCCGCCATGGCGAAAAGGAGCTCCCCTTCCGCTCCCAGCTCAGCGTAGCTTTGCTCAATTGGGGCTCCATCCTGCTGATGGGCTACTGCTTGATTATGTTCATTTATAGTTTATTTATATAAGGAGAATTTTAAAAATGGTTGAAATCAAAATGAAAAAGGGCGGCACCATCAAATTGGAGCTTTATCCCGAGCACGCACCCAAGACGGTGGCCAACTTTGAAAAGCTGGTGAGCGAAAAGTTTTACGACGGGCTGATCTTCCATCGGGTCATCAGCGGCTTTATGATCCAGGGCGGCGACCCTATGGGCAACGGCATGGGTGGGAGCGATGAGCCCATCATCGGTGAATTTTCCGCCAACGGAATCGCAAACCCCATTCGCCATGAGCGGGGCGTGATCTCCATGGCCCGTACTCAAGATCCCAATTCCGCCAGCAGCCAGTTCTTTATCATGCATCAAGACGGCTTTTTCTTAGACGGCAACTACGCCGCCTTCGGTAAGGTGGTAGAAGGCATCGAAGTGGTCGATGAGATCGCCGCCGTTGCCACCAACTTTATGGATATGCCCGAGGAACCCCAGGTCATTGAATCCATCCAAATTGTCGACTGACAAAAAAGGACCCGACCGCAGAAAAGAAAAAAACAAATAGGTTTGTTTCAATATCTATCGTTTTTTAAGAAGAAAGAGTTTTTGCTCTTTCTTCTTATTTTTTTGCAATCCCCCATTCTGCTTTCCGTTGAAATGACCGCTCGGCGTATCACATACGCAGTCGGGATCATTTCAACAAAATCGGATCTCTTTTTTGCCAGTCGAACGTCCGTTCCCGCACTTTTTCCTCTTTTTCTCATAAGATAAAGAAAAGGAGGAACCCGCCATGACCTTTCATCTGATGGGGGGAGACCGCCGCCAAGCGATGCTCGCCCGCTACATAACCGAAAAAGGCTTCCAGGCCACCCTATCTTATCATGAAGAGGACGCTCCCGCCGCATGGGACGCCGATATTCTGATCCTGCCCCTGCCCGCCTCCAAGGATGGGCATACCCTCCATGCGCCGCTGGCGCAAAAAAGCATCCCCTTGCGGGAGATCTACCGCCGCTTTGAGGGCAAGCGGATCTTCGGTGGCTTGCTCCCCGCAGGCGCGCCGGCCAATGCCACCGATTATTATCAGGCCGAGGAGGTACTGATCGCCAATGCGGATGCCACCGCCGAAGGGGCGCTGGCGCCGGCTATCGCCCGAACCCCCTTTATGCTGGCGGGAAATCCCGCCCTGATCTTGGGCGGCGGGCGGATCGGCCAACTTTTAGCCGCCAAGCTGACCGCGCTCCATGCCAATGTAACAGTTGCGGCGCGGCGGCAGGAGACCCTCGCCGTAGCCCGCGCGTTGGGGTGTGAGGCCCGCCTCTATGAGGATATTCCCTATCATCGGTTTCGGCTGATCTTCAATACCGTCCCGCAGGAAGTGCTGACCGAATCCCGCCTGCAGCAGCTGCCCCATGATACCCTGCTCATCGAGCTGGCCTCTGCCCCCGGGGGCTTTGATGCCGCCCTTGCGGCGGAGATGGGGCTTCAGGTCTGCTATGCTCCCGGCCTGCCGGGTAAATATTCCCCCGAAACCGCCGCCGCCATCCTGGGAGACTACATATTAAAGGAGATGGAACGAAATGGATAGACCCCTTCAGATCGGCATTGCCCTGACCGGCTCTTTTTGTACCCTTACCAAGGTGCTGGACGCTCTGCGCCCCTTAGCGGGGAAATATGAACTTTTTCCCATCATGTCGCCTATCGTTTATGAAACCAATACCCGCTTCGGCACCGCCGCCCACTTTCAGGAGCGGCTCCGAGGGCTTTGCGGGCGGGAGATCTGGCATACCATCCCCGAGGTGGAGCCCATCGGACCCAAAAAACTGCTGGATGCACTGATCATCGCCCCCTGCACCGCCAACACCCTGGCAAAGCTCGCCTTTGGCATCTCCGATACCGCCGTTACCATGGCGGCCAAATCCACCTTGCGCAACGATAAGCCCATATTGATCGCCCTTTCCACCAACGATGCCTTAAGCGGCAGCGCCAAAAATATCGGCGCCTTGCAGGCGTTGCGCAACTATTACTTTGTCCCCTATGGGCAGGACGATGCCTTCGGCAAGCCCCGCTCCTGCATCGCAAATTTAGAGCTCATCCCCGCCGCTTTAGAAGCGGCATTGGAAGGCAGACAGCTTCAGCCCATGCTCCAACCTTGAAAAATCATAAAAAACGTGCTATAATGAGTTCATTAAAATGAACTCAATGAATGGTGAAAAATGAATAATGAAAAATCAAGGAACAAATGCTCCGCATTTGAATTAAATAAAAAGAAAATCACTTTGTGATTTTCAACAACAATTATTCATCATTCATTATTAATTATTCATTAAAAACAGGGTGCATCTTTTCTGCCCTCTTACCAAAGAATTTTTTGTTAAGATGGCGGTCTGCTCCATCTCTAAGTAACGAAAAAACGAGCCTTTGCGGCTCGTTTTTTATTTTGTTTTCTTAAAAAGATCGTCTTCCAGAATGATCTCCATCATCTTTTGATAATAATGAGAGGGGTTTTCCCGAAACCGCTCGGCAACCAAATAGGCGCTCCGATGGTCGGGCACCAATGCCTCATAGGCCAGCATGGTCTCGCCCCCTTCGCTGATGGAGCAGGTAACCCGATAGCCGCTCTGGCTGGGGCTGATCTCGGTGAAGATCTGCTCCTCCTCCCGCCGCTTGCGCTGGTTTTCCTTCAGGGCGGCCAAGGTCTTGCTCCGCACGTTATAGGGGATCCGCGCCTCATATTCCGCCTCCACCGCCAAGCCCCGCTTGGTGATGCGGAAACTGTTGGTTTCCTCCAAGGAGGCAATATCGATCATCCCCGCGATCAGCAATTGCTCCATCGCCTGGGTATAATCGAAATATTCCACCAGACCGTCGGCCATCAGCACCTCGGTCATCTGGGCCTCTTTAAGGATACAACGGGCTTCCTTCAGCAGATAAAGGATCAATCCCTTCACGTCTGTCATATCATGCAAACCGCCTAATTCGGGCATTCTGATTCTCCTTTGATAAATCTATTTAATCGCCGCGTGATCAACTCTGCGGCAATACCGATCATACTCCCGCTTATTATAGCACCGATGATGAGATAAAGCAAGAGCCAATAAACCGAAAATGAGCCGGTCAGCACCGCCGCAACCGTTACCTGCCCGATATTATGGCCGATGGCGGCCAGGGCACTGCGCGCCCAAAGGGGCGCGTAGCGAAAAAGGCAGAGCACCAAGTAGCAGGCGAGCCCGCCCGCGATGCTATAGAGGAAATAAACCGCCTGCCCCGCAAAAAGGGAGGTGAGCAGAATACGGCAAGCCAAAACCATGGCGGCCTCCCTGCGGCCAAACCATTCCATCGCCAAAAGGGTAACGATATTGGCCAATCCCAATTTCAGCCCCGGCACCGCCGCAATGGGGGGCACCGCCGATTCCAAGACAAATAATCCGCACCCCATCGCCACCAAAACAGCGAGGAGCACCATCTTCCGCGCCTTCATCGAGCCACCCCATCCAATTCTCCCTTAGGAGAACGCAAGGTTACCGTTACCCGATTGGGCAGGCAGACGATGGATAACGCCCCGCCTTTGATCTTGCCTTGCTTGACGCAAAGCTGATCGGGGCAATCGGCATGCGCCATCCAAACGCCCTCGCTGTCGGCGCAGAGGATATTGCCCTCACCGATGGGAATTTCGATCGGCTGTTGCAAGGTCGCCCATTCCACCGAGCGTACCAATTCCCCCTCCAGATAAATATCCGCAACCCCTTGGGCGGGGCGGGCCTGCAGGGCCAAAATGCCGATTACGCAAAGTATAATCGCGATCAAAAACACCGCAATGTATAAAACATTCTTATTTTTCATAGCGATATTGGGGGTTGAGCAGAGTAAACTGCTCCTTCAGCCCTTGGCTGACTACCACCCGATCATCCTCCGTTATTAAAATACATTCCGCGTCATATTGGGTGCAATAGGCCAGCGCCCGCTCCTCGCCCATAACGAAAAAGGCGGTGGAAAGAGCATCGGAAAGGGTTCCGCTCGCGCCTACCGCCGTTGCGGATTTCAGGCCGCTCTTAGCGGGGGCAAGAGTTTCGGGATCGAGAATATGATGATAAAGAACGCCATCCTGCTGGAAATTGCGCTGGTAGCCGCCCGAGGTTACCACCGCACCGTCGGAAATTTCCAAAACACCGACCGCTTCGCCACCATCGGGATCGGCAATCCCCACCCGCCAGGGCGAACCATCGGGATTACCGCCACCAACCTGCACATTTCCGCCCAGCGACAAAAAGAAGTGCTCCACCTGCCGCTCCTCCAGCAGAAGGGCCAGCAGATCGGCGGTATAGCCCTTGGCGATTCCGCCAAGGTCGATCGCCGCCCCTTGGGGCAGGGTGATCTCTTTATCGGAAAGGGTGATAGCCGTATCCCCGATCAAGGGGCGCACCGCCTCCAGCTCCTGCGCCGAAGGAACCCGCATTTCCCCGCCCGAAAAACCCCAAAGGCGGCCGGCAGGATAAAGGCTGAGGCTGAACGCCCCATCGGTCTGCTCCGAGACCTGCAATCCCGCCTCCACCACCGCCGCGGCATCGGCCGAAAGGGTGGCTTTCCCCGCCGCATTGAGGGCGGAGATCTCGCTTTCAGGCAGAGTTACGCTGAATTTCTGCTCCAATTCCAAAACCTTTTCTTGGCAGGCCTTAAAATCCTCCTCCGAAGCATCGATCAGCCGCAGGGTCATCACCGTATCCATGGCGAAAAAGTGTTGCTGCTCATCCTTTTGGGCATGGCATCCGCAGAGATTCAGCAGAAGCACCGCTATTAAAATGTTCATCCAAATCTTTTTCATAAAAATATTCTACCACAAATCATTGAAAAAGCCAACAAGATTTAATATAATGGATGAGAGGTGATTTTGCTATGTTGAAAATTCCCTATCATAAAGATTTATTACTGCCCGACGCTCCCTTGGGAAAAATGAACCTTTACCCTTGGGACGATTGCGGCTATACCCCCGAAGGAACCTTCTCTTTGGTTTATAACGAAAAAGCCCTGCGGGTGCGGCTGACCTCCCCCGTTGGCCAACCGACCGTTTTGACCAATCAGGATAACGGCCCTGTCTGGGAGGAT
>JAZODI010000124.1:0-20784 GCA_045596965.1 Eubacteriales bacterium | reverse complement strand
AGAACACCGCTCAAATTGACCGAGCCGCTTAAAACCTTCTCACCCGCAGAGCAATCCCGCGGGATGGATTCACCTGTCAAAGCCGCAGTGTCAACAGAAGAGGTGCCTTCCAATATCATACCATCCAACGGAATCCTTTCGCCGGGGCGGATGAGAATAACTTCCCCGATCTCAACCTCATCGGGATTCACCTCCAGCTCCTCCCCATCCCGCAAAACGCAGGCGCGATCGGGGCGGATATCCATCAGCCGGGCGATGGAGCGGCGGCTTTTCCCCACCGCGATGCTTTGAAACCATTCCCCAAGTTGATAGAAAAGCATTACCGCAACCCCTTCGATCCACTCTCCGGTTGCAAAAGCGCCGACCGTTGCCAACGCCATCAGGAATTTTTCATCAAAAAGCTGCCCGCGCAGGATATTCCGCACCGCACCCCATACAACATCGTAGCCAATCGTTGCATAGGGAATCAAGAACACCGCCATGCGCGCCCAGCCCGAAAGGGGCGCAAATTGCGCACCGATCAAAAGCAACGCCGAAAGCAGGATGCGCCAGAGCATTTTCTTTTGTTTGCGCGTCATATCCTTCACCTATTTCAGCAGAATGCGGCAATTGGGATCAACCTTTTTAACCACGCGCTGGGCCTGCTTCATAATATCTTCCATCCGTTCCTCATCCAGCTCGATGATCAACTTTTGGGCAAAGAAATTGACTGAAACCTCCGCAACGCCATCCAATTTACGGATTCCTTCTTCCATTTTGGATGCGCAATGGGCGCAATCCAGATCTTCCATCATAAATGTTTTTCTCACCATATGTTCTCCTTCTGTTATGTGATTGAATCCTTGGCTGATGATCAGATAAACATGATCGTCGGCCAGCGAATAATAAATAGTCTTTCCCTCCCTACGGGATCGAACAAGATTGGCATCTTTCAGCACCTTGAGCTGATGGGATATGGCCGATTGGGTCATCCCCAAAAGCTCTGCAATGGCGCAAACGCACAGTTCTTCTTCAAATAATGCGTATAAAATCTTAATGCGGGTAGGATCTCCGAATACTTTAAAAAACTCCCCCAAACGATCCAGCGTTCGCTCCTTTGGCATCTGCGCCCGAACCTTCGCAAGGGTTTGCTGATGGTTATGTTCCATCGTATGAGCCTCCGTTCATATGAATATATGCTCATATATTATCACGGATTTATTCCCTTGTCAAGGCTAAATGTAAATATCTTCTTGACTTTTAAAATTATTTATTTATAATATAATATAGACTTAAAGACGAAGACGGAGAGAGTAGTTTTCGCCCGATTCTCCCCAAGCGAGCCGGGGGCGGTGCAAGCCCGGCGGAGCAAGCGATAATGAAGATCACTCCCGAGTTGAGGACCGAACGTTTTTTGGCAAGTAGGCTCCTTCGCCTCCCAAGCGTTAAAACGGGGCGCAGATGATGGTCTGCTTGCAATCGGTGGTATAAATGAAAGTGAGACGCTTTCATCCTGGTATGCAGGGTGAAGGCGTTATTTTTTCGTAAAGGAGAAAGTTGCGCGATGTATAACAGCGTATCCCCCAACCTCAATTTTGTTGAGGAAGAAAAGAAGATCGAAAAATTTTGGCAGGACCAAAAGATTTTCGAAAAAAGCGTTGAAACCAAAGCAGAGGGTACTCCCTATGTTTTCTATGACGGTCCGCCGACCGCCAACGGTAAGCCCCATATCGGGCACGTTTTGACCCGCGTTATCAAAGATATGATCCCCCGCTACCGCACCATGAAGGGTTGCATGGTCCCCCGTAAGGCGGGCTGGGATACCCATGGTCTGCCGGTTGAGTTGGAAGTGGAGAAGATGCTCGGGTTGGATGGCAAGGAGCAGATCGAAGAATACGGCTTGGAGCCCTTTATCGGCTTTTGTAAAGAGAGCGTTTGGAAATATAAGGGAATGTGGGAAGATTTTTCCCGCACCGTTGGTTTCTGGGCCGATATGGATGATCCTTATGTTACCTACGACAATAATTTTATCGAATCCGAATGGTGGGCATTGAAGCAGATCTTCGAGAAGAAACTGCTTTATAAGGGCTTTAAGATCGTTCCCTATTGCCCCCGCTGCGGCACTCCCCTCTCCTCCCATGAGGTTGCTCAGGGCTATAAGGCAGTGAAGGAGCGCAGTGCGGTTGTTCGCTTTAAGGTGCGCGGCGAAGATGCCTATTTCCTGGCCTGGACAACCACCCCCTGGACTCTGCCCAGCAACGTTGCTCTTTGCGTCAACCCCAACGAAACCTATTGCAAGGTAAAAGCCGCCGATGGATTTACCTATTATCTTGCCGAGGCATTGATGGAAAAGGTTCTCTCCAAGCTCGGCGACGAAGAAACCCCTGCCTATGAGGTTCTGGAATCCTATAAGGGCGCGGATCTGGAGCGTAAGGAATATGAGCCGCTCTTTGATTTTGTGACCCCCATCTGCGATAAGCAGGGCAAGAAGGGCCACTATATCACCTGCGATAACTATGTTACCATGACCGACGGTACCGGCATCGTTCATATCGCTCCCGCCTTCGGTGAGGATGATGCGAACGTGGGCCGTAAATACGATCTGCCCTTTGTCCAACTTGTCAACGGCAAGGGTGAACTGACCGAAGAGACCCCCTATGCCGGCCTCTTTGTTAAGGATGCCGATCCCAAGGTTTTGGTGGATCTGGATAAGGCCGGTCTGCTCTTTGATGCGCCCAAGTTTGAGCATGATTACCCCTTCTGCTGGCGGTGCGATACCCCGCTGATCTATTACGCGCGTGAATCTTGGTTCATTAAGATGACCGACGTGCGGGAAGATCTGATCCGCAACAATAATACCATCAACTGGATCCCCGAAAGCATCGGCAAGGGCCGCTTCGGCGACTGGCTGGAGAATGTTCAGGATTGGGGCATTTCCAGAAACCGCTATTGGGGCACTCCCTTAAATATCTGGCAGTGCGATTGCGGCCACCTTCATTCCATCGGCAGTATTGCCGAGCTGAAGGAGATGAGCGATAATTGCCCTGAAGAGATCGAGCTTCACCGCCCGTTCATCGATGCGGTCACCATCAAGTGCCCCATCTGCGGCAAGGAGATGCATCGCGTTCCCGAGGTTATCGACTGTTGGTTCGATTCCGGCGCAATGCCCTTTGCCCAGCATCACTATCCCTTTGAAAACAAGGAGCTTTTTGAGGCTCAATTCCCCGCCGATTTTATCTCCGAGGCAGTCGATCAGACCCGCGGTTGGTTCTATTCCCTGCTGGCGATCTCCACTTTGATCTTTAATAAGGCGCCTTATAAAAACGTTATCGTTTTGGGCCACGTTCAGGATGAAAACGGCCAAAAGATGAGTAAATCCAAGGGCAACGCAGTGGATCCCTTTGATGCATTGCAAACCTACGGCGCCGATGCGATCCGCTGGTATTTCTATACCAACTCTGCTCCCTGGCTACCCAACCGCTTCCATGGAAAGGCTGTTACCGAAGGTCAGAGAAAGTTCATGGGTACCCTTTGGAATACTTATGCATTCTTTGTTCTTTATGCCAATATCGATGGTTTTGATGCCACCAAATATAATTTAGGCGATTGCAAGCTGACCGTTATGGATCGCTGGATCCTCTCCAAGCTCAACTCCATGGTCAAAGCGGTGGATACCAATCTGGAAAACTATCGCATTCCCGAAGCGGCGCGGGCATTGGAAAGCTTTGTTGACGATCTGAGCAACTGGTATGTCCGCCGCGGCAGAGAGCGTTATTGGGCCGCAGGTATGGAAGAGGATAAGGTCGCCGCTTATATGACCCTTTATCACGCTTTGGTGGTAACCGCCAAGGCTGCCGCGCCCATGATCCCCTTCATGGCCGAAAACATTTATCAGAATCTGGTTCGCTCTATCGATAAGGATGCGCCCGAAAGCATCCATCTTTGCGATTTCCCCGTTGTGGAAGAAAACCGCATCGATGCCGCTTTAGAAGCCGATATGGAAAAACTGCTCAATGTCGTTGTTTTGGGTCGTGCCGCAAGAAACGGCTCCGGCAGAAAGAACCGCCAGCCTTTGGCCTGCATGTATATCGAAAGTGCCGAAGCCTTGGGTGAAGAATTCATCGAAATCATCAAGGATGAGCTGAACGTAAAGGCTGTTTCCTTCAAAGAAAACCTCAGCGAATTCATCAACTATGAATTCAAGCCTCAGCTCAAGACCGTTGGCCCGAAATACGGCAAACAATTAGGTGAGATCCGCACCGCTCTGGCAGAGATCGACGGTGCAGCCGCCAAAGCCGAACTGGATGATTGCGGCGCATTGATCCTTGATCTGCCCGGTGGTCAGGTCAAGCTGGAAACCGAGGATCTGCTGATCAGCATCGCCCAAAAGGAAGGCTACTATACCGCAAAGGATAGAGGCTATACCGTTGTTTTGGATATTGAGCTGACCGATGACCTGATCCGCGAAGGCTTTATCCGCGAGCTCATCTCCAAAGTGCAGACCATGCGTAAGGATTCCGGCTTTGAGGTGATGGATCATATTGAGATCTTTATCAGCGGAAACGATAAGCTGATTGCTCTTCTGCAGGAAGATTTTGCAGAGGTTGCAGGCAACACTCTGGCCGATAAACTCAACATCAACGAAACCGCCCCCGAATTCTCCAAAGATTGGGATATCAACGGCGAAAAGGTAACCTTGGGTGTTAAGAAAATCTAAATAAAAAGAACGGAACAAGCTTGCTTGTTCCGTTCTTTTTTATTCCACATCAAATCCCATGTCGTCGATTGCATCGATGGCTTTTTGCTTCATGGCAGGATCTGCAACAAAGGAAACCGATTTTTCCGAAAGGTTAATCTCTATCTCAGAAATTCCTTCCATCCCTTCCAAGGCGGTTTTGATGCTCCCTACGCAATGCATACACATCATGCCGGGAACTTTTAAAGTAAACTTTTCCATATTTATTTCTCCTTCATTTTAAATCGCTTTAAACGCAGGGCATTGGCCAAAACCGAAATTGACGACAACGACATTGCCGCCGCACCCAGCATGGGATTCAAAAGCGGCCCGCCGAAAAGATAGAGCAATCCCGCCGCTACCGGGATCCCAAGTGTATTATATCCAAAGGCCCAAAAGAGGTTTTGGCGGATATTGCGGATGGTCTGCCGCGAGAGCTCCATGGCAGTTGGAACAGCCGAAAGAGCATCATGCATCAGCACCACATCCGCAGAATTCATGGCAATATCCGTTCCCGAACCGATCGCGATCCCCACATCGGCGGTAGCCAATGCAGGAGCATCATTGATCCCATCGCCAACCATGGCGACCCGCTTGCCCTCGGCCTGCAAAGCCTTGATCACATTCATCTTATCACCGGGCAAAACCTCGGCATAGACCTTGGTGATCCCCGCCTGCTCTGCAATCGCTTGGGCAGTGCGTTTTGCATCGCCTGTTAGCATCACGACCTCAATCCCTCGTTGCCGAAGGGCTTGAACCGCATGGGCACTATCTTCTTTCAGGGCATCAGCAACCCCCGCAATCGCCGCAGGTTTACGGTCGATTGCCAAAAAGACAGGGGTCTTTCCCTCTTTTTCCAATTTATCAAGATCTTTCTGCAAAGCGGAAAAATCGATTTCACGCTCCGCCATCATCCGCCCATTGCCTGCAAGGATCTCCAGACCATCGATTTGGGCCGATACCCCGCGGCCGATTAAAGCCTCAAAGGCGGTTGGTTTCGGAAGGGACAGTTGCTCTTTTTCCGCCTGCTCCACAATCGCGCGTCCCAAAGGATGCTCCGAGGAGCGTTCCGCAGAAGCCAATAGGGTTAAGACTCTTTCCCGGGAAAACCTTGCATTTAAAATCAAATCGGTCAGCATAGGTTTGCCGCAGGTCAGGGTGCCGGTTTTATCCAAAACGACGGTATTGATCCGATGAAGATGCTCCACCGCCTCGCCGTTTTTAAAGAGGACGCCGTATTCCGCCCCTTTGCCGATCCCGACCATAATAGCCGTCGGCGTCGCCAAACCCAACGCGCAAGGGCAAGCGATCACCAAGACCGAAACCAGGATCGAAAGACAAAAGCCCCAGCTCTCTCCGCCAATTTTCCAAGCAACGGCCGCGATCAGCGCGATTGCTATCACCACCGGAACAAAGTAGCCCGAAACAACATCCGCCAACCGGGCGATCGGCGCTTTGGTTCCCTGCGCCTCTTCCACCATACGGATCATATTGCCGAGGGCAGTATCCTCCCCAACGGAAGAGATTTCAGCATGAAGAACACCGACCTGATTGATGGAGCCCGCATAGACCCGATCCCCTTTCCCTTTATCAACAGGAAGGCTCTCGCCGCTAAGCATCGATTCATCCACCGAGGATTGGCCGCTCAAAACAACACCGTCCGCAGGGATTCTCGATCCCGGCTTGATGATCAAAACATCGGTTTCCAAGAGTTTTGAGGTGGGAACTTCCAGTTCATTTCCGTCCCGCAGGACAAAGGTGGTTTTCGGCACCAGTTTCATCAGGCTTTGAATGGCTTGAGAGGTTTTACCTTTTGAGATGGTTTCCAAGGTTTTACCCAGCAAAATTAAGGTGATAATAACCCCGACCGATTCAAAATAAAGCCCATGCACCCCATGGAGATCGCCATTTGCAATGATAATCATTGAATATATGCTATAGCCAAAGGATGCGGTAGTACCGATAGCAATGAGGCTATCCATATTGGGCGCGCCTCGAAACAGCGAGGAATAACCCACCGCATAGAATCGCCAGCCGACAACCATAGTTGCCATTGCCAGCACCATCTGCACCAAGGCATACCTGAACGGATAATGGTCCGGTGCCAAAATTGATGGAACCGGCAGACCGATCATGGGACCCATGGCAAGATAAAAGAGCGGAAGCGCAAAGCAGGCCGAAAGGATCAGCTTGCGGCGCATTTTGCGCACCTTCAAAAGATTTTTATCGCTATTTTCAGCGTTTTTCTTATGGGGCGTTATGCCAAAACCTGCCCGCTCTACTGCGGCAATGATTTCAGGGAACGCATCACTTGATGCTTCAACCGTTAACCGCTCGGCGGCAAGATTGACCGTTGCCTGCTCCACTCCCTCGATTTTGCGGGTAACACGCTCGATCCGCGCCGCGCAGGCTGCGCAGGTCATACCCGATATATCAAATTCTTTTTTCAATACGCATCACCTCTGTTCATACTTTTATTATATCACTATTCAGGCTTTTTTCAAATAAAAAATGCACCGCTGCGCGGTGCATTTTTATTAATCTAATTTCAGATACTGAGCATCAACTGTTTCTTCTGCCAGTTTTTTAAAGTAACTATAGGAAACATCCACCGCATGGTTACGGCCAAGCTCCTCGGTATAATTACAGAAGGGAATCACACGGATATTGGAAAAGCCCGCTTCATATTGGTTGATCAACGGCTCGAACCGAACATTCTCGATGGATTTTTCTTCCCCTTTGAGAACAAAATCAAATTTAATGGCGCCGCCCATCATGTTATAAGGGCCTTTTTGGGCAGAAATAAAATTACCCAAAGAATAAATAACCAAGGTGTCATCAATATATTCTACCGGCTGAATGGTATGGGAATGGGTACCAACAATGACATCGCACCCTGCATCCGCTAAAATCTTTGCGCTTTCCTTTTGAATCTTATTGGGTTGAGTTGCGCCCTCATCGCCCCAATGGACGCAGAAAACGACAAAATCCGCCATCCCCTTCGCCTTTTCAATCGCCTCAACCATGGACTTATAATCATTGCTGATATCTGCAACCGGAACATAATATTCACTATCCGAAGGCAACGAAAGGCCATTGGTATGGAAAGTATAGTTGATAAAGGCGAGTTTAATACCGTTCTTTTCCAAAACCGTTATATTTTCTTCGCCTTTTTTATACATTCCGATGGCGGTTACCTCTTGGTGGGATTCAAAGAAGGCAAGGGTATTGCGCACGCCCCGCTCTCCTTTATCAAAAGCATGGTTGGTTGCCAAGGAGAAAACGTCAAAACCCAGATCGATCATATCCCTCCCCAATTCCTGAGGGGAATTAAACATGGGATAGGAGGAAACGCCGATCTCAGTTCCTCCCAATACCGTTTCCTGATTAATATAGGCAATATCGGCCGATTCAATATCCCCGCGCATCTGCTCATACATCGGCAGGAAATCATAACCATCCCCCGAAGCATGCTTTTCCGCCTGCCAATAAACGCAGTTATGGATCAGATTATCCCCAACGCCGAAGAAGGAGGCTCTCTTTTCAACGATAGGTTCGGGCTCGGGTTGCTGAACCTCTTCCTGCGAAACCTCCGGTTGCTCAACCTCAACAGAATGGCATCCGCCAAGCATGGATAACGCAAAAATGAATACTAAAATAATGGAAAACTTCTTCATTATAATCATCCCCTTTTTTCAAGTATATCAAACGCAATAAGAAAAATCAATCCTCGGCAATCGTTTTCCAAGCCTCAATCAATCGTTCCAAGCTCCAAGCCGCATTGGCGGGAGAGGTAGACGGAAGAACCTGCGCCTCCCTTGCGATGTTGGGATAGATATGGCGGTCGTAGAGCTTTTTTGCAGTTCCGCCGTTGACATATATTTTTTCAATTCGGCTTTCCGCCAAAATAGGCGCAATATCATTGGCAATTGCATTCTTAATGGATTGATCGGCGCTTCCCTCAATATCGCAAGCAGCGATCACATCCCATAAGGCCACCTTATTTTTGAGCAGAAAGGCTTTTTTCTCTGCAACCGTTTCAGGCGTCGCATCACCGAAAACCGCCGCCAAAACCTTCCAAAATCGGTTTTGCGGATGGCCATAGAAAAAGCAAGCTTCCCGAGATTTCACCGAAGGAAAACTGCCCAGGATCAAAATTTTTGATTCCTTATTATATATAGGCGCAATAGGATGAAAAATCATACATACCTCCAAAAAAATGAAAGCCCGCATTCTTTAGAATGCGGGCATCGCTTTTGAGAGTATTCAAAAGCCTCAAAAGAGATCAATACTTTCTCTTTCTGGCGGCTTCGGACTTCTTCTTTCTCTTAACGCTGGGCTTCTCGTAGTGCTCTCTCTTTCTGATTTCGGAGAGAACGCCGGATTTCGCACATTGTCTTTTAAATCTTCTCAAAGCACTATCCAAGGATTCATTTTCCTTGATGCGGATTTCTGCCATTTGGTCTTCCCTCCCTCCGCTTTGACGACAGTCCTGCATTTTGCACAGGTACATCGGTAATTATACATAACTCCGATGCAATTGTCAAGGGTTTTTTATCGCAATTCTACATTTATTTTGCCGTCCAGCATCGAGCAACGGACAAGGGAAGGCTCCACAGCATATTGGTCGATCATCTTCTGGGCGATCCGATCTTCTACCTCGCGCTGAATGGTGCGTTTGAGGGAGCGGGCGCCGAATTTACGATCGTAGCCATGCTCCGCCAGATAATCCAGAACCGCGCCCTCGGTTTCCAGCGAAATGCCCCGCAACTCCAGGCTCTTGCGCAGATCCCCGATCATAATATCGGCAATGGCGCGGATGGTTTCCCGCTCCAGGGCATGGAAGGTAACGATCTCATCCACCCGATTGATAAATTCGGGGCGCAAAAATTTCAGCAACGCGCGGGTGGCCCGCTCTTTTTCCAGCTCATCCACGCTCCGATTAAAGCCGGGAGCATTGGAGGTATCGGCGGTGGCATTGGTGGTCATAACAATAACCGTATTTTCAAAGTTGATCACCCGCCCTTGGGCATCAGTCAGCTTCCCATCGTCCAACATCTGGAGCATGATATTGAGCACCTCGGGGTGGGCCTTTTCAATCTCATCAAAAAGGATCACGCTATAGGGCTTGCGCCGCACCTTCTCGGTCAACTGCCCTGCATCATCATAGCCAACATAGCCCGGAGGCGCGCCGATCAGCTTGGATACCGAATGCTTTTCCATATATTCACTCATATCCACCCGAATCAAGGCATCCACGCTATCAAAGAGGGCGATGGAAAGCTGGCGGACCAGCTCGGTCTTGCCCACGCCGGTGGGGCCGGTAAAGATAAAGGAAGCAGGGCTTTTGGAAAGGGATACGCCCACGCGCCGACGCTTGATGGCGCGAACAACGCTTTGGATCGCCTCATCTTGACCCACGATCCTACCCTTCAGTTCCTCCTCCAATTGGTTGAGTTTTTCGAATTCCTGCTGCTTGATCTTGGAGGCAGGGATCCCTGTCCATAATTCCAAAACATAGGCCAGGTGGTCAAAGGTCAGCACCGCATCCCCAACATTGCCCAGGGCTTGAAGCTCGGAATCCAATCGACATTTTTCGCTATTGAGCTCCGCCACCTCTTTATAAACTTCCTCATTCTGCTCTTCTTCCGAAAGAACATTCAACCGCGCTTCAATTTCAGTTAAGCGACGTTGCTTGCGGATCTGCTCATTCTGGGCCACATTCTCTAAGGAAGCACCACTGCAGGCCTCATCCAGCAGATCAATGGCCTTATCGGGCAAAAATCGATCGGTGATATACCGTTCGGACATCTGGGCGGCCTGCACCAACAACTGGTCGGAGATCTCCACGTGATGATATTCCCCATAGCGGGAACGCAACCCCTTTAAGATCTCGATGGTATCCTCCAAGGAAGGCTCATCCACCAAGACCGGCTGAAAACGGCGCTCCAATGCGGCATCCTTTTCAATATATTTGCGGTATTCTGCAAGGGTGGTTGCGCCGATCACCTGGATCTCGCCTCGGGAAAGAGCAGGCTTGAGGATATTGGCGGCATTCATGGTTCCTTCCGCATCCCCGGTTCCTACCAGATTATGGATCTCATCGATCACCAAAATGATATTCCCCAGCGCCACCACCTCATTGATAAGGTTTTTGATGCGGCTTTCAAACTGACCGCGGAACTGGGTTCCCGCCACCAAGGCGGTGAGATCCAGCAGATAAACCTCTTTATCCAAAAGCTTTGCCGGAACGTCCTCCCGCGCGATACGGGACGCCAATTCTTCGGCGATCGCTGTTTTACCAACACCGGGTTCGCCGATCAGGCAGGGGTTATTTTTGGTGCGGCGATTGAGAATACGGATCAAGCGGTTCAACTCCACCCCGCGTCCGATCACAGGATCCAGCTCTCCTTTGCGGGCTTTGGCGGTGAGATTGACACCATATTGATCCAAGATCTTGCGTTTCTTTTCTTTCTTTTTCTCTTTTCCGGGCTCTTTGATGCCCTCCCCGTCGGGGGCATCGGGCCGACCAAGCAACTTATTAAAAAACGATGGCAAGGAGGGAGCAGTCTGGGAATCCAACTCCTCCCCCACCATGCCGAGTTGCTCGCTCATCTGATCAAATTCATCGGCAAACTGCTCGATATCCTCATCGCTCATCCCCATCCCTTTGATCATCTCATTCACCTGGGGAATACCCATATCCTTGGCACATTTAAGGCAATAGCCTTCATTTACCGAATTATTCCCGTCCATGCGCGTCACAAACACAACGGCGGTTCTTTTTTTACATTTTACACAAAGCATTGTTTTCTCCTTCAGAGATTTAGGTTGCGCAAAAATGCGCGAATAATTAGATTAAAGTTGTTAAAATCGGATTATATTGATTAATGAAATTCAAAATAAATGTATTTTCCACATCCTCCAAGGAAATCAATACGTTTCCCAATGCCAATCCATAGGCAACCGCGCCAAAAAGCATCACAAACAGTAACGCACGAACCACGCCGAAGATCAATCCGCCCACATGGTTAAGCTTCTTCCCAAAAGGCAACACGCGAAAAACAGTATCCAGCAAACGGCTGGCAACAAACAGCAACAAGAAGAAAATGATCACCAAACCAATCAACGCGATCGCCTTACTGATGGTTGCGCTGACGGGCGCCGAAATATCTTCAATCAATTTTTCCCGCGCCGCCGCTGTTTGGGCCGCGCTTTGCTCCGCGGAGGCTTGAACCCCCGCTACATCGATATTCATTTTTTCCAAAAAGGTGCGCAATTCATCGGGCATTTGCTCGATCTTTTCCGCAACGTCGATTTTCTCCAATGCGGTATCATACCCTTCACCCAAGGGTGAGCCGTTGACAGCGGTAAGGACTGCGCTCTGGACGGTGGGACCGACAAAACTTTCATCCAACCACTCCGCCACCGGCGCACTCACAGAAATTGCAAGGACAACGGCAGCAATCCCACCGACCAAAGAAAACAACGTTTTGATCAGACCTTTACGATAGGCTAAAACCACCGATAAAACCATAATACCAATAACCAAAAGATCTAAAATAATCGATATCATACCGCGCCTCCTTACACTTTATTATATACACACTTTGTTTCGCTTACAACCACAACCGTGGTGCGGTTCATCAGAGCGATATCCTCTGCCCGCTCGGGCTGGTCGGACCAAAGTTCTTTGCCGGATCGGTTATAAACACCGCATTTCTGATTGCCGAGAACGGCGATCCTTCCATCGCAATAATCCAACTTGACCGCATAGAAATCCAAATTGATGGTATCCTTTTCCGCGCCCTTTTCGTTGCAGATCACAATCGTTCCCGCGCCGTTATCCGCCGCGGAGACGATGAATATATTGGAAGATCCATCCTCCAAAGAATAGCATTGGAGGGCGCGGTTATCCAAAAGAAAACGCCCCTGCTCCTTCCCCTTTTTATTGAGAGAGACCATTCCCCAATCAAACATTCCGCAAACGCTCCCGTTATCCTTGATCGCAATGCGAACACATGGAGATTCCGAAAAAGAGGCGGTCCATTGGATCTCTTCTTTGTTTAATTTAAAATAAAGAATCTCGGGAAGAATATCGCTCCCCTCAATATTCAGGGCCGAAACAGCCATTGCCTTGCCATCCTTGGAAATAGCGGCATCCAGGATATAGCGGTTGAGGCTTCGGTAACGATAGATCTCCTTCATAGAGGAATCAAATACATAGACCTTGGCCAAATAGCCTTCCCCTTCGGTAACAACAACGATACTGCCGTTGGCATTCATTTTAGCGGTAATGATGGGGTTTTCCATCTGCTTTTCATAAAGAACCGAGAAGGAATCGGCAACAACAATCCCTGTCCCGCCGCTATCATAGACCATCACCCGCAAACTATTCGCCGTTATCACCGGATTGCGAAAGCCCAGGGATGTATTTTGAAATTCCGTTCCGTTTTTATCGGTAACGATCAGTTTCTCCACCGTTGCATGGGCAAAGCCGTCTTTATAAACCACCGTTTTTCCGCTGCTGACGGTATCGAAATGGACTTCTCCCTCCTCGGCGGAAGGGGAAGCGATCCCGATATTGATCTTTGCCATCAAACGGCGGAAATTATCGCCGTTGATCTGGGAACGGTTGGCAAACAAAAAGATCAGCGCCACCATGACCATGATCAAAAGCAGCAAATAGCGAATATATTTAATCGTCTGCCGCGATCTTCCGCGGGAGGATTCTTCCAACTCTTCCTCTCGATCAAATTCCTTACGCATGGGGCACCTCCTTTTCATCATAATAAACTCGATTTAAATATAAGCCATAGGCCGGCATAGTCTTGCCGGCGGCAGAACGTTCGCCGCTTTCAATAATAGCGGGAAGTTCCTCTTCCGAAATACGGCCCATGGAAATAAACAACAACGTTCCCGCCATAATACGAACCATATTATATAAGAACCCATCCCCGACCACCTTGAAGACCACCTCATCGCCCTGCCGCTCCACACCGCAGGAATAGATGGTACGAACGGTATCTTCAATTTTAGAACCGGTAGACATAAAGCCCTTAAAATCATGGGTGCCTATAAAATGCTTCGCGGCGCGATCCATCAACGGCTGATCCAAGCCCTTGCGCTCATGGAAGGCAAGCCCGTTCAAAAAAGGATCGGGCGCGGGGCTATCATAAAACCGATAGATATATTCCTTGGCAACCGCATGATAGCGCGGATGGAAATCGGCAGGAACCTCCCTGCAGGAGCGCACACTGATGCTCTCGGGCAACACCGAATTGAGCGCAAAGGCAATGCGCTTAAGTTCCATCGGCCGAGGGGGATCAAAGCAAAGGCAATATTCCATTGCATGAACGCCGCTATCGGTTCGGCTGCAGCCGGTAACGCCGACTCTTTGGCCGAAGATCTCCTCGATAGCGTCCTGCATCTGCTCCTGAACAGACTTACCGTTCTTTTGCACCTGCCAGCCAACAAAGGCCGCGCCGTTATATCGAATGGTGAGAAGAATTCTTGAATTCATAATTTCACTTTCAAATCAAAATAATTGCAATCATTACCGCAACCATCAAAGCAAGAGCGAGAAAATCCCGCCAACTAAAGGAATAGACCTTATAGCGGGTTCTCCCCTCGCCGCCATGATAGCAACGGCATTCCATTGCATCCGCCAGCTCTTCCGCGCGGCGGAATGCCGAGATCAGCAAGGGAATCAAAATAGGAATTAACGCCTTGGCGCGCCGCGCAATGTTTCCTGTCTCAAAATCAGCGCCCCGCGCCTTTTGGGCATTAATGATCTTATCGGTTTCATCGATCAATGTGGGGATAAACCGCAGCGCAATGGTCATCATCATTGCCAGTTCATGCACCGGTAGGCGAAATACCTTCAGCGGGCGCATCACCCGCTCCAATGCATCGGTCAGCATGACCGGGCTGGTGGTATAGGTCAGATAGGATGTTCCCAAAATCAGCAAAACGATCCGCAGGATCATAAAAAGAGCATTGCGCACCCCATCGGTCCGCAACCAGGAAAGCCAGGCGATCTGCGGAAAAACAGGCTCTCCACCGCCATACAAAAGATTGAAAAAGGCAGTAAATACAACAATGAACATCAAAGGCTTCAGCCCGCGAAGCACCACCTTGAGAGAAATGCCCGAAAAGGCGATTACCAACCCAATCAAAACGCCGACAATGGCAAACCCCAAAAAGCGAGGAACCATAAACAGCGCCACCACATAAAGAACAGTGAGCAACAGTTTCATGCGGGGATCCAGCTTATGCATAAAAGAGTTTCCGGGGAAATATTGACCCAAAGTAATATCCTTAAGCATTGGAATCACCGCCTTTCCCCAGCAGGCGCATCAGCTCTTTCTTGCCCTGCTCAACGGTATAGACATTGCGGGAAACGGGATAACCCTTTTCCTGCAACGAGATAAACACACGGGTGATCTTGGGCACATCCAGCCCCATCTCCACCAATTCCTCAGCCCGATCAAAGACCGCGGGAACCGAATCATGCATTACGCACCGCCCGCGGTTCATCACAAGGATGGAATTGGCATTACGGCTGACATCCTCCATGGAGTGAGAGACCAGCAAAACGGTACTTTTAGTCTGTTGATGGTAGTCGCGAATGCGGCTCAAGATTTCATCCCGCCCGCGGGGATCCAGCCCTGCGGCAGGCTCATCCAAAATAAGAACCTTGGGTTCCAGCGCCATCACGCCCGCGATAGCCACTCTTCTTTTTTGTCCGCCGGATAAATCGAAAGGCGATTTTTCCAAAAGCGAAGAATCCAAGCCGACAAAATTCATCGCTTTTTCCACCCGCTGATGGATCTCCTCCTCCGAAAGGCCCATGTTCTTCGGCCCGAAGGCGATATCCTTATAAACGGTTTCTTCAAAAAGCTGATGCTCAGGGTATTGGAATACCAAGCCAACATCAAAGCGGGTCTGGATCCGCATTTTTTTATCGGCATCCCAAAGATCCCGACCGTCGATCAGGATCTTTCCCGCGGTAGGCTTTAAAATTGCATTAAAATGGGCGATCAGGGTACTTTTTCCCGATCCGGTATGCCCGATGATGCCAACGTAATCGCCTTTTTGGATATGGATATTCACATCCTCAATGGCGGTCGTTTGAAATGGAGTTCCCACGCCATAGGAATGGGAAAGGTGCTCGGTTTTGATCATTTTGCAACACCTCCCAGCAAGGTCTCCAATTCGGCCAAACATTCCTCCACACCCAAAAGAGCAATCGGCACTTTGATATCTTCCTGGCGAAGAGCAAACATCAATTCGGCTGTTTGGGGAACGTCCAGAGAAAGGCTATGGAGCAGACCAACATTTTGAAACACCTCTTTGGGCGTCCCATCCAAAATGATCTCTCCCTCACCCATAACAACAACACGGTCGGCTTGCACTGCTTCATCCATATAGTGGGTAATCAGGATCACGGTGATCCCCTTTTCCCGATTGAGCTTCAGAAGTGTCTTCATAACCTCTTTGCGCCCCTTGGGGTCCAGCATAGCAGTGGGCTCATCCAAAACAATACATTTGGGTTGCATCGCCAGAATTCCTGCAATAGCTACCCGCTGCTTCTGCCCGCCCGAGAGCATATGGGGGGCATGGCGGCGAAAGCGGGTCATATCCACAAGTTCCAGCGCTTCATCCACCCTTTGGACCATTTCGGGATAGGGCACGCCCAAATTTTCAAGGGCGAAGGCCACATCCTCATCCACAACCGTTGCGATGATCTGATTATCGGGGTTTTGAAACACCATCCCAACGTTTTTGCGGATCTCCAACAGGTTCTTATCGTCCGCCGCATCCAAGCCCAGAACCATCACTTCCCCGCTACTTGCCTTTAAAATGCCGTTGAAATGCTTGGCAAGGGTACTTTTTCCGCACCCGTTATGGCCGAGAATGGCTAAAAATTCCCCTTCCTCGATCTCCAATGAAATATCCCGAAGAACAGGAGAAGGAGCCTGATCCTCCTCTGCAGGATAGGCAAAATTCAATTTTGAAACGGATATAATCTTGGGCATTTATTCCTCCGAAAACCAACGAGCCACCGAGCCGGAAGGAAAGGCTTTCCCTTCTGCAGTTTGCAGGCCGATCTCGCCGCTCTCAAAACAGCCGCCGATCCCTTGGGGAAGGGTCAGCCGCAATAAGTATTCCATTACCGATGCCGAAAGGCCGGTGGAATAAGAATTTAAAACAAAGAATAAGGGGTTGGGGCTTAAAAGCTTGGTCACCCTTGTCATAAAGGGATAAAGGGCATCTTCCAACTGCCAAACTTCCCCGCCGGGGCCCCGCCCATAGGAAGGCGGATCCATAACAATACCGTCGTAGGTATTGCCGCGGCGGATCTCCCGCTCAACAAACTTCATGCAATCATCAACAAGGTAACGAATCGGGCGGTCGGCCACGCCGCAAAGCACCGCGTTTTCCTTCGCCCATTGCACCATTCCCTTAGAGGCGTCTACATGCACCACCGACGCGCCCGCCTTGGCGCAGGCCATGGTGGCACCGCCGGTATAGGCAAAGAGGTTGAGCACCTTAATGGGGCGGTTTGCCTTTTTGATCAGATCGCTCATAAAATCCCAATTGACGGCTTGCTCAGGGAAAATCCCTGTATGCTTAAAGTTCATCGGCTTGATCTGAAAGGTCAGATCCCGATAACCGATCTTCCACATTTCGGGCAGATTATAGATATCCCAATGCCCTCCGCCGCTATTGGAGCGGCGATAGATGGCGTTGGGGCGTTTCCATTCCGCGCGCACCTTTTCGCTTTGCCAGATGGCCTGCGGATCGGGGCGAACTAAAATATACTTTCCCCAACGCTCCAGCCGATCCCCGCACGAGGTATCCAATAATTCATAATCTTTCCATTGATCTGCTAACCACATAAATTTTTACTCCTGAATGCGGATCTGCTCCGCCGCATTTTGCACCATCGGTTTCAATCCTAAATGCTGATACGCATTGGGGGTGACCATCCGCCCTCTGGGGGTGCGGGATAAGAAGCCGATCTGCAACAAATAAGGTTCATAAACATCTTCTAAGGTAATGGCTTCCTCGCCGATGGTTGCGGCAAGGGTCTCCAAGCCAACAGGACCGCCGCCGAAATTACGGATGATACTCTCCAGCATGCGGCGGTCGATGGAATCCAAGCCAAGCTCATCAATCTCCAATGCCTGCAAAGCATAGTCTGCGACAGCGCGGGTGATGATGCCGTTGCCCTTGACCTCCGCATAGTCCCGCACCCGCTTGAGCAGGCGGTTCACAATACGCGGCGTTCCGCGGGAACGCTTGGCGATCTCCATCGCCCCTTCGAACTCCACCGGAATCCCTAAAATCCCCGCCGAGCGAATAACGATATCCCGCAATTCTTCAGGCTTATAAAGCTCCAGACGGGAGAGAACGCCAAACCGATCCCGCAAGGGCGCAGAAATTTGGCCGGCGCGGGTGGTTGCGCCGATCAGGGTGAAGCGCGGAAGATCCAGGCGGATGCTGCGGGCCGAAGGGCCTTTGCCAATGATGATATCCACCGCATAATCCTCCATCGCGGGATAAAGCACCTCTTCCACCGCGCGAGAAAGGCGATGAATTTCATCAATAAACAAAACATCCCCCGGTTGAAGATTGGTAATTAACGAAGCAAGATCACCCGGCTTTTCGATGGCGGGGCCGGAGGTGATCCGCAGATTGACCCCCATCTCATTGGCAATGATCCCCGCAAGGGTGGTTTTGCCCAGGCCCGGCGGGCCGTAGAGCAGGCAATGGTCCAGGCTCTCGCCCCGCCCTTTTGCCGCCTCGATAAAGACCTTTAAATTCTCCTTTGCCTTTTCCTGGCCGATATAATCCTCCATTCGCCGCGGGCGAAGGGAATCTTCAATATCTCCATCCTCCGCTCCAAAGGTGGTGGAAACAATACGATTTTCAAAATCACTCTCAATCATTGGCTGAATCCTTTCAATGCTTGCGTTATCGCTTGCTCAACGGTGAGCGTTTCTAAATCCAGATTATTGACCGCGTGCTTGGCCTCGGGTTGGGTAAAGCCAAGCGCCATCAAGGCCTCGATGATCTCCAAACTCTTGGAGGCTGTTCCCTGAATGGGGGTGGATGCGGCGTTATTGACCTGCAAGGGAGTCATTCCCTTGAATTTATCCTTCAGTTCCAGAATCATCCGCTCAGCTGCCTTGGGACCAACGCCTTTGGCGCGGGTGATATTGGCCTTATCCCCCATCAAAACGCTGGCTGCCAACTCATCGGGCGTCAGCTCCGAGAGGACTGCCAATGCGCCTTTCGGCCCGATGCCCGATACGCCGGTGATCATCTTAAAACATTCTTTTTCCTCTGCATCAGGGAAGCCATAAAGCTCCATGGCGTCCTCCCGCACCACCATATGAATGAAAAGAAAGGCTTCGCTTCCCACCGCACCCAATTGATCGATTCCATGGCGGGATAGCAAAACACCGAAGCCTACACCTCCGCATTCGATAATGGCAGATTCGCCGGTCTTTTCTAAAAGCTTGCCTCTCAATGTTGCAATCATGTTTTCACCTTCCATAAATTGGATTTTGCGCTATGGGCATGGCAGATTGCCAAGGCCAGCGCATCGGCCGCATCGTCCGGCCGCGGAATTCGCTCCAGCCCTAAAAGCTGGCGGGTCATTTCCATCACCTGATGCTTTTCGGCCCGCCCGTAGCCAACAACGCTTTGCTTGACCTGCAAAGGGGTATATTCAAAGAACTCTACGCCCTTTTGCCGCCCTGCCAGCAAAATAACGCCGCGGGCATGACCCACCTGAATACCGGTGGTGATATTCGTATTAAAAAACAGTTCCTCCACCGCCATGCAATCGGGCTTGAATCGGTCGCAAAGCTCGCAGATCCCTTCATAGATGATCTGCAGGCGCTCGGGGAAGTCTAAACCCGCAGGAGTTGTTACCGCGCCATAGTCCATCACCCGAAACCGCCCTCGGTCAAATTCCAAAACACCGTAACCGACCGTCGCATAGCCGGGGTCGATACCCAAAATGATCATGATACATATTACTCCATCTTATAATTAATAGCATTATAACATAGTAAATCAATAAAATAAAGATATATTATAGAAAAATACTTTAACTTTTAGTAAATTAATGTTAATATTGAACCATGAATTATAAAACCGTTTTGCAAGGAAAATTCATTCAACGCCCCAACCGCTTTATTGCCGAGATCGAAATCGGTCAAGAGCGGGTAATTTGTCACGTCAAAAATACAGGCCGACTCAAAGAACTTTTGCTCCCTGATGCAACTGTTTGGGTGGAGCAAAGCGAAAACCCAAACCGCAAAACAGCCTACGACCTGATCGCAGTTGAAAAAGATGGAAATATTATCAACATAGATAGTCAGGCGCCCAATAAGATTGCCGCAGAATGGTTGCCAAAAAGCGGGCTCTTCCCCGCCGATACGCCGATTCGTTCTGAAGTTATGCGCGGAAACAGTCGATTTGATTTTCTTGCAGGCGATACCTGGATCGAAGTAAAGGGCATTACCCTCAACGATCAGGGAATTGCCAAATTCCCCGATGCCCCTACCCTACGCGGAGTTAAGCATCTCAAGGAGCTTACCGCCATCTGCAAAGAAGGCGGAAAGGCGATGGTTTTATTTATTGTACAGATGAAAGGGATCAACGCTGTCGCGCCCAATGATCAAACCCATCCGGAGTTTGGGCAAGCCTTGCGGGATGCCGCTCATGCAGGAGTGAAAATCGTTGCCGTAGACTGTATTGTCCGCCCTGATAAGGTGGTTGCCGATCGACAGATCCCGATAATATTATAAAATTTTTCTTTTTTTGAAAAATAGTGTTGACAAACCCGCGCCCTTGTGCTAATATATTTTAGCGTTATCCGGGTGTGGCGCAGGTGGTAGCGCGCTTGACTGGGGGTCAAGAGGCCGCAGGTTCAAGTCCTGTCACTCGGACCATAAAAAACAGAGCAACTTCGGTTGCTCTGTTTTTTTATTATCTGAATTAATACTTGAACCTGCGGTCTCTTGCCTCGCCATCCCCGAGCGGTTGCT
>JAZODI010000123.1:0-17216 GCA_045596965.1 Eubacteriales bacterium | reverse complement strand
ATTGGTGATGCTACCTCTTATAACTTCAAACCGGAAAGCCACTTTGGCGGTTCTGTTACTGTTATGAACGGCGATACCGTTCTGTTGCCTAAGGCTGATGGGACTTATGATGCAAACTTCGGTACTGCTGATACCTTTACCCTGAAGGCAATCGCAACATCCGGTGACGGTTCTGCTACTGCGGAGTATACCCTGAACTTTGTTCGTAAGGTTGATACCTCCAGCTGCGATGTTGTAAGCGTTGATAATGCAATTAAGATTTCTTCCGGTTTCTTGATGAATATCGGTTTGTCCAGTATCATTGATGAGATCAAGGTTGAAACCACCCCCGGAGCCACCTATGGCGTTTACGAGGATTACTTCTGCAACATTCCTGCCGGTACCAAAGAGATCTCTATGGCCGGTTTGGATAGTAAAGTATTCTATATCAAGGTAACCTCCAGTGACGGTAATTCCAGCAAGACCGTTCGTTTGCTGGTCAACTCCTCCGCCACTACCCGTAAATATGCAGAAGTAACCACCAAGATCGGTGATGTTACCTATACTGCAGTTCCCACCGGTAAGCATAGCTTTGCGCTTTATCTGCCCGCCGGTGTGAAGGAAGTGAACCTCTCCGGTGTGATCACCAAGGCGAAGAACGATGGTGGCAAGGTAACCTTCTTTGCAGATGCCGCCCGTAAGATCAATCTGGGCTTCACTCCCACTATTTCCTTGAACCAGAAAGAAACATTGGTCTATATGATCTCTCCCGAAACCACCTATCTTGCTCCCATGGGGCGTATCGAAGGTGACGCAACCCTTCTGGAGAAGAAGACTGTTCTGACCATTATCTCTGAGCGTGAGGCTGTCGATTATAGCGATAAGGCTCAAATTGCAAGCCATTGGGCTGCTCCTTATGTTGAGTATCTCAATAACGGCAATACCGGCTTGTTCATGGGCGACGAGAATAAGGCTTTGAATATCAACGCTAATATTACTCGTTATGAACTGGCGGTTCTCACCACTCGCGTTCTCGGCCTGGATGTTAATAAGTACGCCAATACTGAGCTGAAGTTTGCTGATAGCGTTGTTGATTGGGCATTGCCCAGCGTACGCGCTGCAGTTGGTGCAGGCTTGGTAAATGGTTCGTTGGATGTTGCTACCAACACAGTCACCTTCCGGGGCGATGATTATGCCACCCGCGAAGAAGTGATGAAGATTGTTGTAGCGGCCTGCTTGGTCAACGATGGCGTTACCATCGATGGCGCGGCATATTATACGAGATACAATAACACTGTTGATATGGATTATCCCACCAACACTTTTGCAGATGAAGATGCAGTTTCCGAATGGGCTGTTCCTTATGTCCATCTGGCAGTTGGTAAGTATAAGCTGGTCAATGGTTCTGCCGAAAACGGCAAGCTGTACCTCTATCCCCGCAACAATATCACCCGCGCAGAAGTGATCAAGATGATCGCCTGCTATAAGGGCTATTAAGAAACGAAAAAAGCGGCATCTGCTTATGCAGATGCCGCTTTTTTGATGCCAACGATCAAAAGGGGCGCAATTATAATTATAATAGGAAGAAAACGGCCAATGCTATCTTTTTCGGGATGAATTACCTTAACGGTAATTTGCCCTGCATGGCCATCGTTGCTAATGGCAGAAATGGTGGCTTTACCAACGGTGTTTGCTCTTATAATCCCGCTATGGAGACCTATAGTTGCAACAACCGTATTGTCGGAATAATAAGATACCCCTTTTAATAAAGGTAATTTCGAAAAGCCATCCTGCACATTGAGGTATTCCTTGGACCCTTTTTCAAGAACGATCTCTTTTTTGCCGCCTTCCAGAATCAAACCCTTGCTTCCGATTGCGGCATCTGCTGGTAGAGAGAAAATAAGGAGAATAAAGAAAAGGACTGTGATTTTTTTCATGCTATAATATATTATTTTTGCTAAAAAAATATAAATAGGCTTGCAAATTCAAAAGGGCTATGCTATAATATTTGAGCGATAAGGAGATGTATCGAAGTGGTCGTAACGAGAACGATTCGAAATCGTTTTGTCCTTAACCGGGCACGTGGGTTCGAATCCCACCATCTCCGCCAGCCTGAATAGGCAGGAGGAGAATCGGTGGTTGATCCTTTCGATATCTTCTCTACCGTGGGGGCGTAGCTCAGCTGGGAGAGCGTACGGTTCGCATCCGTAAGGTCAAGAGTTCGATCCTCTCCGTCTCCACCATAAAAAAGCCAAGTCGAAAGACTTGGCTTTTTTAATATGGCTTTTGCTCGATGCGGTTATGGATATTCTGCATCATCTGATCCAGTTGGGTGATCTTTTCGGCGCAAACCTTTAGTTCTTCTGCAATTTCCCGCGCATTATCCAAGGAATCCTTTTTATATTGCATTTTATGTTCCAGGCTGGCCCAGAAATCCATGGCAATGGTGCGCAATTGGATCTCCACATTGACCATTCGCTTTTCGTTAGCCAAAAAGATGGGTACCTGAACAATGAGATGCAGGCTACGGTATCCGGTCTTTTTGGGACTTTTAATATAGTCCTTCACTCGTACCAGCGTAATATCATCTTGCTTTAATAGATATTCGGCCAAGAGATAAACATCCTCGGGAAATGCGCAGATCACCCGCACGCCTGCAATATCCCGAATATTTTTCTCTATGGATTCAACTGTAAAGGGGAGTTCCTTGCGCCAAAGCTTTTTAATGATACTTTTTGGCGATTTCATGCGGCTTTTGATGGTTTCAATGGGGTTGCGATCTTGCGTAACGGAGAAGTACTCATTTAATACATTGAACTTGGTTTCAATCTCCATCATCGCGCTGCGATAGTAGGCCATCAAAGTGCGGAACTTGTTTTCCTGCAGGATCATCTTGGCTATATTTTCAATCTGCTCTAATTCATGGGGTTCATATACGCCCGGTGATTGCATAATACTACCTCATTTCTTTATTTTCATTTATATCATACCATAAATGCGGGTAAAAGTCGAGATGATGGTGTTAAAAATCCATGTATAATTTGTTAAGGGGAAAATGTCGTATATTGTCTGAAGCTTTGTTGCTTTTGCGCTATTTTTTACTCTTTTTTGGATAAGATGCTACTACTTTTTAGAATTTTTTGAAAAGCGTTGAAAGGAGGCATCTTCCTTGTTATAATATTATATATCAAAATGAAGGAGCGTAAAAAATGAAAAAGACTATTTGCAAATATGAATACAATACGGATACTGCGGAGATCGTCAAAAAGGTTACAAGCGGTAGTTTCGGTGATTCCACCGGCTATGAGGAAACCTTATATAAGACTGAAGACGATAAGTATTTCATCTATGTAAACGGCGGTGCGGATTCCATTTATCCCAAAGAGGATATTAAGCGGATCGCTAAAGCCAAGGTTGATGCCTGGATCGCAGAAAAGTAAAAAATAAGAGTGCCTTTGGCACTCTTATTTTTTTATGTTATTGAAATACTGAAAGACCAGTTGGGTAAGCAATAATAAACCCATGCAGATCAGGAGCAATATGGTCTTCCAACGTTTTTGCAGTTTTTCTGTTTCTGCGCAAGTCTTAAAATCGGTTTTGCGGCATAGGATCGCCAAGGGAAAAACAAAAGCGGCCGCTAAAGTGATGCATCCGATCTCTGCGGGAACCGGCATCTTCAAGGCGATGGCCAGGGCAGAAAGGAAGGCGCCTGCGGCACCAATGAAAGATCCTTTGATAAACCTTCGCGTCATGGCCTTCCAATAGTCGCGGTCGGCAGATGAGGGGGTTTGAATGGAGAGCGATCGCTTACCGTTTCGGTAGGAAAGGCCCGCAACCAGCAAAAGAATTGCGATTGCGGCAAAGAGAATAATTAAAAAGTAGTTCATTCTTCCCGAATCCTCCGACACTCCAAGTAAAACCGTTTATCGTGGGCATGACCCATGGAGAAGGTTTTACGGGGGAGAGCACCATCTTTAATAACGGTGGGAAAAAGTTCTTCTTTTTCCATGTTGGGAAGGATAAAGCCAATGGCGTGCTCCTGCTTGGAAAGATCCTCCACAACATCTTCACCGTGAATGTAATCGATTTCTCCGCCGATGGCGGGGACAATGCGATCCAAAGCGTTTTGCAGGCTTCCTACCGCCAATTTGGAGGTTGCTCGAGCAAAAGAGTAGAGCATATGCTCTCCGTTGCGGATCACCTCGATCTTCTGATCGTGATTTCCGCCCTGCTCCAATCCTGCTTCTGCGAGCAGTTCCATCAATTTCTCGCAATCGGTATCTGCAACGATTCGGTGGATGGGCTCAAATTGCAATGCGGGGCTATGGAGATTGACCAGCTCTACCAGGCAATAACGGGCGGGATGGTCCAATGCTTGATCTCCTAAAGTTGCTTTTAACTCTTCGTAGCAAGCCTTTGCAGTAGCCAGAGAGTGGTTGCCGTCGCCCATGGCAAAGAGTAGGGGATACTCTTCTTCGCCGGTGAGAGCGGCAAGGTTTTGGAGGATGCGATCGCAATCCTCAATGCGGTAGCCGGTGATATGCCCGCCCTGCTCGATCAGATCGAAGTCGTAGATCTTTTGGATGGGGTCAATCTTATCCTCTAAAGCCTCGATCACCGTTTGGGAAGGATCATCGATCAGCACCATAATGTGGGGGAGTTCCAAAGGGGCGCCCCGCCGCACCTTGATGCGCGGGGGGAGGCGATCTTCAACCGTTCCTTCGGTGGCGCGGCAGAGGGTTTTGGATCCTTTGTGATAATCGTAGCATTCCAGATCTAATGCGCCGATCAGCCCCTGGCGGATAGCGCCATCGGCCTGGGTGCGTTTTAAATAAACCATCGAATTTTTTAAGGTTTGAAAAATATCCTTTGAAAGATATTCTTCCATGGTCGCGTTGACGGTTGCGGGATCAGCCTTAGATAGCTCCGCTTCAGGTAAGATCAATTTGAGGGTGGAAGGGGCGCTGCCCACATATTCCCGCACCCGCTGCCAATATTCCGGCTGGCTGGTGTATTGATCGCAGGCTACAACGCTCCATTTTTTCATATCAACATCTCGCGGAATTAAAATATCAGCGGGATAAAAACCGATTTCATTTTTGATGTTCATAGCAACTCCTTATTTTAAAAAGGCGCGGAAAGCCTGAATGGTTTCGTAGATATCTGCCTTGGAGGCGATCTCATAGGGGGCGTGCATGGAAAGCAGACCAATACCGATATCAACGGTATCGATATTGCGGTTTGCCATATACTTTGCCACCGTTCCGCCGCCACCCGCATCAACAGCTCCTAAAAGGCCGGTCTGCCAGCGAATGCCGTTGGCATCAAAAAGATGGGTGAAAAAGGCCATAGTTTCGGCAGAGGCATCGGAGGTGGCGCTTTTGCCCCGCGCGCCGGTATATTTGGTGATGCAAGGTCCGTGGCTCAGGCGGCAGCAGTTTTGCGCTTCGGTCTGAGCAGGGTAGAGGGGATCAAAAGCGGCATTAACATCCGCCGAGAGGCATTTGCTCAAATTGCAGATCTCCGGTAAACTTTCTCCGCGGGCGATCCGCCCGAAGACCAACTCCATGAATTGGCTTTGCATTCCGCTGACGCCGTCTGACCCGATCTCTTCTTTATCGACTAATGCAACAAGGGCTGTTTTCTCCGGAGCTTCGATCTGCATCAGGGCTTCAAACGCGGTATAAGCGCAGATGCGGTCGTCATGCCCGTAGGCACCGATCAAGCTCTTATCAAAGCCCAATTCGGAAGGCGCCATTTTAGGAACAAGGGAAAGCTCGGCAGAAATAAAATCCTTTTCGGTCATGCCGTATTTCTCGTTGAGAATTTTAAGAACGGCATATTTCACCTTATCCTTATCCACCGTTTGATCGGGGATGGTTCCTGCGATCACGCGCAGATTTTCGCCCTCCACCACCTTAGAAGCGGTCTTTTCCATCTGCTCATGGGAGAGATGGATCAAAAGCTCAGAGATGCAGAAGGTATAGTCGTTATCGGAGATATCAACGACCTCTCCGCTTTGCAGGACAACAACGCCTTCCAAAGCCAAGGGGATCGCCGTCCATTGATATTTTTTGATCCCGCCGTAGTAGTGGGTCTTGAGCAGGGCCAGCCCGTCGGTTTCATAGAGTGGGCAGGGCTTTAAGTCAATGCGGGGCGAGTCGATATGTGCTGCCGCGATATGCATTCCTTCGGTGATGGGCTTTTGGCCCATGATACCTAAAAAGATGCTGCGATCGCGATTAACAATATAGAATTTATCACCGGGCTTTAAATCCATATTGCGTTCCAAGGGTTTAAAGCCTTTTTCTTCTGCTCTTTTGCGGAAATAAGCGGTGCAACTGCGCTCGGTGCGGCAGGTGCTCATAAATTCAAGATACCCCTTTGCCGCATCGAAGATGGCAGGGATCTCTTCGCTGTTTTCATAGATGCTTTTAGTCTCGTAGAATAAACTCATTCCATTTCTCCTAACGTTTTTTGATATTGCAGGCGATAACGATTGACTTTTTGGATATAGTCGTTGGTCTCATCGTAGGGGGTATTATAAAGGGTGATGCCGTCTTTGGAATAGCGGCTGTCCTTCAGCCATTTCAAAACATTGGTCCGCCCTGCGTTATAAGCCGCAAGAGCGGTGTCCTGATCCTGAAACTCCTCTGTCAGCAGAGAAAGGATCAGGCATCCGTATTTAATATTGACCCTGGGCGTATAAAGATCTTCGGTGGTGAAGACGGCATTCTTGCCTTCCCGCAATATTGCCCATTTTAGGGTGTCTTCGGTGATCTGCATCAGCCCGATGGCCTCTTTATGAGAACGGGCATCGGGATCGAAGTTACTTTCTGTTTTGATAACAGCCCATACCAATGCGTGATCCAGGTTGTATTCCTTTGCATAGCGGGTAGTCCAAACTTGGTATTCCTCTTGGGAGGGGCGGACCATCAGAATGATAAGAATTAGGATGCCCATCGCCAGCAGGCTGTATCCAAAAGCCTTATAATGCTTCTTCATGAATCTTTTGAATTAACTCCATGGTATGCCGGTGCAAAGCTTCGAGATCCTCGCTGTTGCATAAAACGTAATCGCTTTTCTCTGTATAGAATGCGGCAGGGTGTTGGCTGGAAAGACGCTTTTCAGCCTCTTCCGGGCGCAGATGATCCCGTTCCATGATCCGCTCGGCCGCTTCTTCGCGGTCCGCAATCACCGAGAGAACCCGATCGCATTTCTGATCCAATCCGCTCTCCAGCAGAAGGGGCGCATCCAGAATAATATTTTCTTTGGAATGGGCATCCATTTTGGCTTGGATCGCCGCTAAAATAAAGGGCATAACGGTTTGGTTTAATCTCTTTAATTCTTCCGCATTTCCCATAGTGCGTGCCCGCAAAGCGGCGCGGTTCAATCGATGCTCTTGCAAAATATCCTCACCGAATGCATCGGTCAGGGCGGCGAGCACCTGCGGGTCTTGATAGACCTCTTCATGCACCAAGCGGTCGCAATCAATATGATAAAAACCGTTTTCTTTAAAGATGGCCGCAACGGTGCTTTTTCCTGCACCGCTAAAGCCGGTCAGTCCTAAGATCATGTGTTATCACAGCCTTTCAGCAGGAATGATTTGAAAGGATGCCGCCCGCAGCAGCCGATTTCGTACCGCCAGACCAACCCCGTTTTCGGGGGGATACATCGCGTAAATTTTGTTGCAGGGTAGGCGGTCAAATTCCCTCAGCGCCCAAAAAAGCGCGCGGGATTGAGAAAGAGGATTCTTCTCCGATCCAAAGGAGAGGGCGCGGGGAAAGCGGTCGAGATATTCCTCAAAAGCCAATACCCAGGTATCCTCGGTCATGTTATTTAAAATCGCCGCGCAAACAGCCTCGGCTTCTCCCTGAACAATAACCATCGGTGCTTGGGGAGCATAATGGCGGTGAAGCATACCGGGCGAGGAAACCTTCTGCCCCTTTTTGACCGGGGAGAGAATGGCGGGATCCAAAAGAACTTCAAATCCTGCCTCTTCCAGCATATCAACGGTGATTCCGCCCGGCCGCAGGATCTTCACTCTGTTTTTTTCTAAGGGGAGCAAAACGGTGCTTTCCAAGCCGATGGTGCAGTTTCCGCCGTCGATGATAGCGGCGATTTTTCCGGTGAGGTCTTCTTGGCAATGGTCAAGGCAGGTGGGGGAGGGCCGTCCTGAAAGGTTGGCGCTGGGTGCCACCACCGGAACGCCCGCTTTGCGGATCAATTCCCGGGCGATGGGATGCTCAGGGCATCGCACCGCAACGGTATCCAGCCCGGCCGAAACAATGGAAGGGAGATCCTCTCGCCGGGGAAGCACCACCGTGAGCGGTCCCGGCCAAAAGCGGTCGGTCAGCAACCGCACTTCTTCGGGCACCTCTTTGGCTACCTGGACGATCATCTCAAAATCGCTGATATGGGCGATAAGGGGATTGTCGGCAGGACGGTTTTTGGTTTGAAAGATCTTGGCCACCGCTTGGGCATCCAGCGCGTTCGCGCCAAGCCCATATACCGTTTCGGTGGGGAAGCAGACCAGCTCGCCCTCGCGCAAAAGGGCACCGCATTGATTGAGCGCCGCTTCATCTGCTTCTTTAAATATAATTGTTTCCATTAATTTTGCGAACCTTTCAGTTTTTCTGCCTGATCGCTGGTGATCAAAGCATCAATGATTTCGTCCAGATCTCCGTTGAGGGCCTGCTCTAATTTATAAAGGGTCAGGCCGATGCGGTGGTCGGTGATCCGCCCTTGGGGAAAATTATAGGTGCGGATCCGCTCACTGCGATCGCCGGTTCCAACCTGGCTTTTGCGCTCGCTTGCCAGAGCGGCTTCCTGCTTTTCCCGTTCGATGTCTGCAAGGCGGGAACGGAGAATTTTCATAGCGCGCTCTCTGTTTTTATGTTGGCTGCGCTCATCCTGGCACTCTACCACCAATCCGGAGGGAAGATGGGTGATGCGGATGGCACTTTCGGTTTTATTGACGTGCTGACCGCCCGCGCCGGAGGCGCGGAAGGTATCCACCTGCAGGTCGGCGGGGTTGATTTCAAAATCCACCTCTTCCATCTCAGGGAGGACAGCAACCGTTGCGGTAGAGGTGTGGATCCGCCCGCCGCTTTCGGTCTCGGGCACCCGCTGAACGCGATGGACACCGCTTTCGAATTTATAGCGGGAATAAGCCCCTTCACCGCTGACCGAGAATGCGATCTCCTTGATTCCGCCCAGCTCCGTATCGTTGACGCTTAATACCTCATAGGAAAACCGCTTGCTTTCGGCATACATGGTATACATCCGAAAGAGAACGGCCGCGAAAAGCATTCCTTCTTCGCCGCCTGCACCGCCGCGGATCTCGATGATGACGTTTTTATCGTCGTTTTCATCCTTGGGGAGCAGAAGCACTTTGAGTTCTTCCATGCAGGATTCGGCTACGGCTTTATTCTCTTTATATTCCGCTTCGGCCAATTCTTTGAGATCGGGATCGGATTCTTTGAGCATTTCTTCCGCCTCGGTAAAACGGGCCTGCACCTTTTGGTATTCCCGAAATTTTTCGATAATGGGGGTCAACTGCTTATATTCCTTCATCAACGCGGCATAGCGGGCCTGATCGGTGATGATCTCGGGATCGGAAAGCAGAGCGTTGATCTCTTCATAGCGTTGGTCGATGAGTTTGAGCTTTTCAATCATTGGTTTCACGCTCGATTCGTTTGATATTTTTTTCGATCTTGCGGCGGGGCGCCATGATCTCATGGCCGCATTCCATGCAACGGATCTTGAAGTCCATACCGATGCGCAAAACTTTGAAACGGTTGCATCCGCAGGGATGGGGCTTTTTCATAATCAGGATATCCGAAACCATTACATCCATTTTGTGTAATCATTCCTCCAAATCCAAAATTTTACCAGTATATATTTAGTATAACATAATAATATATATTATTCAAACTGTAACTTTACCAAAATAAGTTATTTATTTTTGCCTCCATTCATATATATTTTACCAAGATTAAAGGGAGTGCGGTAATTTGCTATCCACTCTATGAAAGGAATGGATCAAAATGATAAAGGAAGCATTCCGCCCGGAAGGAACCGAGCGGGCAGAGGAGCAGCAATATTTAAAATCTGAGCAAAGCCTGATGCGTGCCTGCGAGGAGCAGGTGATTTTGCAGGCGCGGTGCACGCTCTGCGATAGCGGCCATAATCTTTATGTGGATTTAGGGCCCATAACCGGTTATATTCCCCGCGAAGAGGCGGCAATGGGCATTCGAGAGGGAAGTGTAAAGGATGTTGCGATCATCACTCGTGTGAATAAAATGATCTGCTTTGTTGTGAAAGGCTTTATGGAACTTGGTAACCGTCGGGTAGCCCTTCTTTCCCGCCGAGAGGCGCAGCAACGTTGCATGGAATATCTGCTGGATACTCTTCGTCCGGGGATGGTGGTGGATGCGCGGGTTACGCATATGGAGCAGTTTGGTGCTTTTGTTGATCTGGGTTGTGGGGTAATATCGATGATTCCCATCGACCGCATCTCGGTTTCTCGTATTCGCCATCCCGACCATCGTTTTCTCTGCGGTATGACCGTGCGGGCGGTGGTGTTGCAGGTGGATCGGGATAATCGCAGATTCCTTCTTTCCCATAAAGAGCTTTTGGGCACCTGGGAAGAAAATGCCCGAAACTTTGAGGTGGGGCAAACGGTGGGCGGTATTATCCGAAGCATTGAGAATTACGGAATCTTCGTCGAACTGACACCCAATCTCGCCGGCTTGGCGGAACTGACGGAAAATGCGGAGGTGGATCGCTATGTTGGGGTATATATCAAGAGCATTCTTCCTGAAAAGATGAAGATCAAGCTGGCTATCGTGGATATGGGAGATTCCATTGATAAGCCCACTCCGTTTACATATTACTATTCGGATCGAAAGATGGAACGCTGGGTATATTCACCGCCCGAAAGCAATCGGCTGATGGAGCAAATTTTTGAATAAAAAGAAAATAGGCCACGCCTTTCGGCGTGGCCATTATTCTCTTATTCCGCGTCTTTTCTCTTAGCGAAACAATCGCTGCAGTATACAGGGCGATCTTCGGTAGGCTTGAAGGGAACCTTGCATTCTGCGCCGCAATCGGCACATACAGCATCATAGAAGGTCTTTGCGCCTCTGGCTGCAGTCTTGCGAGCATCGCGGCAGGCTTTGCATCTCTGGGGCTCGTTCTGGAAGCCCTTTTCAGCATAGAACTCCTGCTCACCTGCGGTGAACACGAACTCGTTGCCGCAATCTTTGCATGTGAGTGTCTTGTCTTCGTACATGGTGTTTTCCTCTCTCGTGGTGAAATATTTTTGATCCCTCAGAGTGCAACGGGTTTCGCTACGCTTTTAGGGTATTCAACTATGATAATTTACTTCGGATGCGGCAAAGGGCATTGGAAACAGATTTTTCGGTGATCCGAAGCTGAGAAGCGATTTTTTTATAGGAAAGACCGTCCAGATAGAGGAAGAGGACCTGCTGCTCCAATTTGGAGAGGGAGGTCTGAACCCCCGCCAGAACAGCTTCGAGCTGCTCCCGGACAATCATAAGATCAATAGGACTATCATAGCTGAATAGCGCCGCCTTTTCCAACCCAACAGATTTGTTGAGTGCGGCATGTTTTTGGGCCTTTGCTTCGTTTATTGCAGATATGATATTATTGTGAATACAAGTTTTGGCATAGGGAATGAAATCCACACCCTTGGCGGCATCATAACTTTGGATGGCTTTATGCAGCCCGATGCGTGCTTCCTGCAAAAGATCTTCTTTATCGCCGCCGATGATAAAGTAGCGGGCTGATAAACGGATCAGCAGGGGAGTTAAAGATAGGATGATCTTATTTTGCGCTGCTGCATCACCGTTTTTAGCATCAAACAGGAGCGTTTGATCGATTGGAAAAGCTGCAGACATATTTTTAACTCCTATCATACCAATTATTGATATTATAAGATATAAATAAAGAAAAGTCAAGAAAAAAACAGAAAAATAATCGAAAAATTTTTGACACTTTGTGGAACTTTTGTATATTTCTTTCAAAAAAACAAAGAATTCAGAAAATGTGCTTTCTTTTTTAAAAAAATACTTGATTTTATGAAAAAAGGGTGTTAAAATATTTAAGCATTTGAAAAATGAAGACAAGGAGGTGTATCCCATGCCCAATATCAAATCTGCCAAGAAGAGAGTTCTGGTGACCGAAAGCAAGACCCTGCATAATAAAATGCTGAAGTCTGAACTCAAGACCCTCATCAAAAAGTTTGATGCAGCTGTTGAGTCCGGTGATAAGGCTGCGGCTACCGAAGCATATAAGGTTGCTGTTAAGAAGATTGACAAGGCTGTCGGAAAGAGTATTATTGCGAAGAATACCTCCAACAGAAAGAAGAGCAAGCTGACCGTCAAACTGAATAAGATGGGTGCTTGATTTCTTTTTGAAGTCATGAATTAAGACCTCTGTCCAAAAAATGGGCGGAGGTCTTGTTATTTTACCTGCGGCATCTTCTTGACTTTGGGTGCAATGGATTATATAATAAATATATATTTTCAGAAGGGTGATTTCATGAAAAAAACAATTCTATTCTTTGCAATTATTTTGGTATTATGCAGCATGACCGGGTGTAATACCTTTAAGGATACGCCCGAGACCGATGCGGCTTTTGCTGCTTATGAAGATGCCGTTTTGCAGACGATTGCCCATAAGAAGGGCGCGATCACGGTGGCAACCGAGACCAAAAGTACCGTCGGCGAGGAAAGCAACACCTTGGGTGTTATTGAATATAGCTTTACCACCGACGAGGAGAATCGGGTTTCCTTTGAGCGTAATGATTATGCAAACAGCGAGTTGGTCGCTTCTTATTACGGCGACGGAAAAGCCGCCTATCAGATGGATTTTTCCGGCGGAGAATGGCTGGATGTAACGGAAGACAGCGCCAATATGCTGGAGCATGATAAGAACTATTTTAATACATTGTCGTTATTCCGTATTGATAATCAATTTCGCTATAGCAAGCATTTTTTAGAAAGTGTTGTCCTGGAAGAAGCGGCGGGGGAGAAGGTTATTAAATTTACCCTCAAAAACAGCGCTGTAACCGATATGCTGGATTTTACCGATAAGAAGGGGGTCCATCGGGAAATGGCCTCCCAGACGAGAGAATATTATGTAAACCAAGAGGGGGATATTCAAAAAATCGTTATCAACACCGTGCAAGAGGTTCTTTATGAAGGAAAGCAGGGTACTCTCTCCAGCGTTTTAACTGTAACGACCGATTATGAATAAGAAAAGAGCCTCGCATGAGGCTCTTTTCTTATTCGTGATCATGGATATTCCGAAACCGAAGGGCTTCGGTGATATGGGGAAGTTCGATCTGATCCGCTCCCGCCAAATCGGCAATGGTGCGGGCAACTTTTAAAATGCGGTAGTATCCGCGGGCGGAAAGTTCTAATTTATCGAAACTTTGTTTTAGTAATTGCTCCGCTTCGGAGGAGAGCTTGCAGTATTTTTTCACCATTGGGGAGGTGAGATCGGCATTTTTGCTGATCCCCTCTTCTTTATAGCGCTCCTGCTGACGCTTGCGGGCGGCGATCACCCGCGCGCGGATGGCGGCCGATGGCTCACCGGGGGCTTTGGTGCTGAGTTCTTCATAGGAGATGGCAGGGACTTCAACATGGAGATCGATCCGATCCAGCAAGGGGCCGGAGATCCGATGGCGATAGCGCTGGATCTCGCCGGGAGAGCAGGTGCAGGCCCTGGTGGGATGACCCAAATAACCGCATTTGCAGGGGTTCATGGCGCAAACCAGCATCACGTTGCAGGGGTATGTAACGGTGCCGTTGGCGCGGGCAACGGTGATCTCGTTATCTTCCAAAGGGGCGCGCATGGAATCTAAGACCTGGGGCGTAAATTCCGGCAGTTCATCTAAAAATAGAACGCCGTTATGGGCCATGGAAAGTTCTCCGGGGCTGAGGTTTTGCCCGCCGCCGCAAAGGGCAACATAGGTCGCAGTATGGTGCGGGTTGCGAAAAGGGCGGGTGCGGCAAAGATCCTGCCCCGGCCGACCGGCAACCGAGAAGATTTTCGTACACTCTAATGCTTCTTCAAATTCCAAAGGCGGCAGGATGGTGGGAAGCCGCTTGGCAAGCATGCTTTTTCCGCTTCCGGGCGGGCCCTCCATCCGCAGATTATGACCGCCGGCGGCGGCAATCTCCATGGCGCGGCGGGGGATAAATTGACCTTTGACATCGGCAAAATCGATCTGAAAATCCTCTTCATTTTCGGCTTTGAATTGAATGGGCATCAAAGGTTGGGCGTTTTGAGGATCCATCAGCAATTCCACCGCCTCCCGCACATGGCGGACAGGATAAATGGCAAGCTGATCGATATATTGCACTTCCGGCGCATTATCGGCAGGGATAATGAGGGCGCGAAAGCCCATTTCCCGCGCTTTAAGCGCCATGGGGAGAACGCCGCGCACCGGGCGGACTTCGCCCAATAGGGAAAGTTCTCCGATCAGGCCGATGCCGCCGAAATCGCCGGAAAGGCTGCCATCGCAGCATAAAAAGCCCATCAGCATGGCCAGATCATAGACCGGACCGATCTTTTTTATATCCGCCGGCGCGAGATTAACAGTGATCCGCTTGGCGGGGAAAGAATAACCGGAATTTTTCAGGGCACTGCGTACCCGCTCTTTGGATTCTTTCACTGCGGCATCGGGCAGACCGACGATCTCGAAGGCCGGCAGGCCGCCGCTTATATCCACTTCGACCGTAACGGGAAAGGCGTCGATTCCCATCAAACCGAAGGACATCATTCTTGCTACCATGGGGTTGTCCTCCTTTTTCCAAAAACATTATAACTTTTTGACGAACAAAATGCAATTTATTTGTGTTTTTTCTCTAAAAAACTTTCTTTATACCCTTTACACCGCGGACAATCCATGTTAAAATAGCAGATGGTAATTATATTTAAAACAATATAAGGAGGACACTATGGCAAGAAAAATGAAAACCATGGACGGTAACAACGCCGCCGCGCATGTATCCTATGCGTTCACCGACGTTGCGGGTATCTACCCCATCACTCCGTCTTCGGTAATGGCTGAAATGACCGATAAGTGGGCTGCGGAAGGCCGCATCAACGTATTCGGTCAGAAAGTAAAGGTTGTTGAGATGCAGTCTGAGGCAGGTGCTGCCGGTACCGTGCACGGCTCTTTGGCCGCCGGTGCTTTGACCACCACCTATACTGCTTCCCAGGGTCTTCTTCTGATGATTCCCAATATGTATAAGATCGCAGGTGAGCAGCTGCCCGGCGTTATCCATTGTTCCGCCCGTGCTCTGGCTTCCCATGCCCTCTCCATCTTCGGTGATCATTCCGACGTTATGGCTTGCCGCCAGACCGGCTTTGCTATGCTTTGCGCCAGCAATGTTCAGGAGGTTATGGACCTGGGTGCTGTTGCCCATCTCTCTGCAATTAAGGGTAAGGTTCCCTTCCTGCATTTCTTTGATGGTTTCCGCACCTCTCATGAGCTGCAAAAGATCGAGATCTGGGATTATGAAGATCTGAAGGAAATGCTGGATATGGATGCAGTTAACGCATTCCGTAAGAATGCGCTCAACCCCGAGCATCCGGTTCTCCGCGGCTCTGCTCAGAACCCGGACGTTTTCTTCCAGGCACGTGAGGCTTGCAATAAGTTCTATGATGCTCTTCCCGCTGTTGTCGAAGAGTATATGGATAAGGTAAATGCCAAGATCGGCACCAACTATAAGCCCTTCAACTATTATGGCGCGGATGACGCTGAGTTTGTTATCGTTGCCATGGGTTCTGTTAACGATACCATTGAAGAGACCGTTGATTACCTCAACGCTCATGGCGCTAAGGTTGGTCTTGTTAAGGTTCGTTTGTATCGTCCTTGGTCCACCAAGCATCTGCTTGCCGTTCTGCCCAAGAGCGTTAAGAAGATTGCTGTTCTGGATCGTACCAAGGAGCCCGGCGCGCTGGGCGAGCCCCTCTATCTGGACGTTGTTACCGCTCTGGCCGGTACCGAGTTCAAGGATGTTAAGGTCGTCGGCGGCCGCTATGGCTTGGGTTCTAAGGATACTACCCCTGCCAATATCGCCGCAGTTTATGAGAACCTGAAGGCTGAGGAGCCCAAGAACAGCTTTACCATCGGCATCGTTGATGACGTTACCGATCTGTCCTTGGAGGATGTGGACATCCATACCGCTCCCGAAGGCACCATCTCCTGCAAGTTCTGGGGTCTGGGTTCCGATGGTACTGTCGGTGCCAATAAGAACTCCATCAAGATCATCGGTGACCATACCGATAAGTATGCCCAGGCTTACTTTGCATACGACTCCAAGAAGTCCGGCGGTGTTACCATCTCCCATCTGCGTTTTGGTGATACCCCCATTAAGTCTACCTACTTCATTTCCAAGGCTGATTTCGTTGCCTGCCATAATCCTTCTTATATCGATAAGTATGATATGGTATCCGAAGTCAAGAAGGGCGGCTCCTTCCTGCTGAACTGCCCCTGGTCTGTGGAAGAGCTGGATGAGAGACTTCCCGCCAACGTGAAGAAGTATCTGGCTGAAAATGATATCAACTTCTATATCATCGACGGTATCAAGATCGGTCGTGAGATCGGCTTGGGCGGCAGAATCAATACCGTTCTGCAGTCTGCCTTCTTTAAGATCGCTCAGGTAATTCCCGAAGCTGAAGCGATTCAGTATATGAAGGATGCCGCTACCGCTTCTTATAGCAAGAAGGGTCAGCATATCGTTGACATGAACCATAAGGCGATCGAGGCCGGTGCCAATAGCGCGGTTAAGGTCGAGATCCCCGCTTCCTGGAAGGATGCGAAGGATGAGGCTGTTGCCGTTTCCGTTGATTGCGATCGCGCAGACCTGAAGGAATACGTTGAGAACATCCTGATCCCCGTTAACGCTCAAAAGGGCGATAAGCTCCCCGTTTCTGCTTTTGAAAAGTATGTCGACGGTCATATGGAGCAGGGTGCTGCTGCTTTCGAGAAGCGCGGTATTGCTGTTGATGTTCCCCAGTGGATCCCTGAAAACTGTATCGAGTGTAACCAGTGCTCGCTGGTCTGCCCCCATGCCGTTATCCGCCCCTTCGCTCTGAACGCCGATGAGGTTGCTGCTGCTCCCGAAGGCATGAAGACCAAGAAGATGATGGGTAAGGGTCTGGATCACCTGACCTTCACCATGGGCGTTTCTGTT
>JAZODI010000122.1:0-22007 GCA_045596965.1 Eubacteriales bacterium | reverse complement strand
AATCCAGATGGTCCTGGGTCAGATTGGTGAAACCTGCCACCGCAAAGGGCAGGCTATCCACCCGCCGCTGATCCATGGCCTGGGATGAAACTTCCATAACAACGATCTCCACTCCCGCCTCCTGCATCTGCCGCAGAAGAGCAAAGAGCTGATAGGGCTCGGGGGTGGTGAAGGCGGCAGGAAAGCTTTGATCGCCGATCTGATTATAAACGGTACCGATCAAGCCCGCTTTGAGGCCCATGCCGTCTAAAATGCTTTTGATAAACTGGGTGGCCGAGGTCTTTCCGTTGGTCCCCGTTACCGCCAGAAACTTCATTTTCTGCTCGGGATGGCCAAAGAAATTGGCGCAGACCTGCTGAAAGGCCATGCGGGTATCCGCCACCAGCACTTCATCGGCCGTATGGTCTGTTGTCTGCTCGGCCAGAATGACCGAAGCACCCTTTTCCGCCGCCGCGGCGGTAAATTGATGGCCGTCGAAGGTCTCGCCGGGAATGGCGCAAAACAGCCACCCTTCCTCCACCGCGCGGGAATCATAGGTGATCCCGCCGATCTCCCGATCGGTATAGGTATTTAAGGTTTCAACACCCTTTAATAATTCGGATAATAACATTTTCAATTCCTCCTTTATGGAGTTTATCAATCTAACATCAAAATGTGTGCAGATTTTGGATCGATTCTGCTTTTCTTTCCGCGCCATAGTGGGCCTCATTCTTAAAAAGCGGAAATACTTTGGATGATTTTTCCTTGGCGCGACTGCAGATGGGTTTATTTAAACTCCGCAATAAATGCGGGCAGATTTTGGATCGATTCTGCTTTTCTTTCCGCGCAGACGGGCATCGGCCCTTCAAGCGGGAAAAAAGCGAAAGATGCCGAAATATGCACGCATTTTACATGCTGGAAACGCCTTCGGAACTGTTAGTTCTTATGGTGATGACCGCTCCTTCCGCCACCACCTCGCCTGCGGCAGGGGATTGGGAAATAACCAGTGCAGTGGAGTTTGTATTCGCATTACCGACCACGCGAACATTCAACCCTGCCTGCTTGATAGCATTGGTAGCGCCTGCTACCGAATAGTTTACCAGATTGGGAACGGTGATCCTCTTGGAGGGCTTTTCATCCCCGGTATAGAGGATCATGGTGCCGCTTTGGGGCATGGTGGTGCCGCCTTCGGGCATCTGGGCGGTAACGGTATCGCCGTTGCCCACCACTTTATATTTGATCTCTTTATCAATGAGGGTCGCCTCAGCAGTAGCCAAGGGTTGCTCGATGAGGGAGGGAATGGCAATATCCAATGTTTGCAATTCTTCCTCGGTATATTGGGGCTGAACCCCGAGATAGGGCAGAATATCAGCCAAAATATCGCCGGCAACGGGGGCGGCGATGATACCGCCGTAGATCTCGCCGTTGGTGGGAGTATCCAGCATAACAAGGATGGCATATTCAGGATCGTCGGCAGGGGCAAATCCGATGAAGGAAGAAATATAATTCTTCTCGCCGGTTGCAACATATTCATCGATCTTTTCGGAGGTACCGGTCTTACCGGCCACGCGATAGCCCTTCACATAAGCGTTTTTACCCGAACCGACCGAAACCACTTCCTCCAAAAGATCGCAGACGGTTTTGCTGGTTTCGGCGGAGATGACCTGCCGCTTGATTTCGGGCTCAAAGCTTTTGACCACCTTTTCGGTGCCGTCTTCCTGGGTTTCGGTGATCTCTTTAACCACATGGGGAGTGACCAGTTTTCCGCCGTTGCTGGCGGCGGCCACTGCGGTGATCATCTGCAAGGGGGTGATCTTAAAGTTCTGGCCGAAGGATGCGGTTGCCAATTCCACCTCTTGGAAATTGGAGAACCAGATGCCGCTCGCCTCGCCGGTGAGATCCACGCCGGTGCGTTCCATCAAACCAAAGGTCTTAAAATACTGCACAAACTTCTCCGCGCCCACATTCGCGCCGATGGTAATGAATGCGGGGTTGCAGGAATTCTGAATCGCCTGGGCCAGGGTCTGATGGCCGTGACCGCCCGATTTCCAGCACCGAATGGTGCGGTCGGCAACCCGAATATAGCCGGGGCAGTTATAGGTATTATTGAGGGTGATCAGCCCCTCCTCCATCGCCATGGAGAGGGTAACGATCTTAAAGGTGGAACCGGGCATATAGGTATCCACAATGCATTTATTACGCCAGATCTTGTTCCGATAGGTCTTGGTCTGGGTTTCCAGTTCCTCGCCGGTCAGCTTCGCCAGCTCCTCCAGCACCATGGAATCGGTGATGGTATAGTAGGAATTGGGATCATAATTGGGCATGGAGGCCATGGCCAGGATCTCGCCGGTCTTGACGTTCATAACGATTCCTGCCGCGCCCTCAATACATTGCTGCTCCAAGCGGGCGGCCTGAAGGTGCTTTTCCAGATAGTATTGCACCGTTTCGTCGATGGTCAATACTACATTCTTGCCGTTTTCTGCCGCCACATAGGTTTCATATTCATAGGGCAGTTCCGTACCGATCGCATTTTTCGCGGTAATCAGCTTGCCGGAGGTGCCCTGAAGGTACTCGTTATAGATGGATTCGATGCCATCCAGCCCAACATTATCGGTGCCGGTAAAGCCCAAAATATGGCAAGCCAGGCTGTTATAGGGATAGTAGCGCTTGGTATCCTCTACCAAATGCACACCCTCCAGCTTATTTTCCTTGATAAACACCCGCACCTCATCGGCAACATCCGATTCGATCCGCCGTTTGATCAGCTCGTAGTAGTTCTTTTTTTGGGTCTTTTCATAGATCGTCTGCTCATCCACTTCCAGGATCGCGGAAAGTCCTGAAGCAATCAGGCGCTGATCTTCTTCATCGATGGAATTGGGGGCAATATAGACCGTTTCCACCGGTGCCGAGATGGCCAAAGCGGTATAATTACGGCTATAGATCGCGCCCCGATTGGCCGAAAGGGTGGTATCCATCGTCTGCTGGGCGATGGCTCTGGTCTGATAATAATTATAGTTGACGATCTGATACTTTACCAGCACACCTGCCATCCAAATCAGCAGAGCTACTGCAAAAATGCCCAGCATGACTGTGCTTCTGTTTACCATCGATTTGGTTGGCCCTTTGCCCATTTTTTCTCCCTTTCTTCCAAAAAAACCAAAAATTTCTACCCCTATATAAAGCGCAAAATGAGAGTAAGAATAAATTCCCACTCTCGTTTCACTTCTATTATAACATTAGCTGAGATATTCCAACAGAATGTTGAATTCCGCAACAACACCATCCCACCAGCTATCGTTGGTCGGGGTATCCTTCACGATCTCAACGGTATCGTCGGTCAGCAGGTTGATGGTCTGGATCTGATAGTTTTCGATCTTCACCATGCCCAGTTCCTCGGTGGCGATCCGCTCGATCTCGCCCATGGAATTCTTGCTATCGATGGAAACCTGCAGATTGCCCGCCTCACCTTCCAGCTTGGTGAGCTGCTGCTTGGCTGCCAAAAGCTCGCTGGAAACCTCATTGAGGGCGATATGGCTATATAAGAGATAACCGCCGATGGCTAAAAATGCGGCGATGCAAAGTACCGCAGACCAGCGGATGCTCCGAATTTTTAATTTCTTCATGAGATTCTCCTTTTCTAAAAATTTATCGCTTTTCGCAAACCCGCAGCTTTGCCGGCTTGGAGCGGGAATTTTCCGCAAGCTCGGCTGCAGAGGCTGTGATCGGTTTATGGGTGATCTGCTTGACCACCGGCTTTCTGCCGCAGACGCAGATGGGAAGGTTCTTATCGCAAACGCATCCCGAGGCCAGATCAGCAAAAACATTTTTGATAATGCGGTCTTCCAAGGAATGGAAGGTCATAACAACGATCCTGCCGCCCGGCTTGAGCAGATCCACCGCATCCCGCATTGCCTGCTCTAAAATCGCAAGCTCGCTGTTGACCTCGATGCGGATCGCCTGAAAGGTGCGTTTGGCGGGGTGCTTATTGCCGTAGCGTTCCTTGGGGGGGAATACCTTCTCAATCAACCGAACCAACTGGCCGGTGGTTTCGATGGGCGCGATCTCGCGCTGCTTGCAGATGGCCGATGCGATGCGTGGGCTCATCCGCTCTTCCCCATATTGATATAAGATCTTGGTTAATTGCTCTTTGGAATAGGTATTGACCACCTCATAGGCCGAAAGGGGCGCATCCCGATCCATCCGCATATCCAGCGGCGCATCAAAGCGATAGGAAAAGCCGCGGCTTTCTTCATCCAGCTGAAAGCTGGAAACGCCCAGATCGAAGATAATACCGTCGATGGCGGGGATCCCTTCCCCTTCCAAAACATTGCGCAGAGCAGAGAAATTGGATTTCACCGCTCGAAACCGCTCCCCAAAAGGAGCAAGCCGCGCCGATGCGGCTTTGATCGCATCCCGATCCTGATCGATGCCGATCAGCAATCCGCGATCCAGCTTTGCGGCAATCAAAGAGCTATGCCCGCCGCCGCCCAAAGTGGCATCCACATATATTCCGTTCGGTCGGATGGCCAGCGCATCGATGCACTCCTCGGCCATCACGCTAAAGTGTTCAAACTCTTTCATCAGAAATCCAGCTCATCCATCGCGGCAACAATACTCTCGGTATCCAAGGCCTGCTCCATCGCGGCGAAGCGATCGGGATTCCAGATCTCGGTGCGGTTGCCGTTGCCAACGATGACCGCGTTGCCTTCGATCCCTGCAATGCGGCGCAGGGCGATGGGGAGCTGAATGCGGCCCTGCTTATCGGCAGATACATCCGATTTATAAGTATTAAAGAAATGGCTGACACTGCGCCCCTTGGAGATGGGGAGCTTGGCAAGCTTTTCTTCCAAAGCCTGCCATGCCTCGCGGGTAAGTACATACACGCATTCATCCAAACCGCGGGTAAGAACCAGATCGGTACCCATCTGCTCTTTGAGTTTCTTGGGCATAATTACGCGGCCCTTTTCATCTACAAAGTTTTCGTAATAACCGGTCAGATAAGACATGCATGCACCTCCCTTCCTGGGTTTTCCACCCACTTAATACACACTTATCACCCATTTAGACTCCACTTGGTTTAAATTATACCAAAAATACAGCAAAAATCAATAGTTTTTCAGAAAAAAATGAAAATTTCCTGAATTTGACAAAACAAAAAAGAGTTTCCGAGAAAATCCTCGGAAACTCTTATAAAATCACCGTTTTTATTCTTCTAATTTCAGGTCATTTTCCTTGATCCAGCCGATCTTACGCATCAGCATTCCGCCCAACCAGCAAAGGATAGCCGGCAAGATAAAGCAGATCAACGCAAGCCCGATCCAATCCATGGCGGTAATGGCACGGCCGCTCTCCACCCAGCCGGTATAAACGCCGATCTGGCCCACCAGGCCGCAGGTGCCCATACCGGAAGAGATGGCAGGGCCGTTCATTTCCAACTTAAAGAGGCAGGTGGCAATAGGGCCGGTAATGGCGGAGGCCGCAATCGGAACGATCCAGATGCGGGGATTACGAACGATATTGCCCATCTGCAGCATGGAGGTACCCAAGCCCTGGGAGACCAAACCGCCCCAACGGTTTTCCTTAAAGCTCATCACCGCAAAGCCCACCATCTGAGCGCAACAGCCCGCCACCGCCGCACCGCCCGCCAGGCCGGTGAGGGAGAGGGCAGCGCAGATGGCCGCGCTGGAAATGGGCAGAGTAAGAGCAATGCCCACCAATACCGAAATGATAATGCCCATCAGGAAGGGCTGCAGTTCGGTAGCCCACATAATCAGTTGACCCAAGGAGCTGGCCGCTTTACCGATGGTGGGCGCAATCCCAACGGATAAAACAACACCTATAAAGATGGTAACTAACGGAGTGACCAAAATATCCACCTTGGTTTCTTTGGAAACAAGCTTTCCGCATTCCGCCGCAAGGATAGCGATCACCAGCACCGCCAGCGGGCCGCCCGCGCCGCCCAGACCGTTGGCCGCGCTTCCGACTGCCGCCAAAGAGAAGAGCACCAGATTGGGCGCCTTCAGAGCATAGCCGATGGCGATGGCCATTGCGGGGCCGGACATGGCTTTGGCATAGCCGCCGATCTCATTGAGAAAAGCCCACCCGCTCAGATTACCAACGGTTTCGATAATCGTTCCGATCAGCAGGGAGCAAAAGAGACCCTGCGCCATCGCGCCGAGGGCATCGATAAAATACCGTTGCCAAGAAAGTTCAATATCCTTTCTTTTCAGAAAACTCTTAAATTTGCTCATGGGAGCATTCACTTCCTTTTTTTGGTTTGCAGCCATTCTACCACATATACTGCGAAAAATCAAGAAAAAACGCAAAAAAGCGGGCAATGCCCGCTTTTTAAGATTATTCAAATGCCTCGGTCAAAGTGATTTGGATTTCAAACTCCTTGCCTTCCCGCCAAATCTTGATTGAAACGGAATCGCCGGGGCTGAAAGAATCCTTCAGATCGTTGAGCTCGACCATCGTTTTGATCTCTTGGCCGTTGAACCCGATGATGATATCCCCCTTCTTCAAGCCGTTTTTAGCCGCATCACATTCGGGATCCACATAATGGACATAAATACCCTGATGCCGATTGTTAAATTTGGCTTCGGCTTCGGTAATATCATAACCGCTGATGCCGATATAGGCGCGGGTCTTGATATAGCCATAGGTGATCAGTTCCTCCGAGATCTCAACCACATGGTTGATGGGAATGGCAAAACCGATCCCCTCATAACCGGTAGCCACCAGCTTGGAGGAGGTAATGCCGATCACCTGCCCATAGACGTTGACCAAGGGTCCGCCGCTATTACCGGGGTTGATGGAGGCGTTGGTTTGAATCAGGGTCATATAAGAGCCGTTCATCTCGATCTTACGGTTGAGGGCGGAAACAATACCGTCGGTAACCGTTCCCGCCAGTTCCATTCCGTAAGGATTGCCGATGGCCACCACCGTTTCCCCCACCTCTAATTGGTCGCTGTTGCCCAATTCCGCAGGAGATAAACCGCTGGCTTCCACCTTTAAAATTGCCAGATCGGAGCGTTCATCCTCTCCAACGATCTTGGCATCGTATTCGGTGATTCCGTCGCTCAAAACGACCCGCACCTTGGTTGCTCCATCGATCACATGATCGTTGGTAATGATATAGCCATCCTCGCTGATGATAAAGCCCGAGCCGGAAAACTCCACCTCCGACCCTTCCATGGCGATAAGGATGCCCACCACACTGTTTTTTACCTTTTTATTGATCTCCACCAAAGAGAGCTCTTCGCCTTTTTTCTGCTCGGTGGTGATATCCGGCATATCATAGATCGCATTCTCATCCCGCAAAGCGGAATCCTTGGAAGAATCATCGCCGCCGGGAAGAACATTTTCAATTAAGTTGCCGCCGGAAGAGATTTTATCGGAATCGGTGTTCATCAGCTGAAAGGCAATCACCCCAACGATCAGCGCGCAGCAAAGAAACATTACCGAAGCGGCAACGATCGCCGCAATGATCAACCCCTTATTACTATTCTTTTTCGGAGCAGGCTGATAGGCATAGTTGCCTGTTGCCTGATAGGGATTGGGGTTTTGATAAGCATAACTGCTCTCTGCTTTAGGTTGGTAGACCGGGCGGGGAGCAGGCTCCTGCACGGAATGATTCATTGGATTCATTTGATCTTCCATAGTTCCTCCTAAAATTCCAGCGCTTCTTTCAAGGTGAAAGAAAATTCTGCAAACGCACCCTCGCGGGATGCAACAAAAATATCTTCATGATGGGCATTGATGATGCTTTTGACCATGTAAAGCCCCAGGCCGATGCCCTTGCGGTTTTCACCGCGGCTTTTATCGGTTTTATAAAACCGCTCAAAGATCTTGCCGACTTCCGCCTCAGGGATGCCCTGGCCGGTATTCTTGACCGAAAACCGCAGTTTATTCCCCTGCCGATAAAGGCTCAGGGTGATCTCCCCTTCCGCGGGGGTAAACTTCATAGCGTTATCCGCCAGGTTATAGATCACCCGATAGATCGCATCTCGATCGCCGATGGCAAAGACCTCCTGCTCGGGCAGGTTCAAGGTTGTTTTGAGCCCTTTTTCCTTTAAACGGTCTTCCATGGTAAGCATCACCCGATGGGTAACCTCGGTGAGATTAAAGGGCTCCATCCGATAGGTGATCTCCCCCGATTGGATCTTGGCCACATCCAGCAGGTTATTTACCATGCGGGATAACCGCCGCACCTCTTCCGAAACCAAAAGAAGATATTTTTGCTCCAGCTCGGGCGGGATGGTGCCGTCTAAGATCCCATCGATAAACCCGCCGATGGTAGTCATGGGGGTGCGCAGTTCATGGGAAACATCCGCAATAAACTCTCGGCGGGTGATCTCCAATTTATTTAGGTTTTCCGCCATTTGATTAAAGGTGGCGGCAAGGGCACCCAGTTCCCCTTCGGGAGTAACGGTGATGCGGCGGGAAAAATCGCCCTTGGAATAGGAGCGGGCCGCCAGCGCCATTTCATTGAGGGGCAGGGTGATCTGGCGGGTGATAAAATAGAGGATCACCACCGCGATCAGCAAAACCCCGATCCCGCAAAACAGGAAGATGGGCAGAATGCTCCCCATTGCAGAATTGATCCGCACCTGGCGGGCGGTAACAAAAACGCAACCATTCACCGCATCCGCGCCGCCTAAAATGGGAACGCCGACCGTATAGGCATCGCCCTGCTCGCGGATGAAAACGCTTTGCTTGCGATAAACCTGCCCGCTCAGCACCGTTTCCAGCGCACTTTCGGGCAGTACCGCCGCTTGGGCGGCATCCAAGGTACTCTGAAGGAGCTGACCTCTGCGGTTCACAATCAAAACATCACAGCCCATCGTCTCCTTGACGGTTTCGATCGCTCCTTCCATTACTGTCCCAACAAACATATTATAATTGCTGGGCATATCCTCCAGCATCGTAGCGATCCGCTGGGCCGCATTTTCCATATTACGGTCTTGCTCCTGCACGCTCTGGTAGGTATAGACCACCGTCGTTATAGAGCCCAGCGCAAAAACCGTAAGTAAAATAATCAGAGCGCAGGCATTAAAATAGCGAAGAAATATTCGTTTATGCACGCTTTATTCCACCGTTTCAAATTTATAGCCGATTCCCCAAACGGTGCGGATCGCCCAGCGATCGGAAACACCTTCCAGCTTTTCGCGGATCCGCTTGATATGAACGTCCACCGTGCGGGAATCGCCGAAATATTTAAAGCCCCAGATCTCATCCAGCAGTTGATCGCGGGTGAAGACCCGATTGGGGTTTTTGGCCAAATGATAAAGAAGCTCGATCTCCTTGGGCGGGGCATCCACCTGCTTTCCGCCCACCACCAATTTATAGTTGGTGAGGGAAACGAAAAGATCGGGATATTCCACCTCCTGGCGGGCATCCTCCGCCACGCCCCCGGCACGCCGCAAAACGGTTTTGATGCGGGCCATCACCTCTTTGGAATCAAAAGGCTTGGTAACATAATCATCCGCTCCCAGCTCCAGCCCCAGCACCTTATCGAAGGTCTCGCCCTTGGCCGAAAGCATAATAATGGGAACATTCGACTGCTGGCGAATCTTGCGGCAGACCTGCCAGCCATCCTTTTTGGGAAGCATGATATCCAGCAAGATCAGATCGGGATTAAAAGAGGCAAATTTGCGCATCGCTTCCTCGCCGTCGCCGGCGGTCTCGGCGGTATACCCCTCTTTCACCAGATAGAGGGTTAAAAGTTCGCAGATATTTTGTTCATCGTCGACAACTAAGATCCTGGCCATTTAATATACCTTCCTACTTTATTTCTTATAGACAGTATAACTTTTCCTTTTCAAAAATGGGTGAAGAAATTGTTAACAAATTGTTTTGAAAGGATAAAACAATTCTTCCAGCCGGGCCAAAGCGGCCGTTCCGGCCGAAAGATCGGCCAAGCTTTTGGCAAGTTGCTCCTCTTCCGAAGCCCGAAGCATCAACTCGATGCGGATCTCTGCCCCGAAATCGGTGGCCAAGATCTCCGCCCTTTGCATCTCTTGCATCCGCTGGACCCGATCATAAAGGTGATAGCCGCATTTCAGCTCCAGCCGCACGCCCTTTTCCATCAGCGCAAGCCCTGCCTCACGGACACCATCGGCCGCGCCCTTGGAATAGGCACGCACCAACCCGCCGGCGCCCAGCAAAATGCCGCCGAAATAGCGGGTAACCACCACCGCAACATCAAATAGCTCCTGCTTTTTCAAAACGTCCAGCATGGGCATCCCCGCCGTTCCCCCCGGCTCGCCATCGTCGAAGAACCGCTCCACCAGAGGGTCTTTGATGCGGTAGGCGGCGCAGTTATGGGTGGCATCGGGAAACTCGGCGCGGATCTTGGCCAAAAAAGCTTCCGCTTCCGCCACCGTTTCCACCCGCGCCAAGGTGGTAATAAATCTGCTTTTTCGTTCTATAAATTCCGTCCGACAGCCCTCGGCAGGAACATAATAGGGTTTATCGATCATCCTACTACTCCATCTTTATATTCTACCTTATAATATAGCACAATTATCAAGGGTTCGCAACATAAAAAACGGAAGGAAAACTCCTTCCGTTTTTATATTAAAGATTATCCAGATAGGCAGCGGCCGCAAGGCCTGCAACCGCGCCGTCGCCGGCGGCGGTGGCCAATTGGCGCACCTTCTTTTTGCGGCAATCGCCCGCCGCATAAACGCCGGGGGTCTTGGTGCAGCAATCCTCCCCCGCATCGATATACCCTTGCTCATCCAGATCGCAAAGGGCGGCGAAGGGCCCATTGGCAGGCTGCTGGCCGATGGCGATAAAAAGCCCGTCCAAAGCCATCTCCTCGGTATGGTCGGCATAGGTCAGCTCCACCGAAGAAAGCTTCCCTTCCCCATTGAGCCTGGAAACAACCGCACCTAAGCGGAATTCCACATTCTCTTTGGAACGCAACCGCTCCAAAAGAAGGGGCTCGGCGCGAAAACCATCGCGGCGATGGATCAGCGTTACCTTGCTGCAAAGCTCCGCCAAAGAAAGGGCGGATTGGATGGCGGCATTGCCGCCGCCGACTACCGCGACCTCCTTGCCTTTATAAAAGGCACCGTCGCAAACCGCGCAATAGGAGATTCCCGCCAGCTCCTCTTCCCGCTCAACGCCCAAATGGCGATGAGCGGCGCCGCTGGCAATGATGATGCTTTTCGCCTGATATTCATCCCCATCGGTGGAGCGAACGGTAAAGCCCTCGGCGGTCTTTTCCACCGATTCCACCTCAACGGGATCGATCTCGCCGCCGAAGCCAAACATCTGCTCCGCCAGGCGATCGGCATACTCTACCCCGCTCACCCCAAACAAGCCGGGGAAATTTTCGATGCGGGCAGAGGCGGTGATCTGACCGCCCAGAGCAGTGGATTCCAGCAAAAGAACCTTCTTCTCGCTCCGAAGCAGATAGATCGCCGCGGTCATACCGGCGGTTCCGCCGCCGATAATAATGGTATCAAACATGGATTCCCTCCGATTATTTCTTCAGGTAGGCGCGGATCTCGGAAGCGTTGGTCAGCTTCTCGATGCCGCCATCGGTCTCAACAATGAGGGTGGGCGCGCGGTTGATCTGATAAGCATCCACCAAAGCGCGGTTTTCGGCCGCCTCGGCATCCAGCTTAACATATTCAACTCCTGCCTGATCTAAGAGTGCCGCCGCCATCTTGCAGTTGGGGCAGGTCTGGGTGGTAAAGAGCATGATCCGATTGCCGCCCACCAACTCAGGCTCGGCATCCCCGCCGCAGCAACCGCAGGCATGGCTGGTCGGCACCTTATTGATGGCGATCTGCTGATCATAGAGCTTGCGATCCTTGAATTCCTGGGCCTTACCGTCGTTCCAGTTCTGAACGGGGCGATAGTAACCGGTGATGCGGCTATAGACCTCAGTATTTTCTCCGCAATGGGGGCAGGTATACTGCTCACCGGTAATATAACCGTGGTTCTTGCAGACCGAATAGGTGGGGCTCATGGAATAATAGGGCAGGCGATAGTTCTCGGCAATCTTGCGCACCAGATCAGCGCAGGATTTCCAGGTGGGCAGTTTTTCGCCCATATAAGCATGGAATACCGTACCGGAGGTATAGAGGGTATGCAGCTCATCCTGCAGATCCAGAGCGGTAAAGATATCCTCGGTATAGCCAACAGGCAGATGGGAGGAGTTGGTGTAATAGGGAGTACCGTCCATATTGGCGGTAATGATGCCGGGGAAGCGGGCAGTATCGTGCTTCGCCAGGCGGTAGGAGGTGGACTCGGCAGGAGTAGCCTCCAGGTTATAAAGATCGCCATACTCTTCCTGATAATCGGAGAGACGGTTTCTCATATGGTTCAAAACATCCTTGGCAAACTTCTGGCCTTCCTCGGTGGTGAGGTTCTTGCGGAGCCAGCAGGCGTTCAGGGCGGTTTCGTTCATGCCGACCAAGCCGATGGTGGAGAAATGGTTGGCAAAGGTGCCCAGATACCGCTTGGTATAGGGATAAAGACCCTCATCCAGGAACTTGGTGATCACCGTTCTCTTGATATGCAAGGAGCGGGCAGAGATATCCAGCAGCTTATCCAGGCGGGCATAGAATTCCTTCTCGCTGGCAGATTGGAAGGCAATGCGGGGCAGGTTGATGGTAACAACGCCAACCGAGCCGGTGCTCTCGCCGGAACCGAAGAAGCCGCCGGACTTTTTGCGCAACTCGCGCAGATCCAGGCGCAAACGGCAGCACATACTGCGCACATCGCTGGGCTCCATATCGCTATTGATATAGTTGGAGAAATAGGGAGTGCCGTATTTGGCGGTCATCTCAAAGAGAAGCTTATTGTTCTCGGTTTCAGACCAATCGAAATCCTTGGTGATGGAATAGGTGGGGATGGGGTATTGGAAACCGCGGCCGTTGGCATCGCCTTCGATCATGGTTTCGATGAAGGCGCGGTTGATCATATCCATTTCCTTCTTGCAATCGCCATAGGTGAAATCCATCTCCTTGCCGCCGACGATGGCAGGAAGATCCTTCAGGTCGGCAGGAACGGTCCAGTCCAAAGTAATATTGGAGAAGGGCGCCTGGGTACCCCAACGGCTGGGGGTGTTTACACCGTAAACGAAAGATTGAATGCAGTTCTTAACCTCCCAATAGGTCAGGTTGTCCACCTTAACAAAGGGGGCAAGATAAGTATCAAAAGAGGAGAATGCCTGAGCACCCGCCCATTCATTCTGCATGATCCCTAAGAAGTTGACCATCTGATTGCAAAGGGAAACCAGATGCTTTGCAGGGGCAGAAGTGATCTTACCGGGAACGCCGCCCAAGCCTTCCTTAATGAGCTGCTTCAAGGACCAACCGGCGCAATAACCGGTGAGCATGGAAAGATCGTGGATATGGATATCGGCATTGCGATGAGCATCGGCGATCTCTGCATCATAGATCTCGCTCAGCCAATAGTTGGCGGTAATCGCGCCGCTATTGGAAAGGATCAGGCCGCCGACCGAATAGGTAACGGTGGAATTTTCCTTCACACGCCAGTCGGTAACGTTGACATAGCTATCCACCAGGGACTTATAATCCAAAAAGGTGGTCTTGAGGTTGCGCACCTTTTCCCGTTGCTTACGGTAAAGGATATAGGCCTTGGCAACATCGGCATAGCCGGATTCGCTCAAAACCGCTTCAACGCTATCCTGAATGTCTTCAACGGCGATCTTACCGTCTTTAATCTTATTTTCAAAATGGGCGGTTACCTTCAGGGCAAGAAGGTCAATAATGCTGGGGTGGGATTCCTTGCCTACGGCATCAAATGCCTTTTGGATGGCAACGCTGATCTTGGCAATATTAAAATCAGCTTCGGCACCATCGCGCTTAATTACGTGATACATGGTTCTTCCTCCTACACATTTATCTTAAAATTTTAAACATTTTTAATCCACGCCTCTCAGCTCGGCTGCAGGAACATGGACGCGCACGATCTTCAGATAGTCCTGCATCTGCTGATAGGTGGGCGGAGTAAGCCCCCCATCGGGAACCCGCTCCGAAGATTTAAATTGCTGAAGAAAATAACGCTTTGCCCCGGCTAAGCGGCGGGCAATTTCATCCATTTCCTCCGGTCCGTGGAACTGCTCAATGATGGTAGTGCGGAACTCATAATCCACCACGTCAGTTAATAAGTAATCAATACTTTGCTCGATGGCCGCCAGATCCAGTTTCAAAAAGCCGACCGTCTCGCCGTAGCGCGCGGGAGCGTTCTTCACATCCATCGCCACGTTATCGACCAGCCCTTCCTCCACCAGCTCCTTAAGCCTTGCGGGGAAGCTTCCGTTGGTATCCAATTTAACGGCATAGCCCAGAGCCTTGACCTTACGCAGCAGCTCGGGAAGTTCCTTGCGCAAAAGCGGCTCTCCCCCGGTAATGGCAACGCCATCCAAAAGGCCTTTGCGTTTTTCGAGATAGGCCAGCAATTCTTCATCGGTCATCAGGGGAGCGGCAGGTTTGGCAACCAATTCAAAGTTATGGCAAAAGGGGCATCGAAAATTGCAACCGGCTAAAAAAACGGTACAGGCGGTTCGGCCGGGATAATCCAGCAAAGTGAGCTTTTGAAGCCCTTCGATCGTCATCTTTCGCGCTCCTTTCCACAAAAAACCCCGCATATTGCGGGGACATCTACTATTCTACACGATATATGGGGCAATGTCAATAGGAAAATACAAGATATATTACTTTTTATTTCATTTAAACACAAGATGTTGTTATATATCATAGATTAAAAAAATACAAAAATCAAGTAAAATTTGTCGAACCCCCTCCGTTTTTTGAGAAAAACGCAAGAAAGCGGAAGAGCATCTGCTCTTCCGCTTTTTATTGGGTTTTAATTATTTCACAGAGGCCCAAACACCTTCATAGCGATCCACATAGATGGTGGCTTCGCCGACCTTAAGGGTATCTGTATCGGATACATAGCCCTCGGCCTTGAGGTACTTGGTATCGCTATCGAGGATGAAGTAATCCTCGGTCTCGATAACGGTGGTGGTGATGGGATCGATACCGTCCATATAGATATCGCCGCCTTCGGTGATATAGTAAGTAAACAGGCTGCCGTAATCAATGCGGCCGGTGGTGGAAGAGATGCGGGCGATCTCAACGGAGAGATCGTATTCTTCACCGCTCTTCACTTCGCGAACCCAAAGATCGGCATGAACACCGTCGTCATTTGCCATAACATCCAGGATCTCAACAGCGATCTCCTCGGTTGCGGCCATTTCCTCAACGGCAATGTAGCTGGACTTGGTGTTATCCAAAACTGCAACAAAGGGACCCTTCATCTTATTGGCAGGCATCCGCAGAGCATTGACAAATGAATGGGCATTATAGCTGCCGCTCTTTTCAGCGCCCTTCTCTTTGCAAAGCATGGTAGAACCATCGATGCTGAACTCATCCAGGATAACGGTGGTTCCTTCAGTGAGATGCAACTTGCCGTTGGAAACATAGAAGTTGACATAGTCGCCGCTCTTGGGGTTGGCCAGATTGGTCATAACGACATCGTTATCATCGAAGATCTGAACCTTATTATCATAATAGCTATAAACCGCAACATGATTATCGGTAACGGTCATCAGCTTTCCGGGGATCCACTCGGTTGCCAGAACCAAGTCTACATTTTCGTCGGCACTATGCTGAACAAAATAGACCTCCAGATTGGGGCGGGTAGGAATTTCCTTTGCCTCTTTAAAATCGACATAAGAAATGGTTTCGGTTATCTTATAAAGCTCTTCCATCGGCCAAACATCATCGTTGAGATAAAGCTGGGCGTTGGAAAAGATACCAAAGGACGACTCATCACCGATCTTCGTAAAATCGATTACTTTCAGGTCGCTGATGGGAACGTTATTAACAAAGGGAGAAGCCAACTGATAGGTCAGAAGATCTTCATCCTCGGTATAGGTGCAGGATTCATCCTTATCCAGATAGATAACATCGGTCTGGAACCCGATAAAGGAGCTCAGATCTGCGCCCAGATCCACCTGAACACCGTTGGAGAACAGCACATCCTTGGTGATATTCTCATAGTTCAAGGGGCGGTTCTCGGTGGCGCGGATGTACAAAGTGGTCTTTCTGCAACCATAGATCTCGGTGGCAAGGCAGGTGATGCGGTTGCCGTCGTAGTCTGCAAAGGTGGTGAAGAGATCATCGTTTACTTCGCCGAAGTTGGGATCATAGAGCATGGCGCGGGCAACGATAACGGCCGCTTGCTCACGGCTGACAGCAGTACTGTCTGCATCAATATCGGTACCGTCCAAAATGATCTCCTGGAATGCCGTATACTCATCAGCATTATCCTCGCCGGTGGAGATGCCCACCACCTTGGTGATCAAGGTGATGAACTCTTCGCCGCTGATGGGCTTGGCAGGCTCAAACTTCTTATCGGGAACATCTTCGCTGTTCACCAACTGATAATCCTCGGCCCATGCAATATAGGGTCTGAGGGGGAATACGTCACCAAGGTCGCCATCGTTCATCTGATCAAACCCGGTTTCGATATTTTCTGCATAAAGGGCTACTTCATCATAGTCATAATGCAGCATACGATAGGCGATCCGAACCGCCTCACCGCGGGAAACGTTATCGCTACCGCTGAAACTGCCGTTATGGCTGGCGGGAATAATTCCAAGTTTGTCAACAAAGCGGATCGGCAGGATCTGGCTTTCTTTCATGACAACACCGTACATATCGTTAACATCGTCATATACGACTTCTTCGTATGCAGCAAAAGCGGAAACGCTCATGCAGGCGATCATCACGACCATTAATACGGCGGCCAACAGACTTTTAATTGTTCTCATTCTGTTACCTCCATCTCAAAGGGACAACGTCCCTTCTTCATTATTATAAATAGGAAATTATACTCTGGCAATAATGGTTGCCAACTCTGCGCGGGTAATGGGAGCATTGGGATGCAGCTTACCATCGTCCTTACCGACGATCAGGCCGGAAGCAACAACTGCTTCAACAGAAGCCTTCGCCCAAGATGCTACATCGGCATGATCCGCAAAGGAGGTAAGATCATAACTGCCGGTGATGTTATACATTCTGGCAAACATTACCATAACTTCCTGGCGGCTGATATTGTCGTTGGGCTTGAAAGCGCCGTCTGCACCGATCATGATGCCGGTGGTGTAGCAGACCTTAACGTTACCCAGCGCCCAATCGGCGATGGAGGCCTTATCGGAATAGGGCAACTCAACGTTATTAAATGCTTCGGTATTGATACCCAGCAGGCGGGTGGCTACGATTGCCATTTCCTGGCGGGAGGTATTGTTTTCGGGATTGAAATAATAGTCTTTACCGGAAGGAGAACCAACAACGATGCCCTTAGCGGTGGCCGCTTCAACATACTTTGCGTACCAGGCCTCATCCGATACATCCTTATAAGTATAGGTATTGACTAATTTTTCAATTACCAGCAGGTAATCCTGCTTGGTTCCGTCTTCAGCCACACACTCCAGATAATAATTGGAGGTGGCATGGGTGATATCCAGCTTGAAGGTGCGCTTATCAATGATGCGATTGGGCTCGCCTTCAACGGGAGTAGAGGTGTAGTCCAACTTAACCTTCTTGGCGGAGTCTGCAAAAGCGTTGACAACCGCATAAGGATTTTTGGTGTCGAAAGCGATGGACATGGAGTTGCCGCCGCCCTGAATGATGATCTTATTATCATTGATAACGGTGGTCAGACCGGCTGCACCGGTAATGGTAGCATCGGAGGACTTGGTCTCGTTCTCAACAACCAGTTTCATAACATTGGAGCCATCAGCGGCAGTAACCTTAACATAGAAGGTGTTTGTGCCGGGCTTCAGAGCAATTTCTTTCACATCCGCGGAAGAGGAAAGGGCTTTGGTCATTGCCGCATCTTCATATAAGACATAAGCGGCACCGGGAGTTACCTCAAAATCAAAGGTAGCCTTGCTCATGAGGTAATCACACTTATAAGCCATATAAAGCTGATTGGGATTCCAACGGTCGATGCGCAGCTGATACTCGCCGTTTGCGGGGCTCTTCAGCGCAACAACGCTGGGATCATAAACAGTGGACTTGGAGCGGTTCAGCTCTACGCTGAAAACATTCTGCGCCGCAGTGGGATCCTCGGCTTCCACAAAGACATAGAACTTATAGCCATCATAAGGAATATAGGAAGGAATCTCCTTCAATTCGGTTTCCATGGTGGCATCGGAATAAAGGGTATATTTTGCGCCGAAGGAGACCTTAATATCCACATCCATGATCGCGGTATTGGGTTTCAAGGTATCCAGATCATAGATCAGGGCGTTACCGCCGCGGAAGGTGGGATTCAGGATGGTGCCGTCAAAGGTAAGGTCAACCAGATCGGCATAGATGCCGGGAGCGGTGACCAGGCGAATCTCATAGACTGCACTGCCGGTGCCGTCGGCACTGGTGATCTCTGCATAATAATAAGGATCCTTTGCATCGTAGAAGATGACCTTTTCACGCACTTCGGTTTCCAAAGTCTTTTCTTCATAAAGTTTCCAGGTTGCACCATCTTCAACGGTGAGGGCTTTGGTAGCATCCAATTTGCCTGCCGCTTCAGGGGCGGTGTAGGAAATATCGATGGTGATGATGCGGTTCTCTTCGTCTACATATGCGCCGGGCATAACAGCCTTAAAACGAGGACCGCCGGAAACATCATCCTTTGTCATCTCAGGGCTATTATAATAAGGATAGAGAATCAGGTTCGCAAACTCATATTTAGTAACCCGATCGAGGTTCATGGGAGAGGTATAGTAGTTATAGGAACAATCAATGATACCATTATTATCGGATTCGATAAACATGGCATCTTCGGGAATATCAAAGTAGTTTTCATTGATATTAATGATATGGCGGAAACGGCTGGGGTTCTCCTGCGAAGCATAGAAGGGGAACTCAAAAGCAGTTACGCCGCTTTCCATGCCGTAGATGGTGTTGCCGGTGAACTGAATGTTGGTACCGGGCAGGGTATTACGGGCATAGAAGGCATTCTTCAAAACGGCAACAGGACCCATATCGTTGACGATATTATTGCGAACGATGGCGGTATAAGCCAAAGTCTCGGTGCAGGTCTCGCCGGTATGCATATAGAAGATACCGTTGCAGTTCTCATAGTAGTTATTCTCGATCAAAGCATAAGAACCCATCGAACCGGCGGTAACGCGCTTCAGATCAAAGGTGGTACCCTTCAGGTTGAGGTAGTTATCAGAAATAACAACATCCATCATACCCGCATAGTCGGCCAAAACAACAGCGTTCAGAACACGGTTGTACTTGAATTCAAAGTTGGGGCTATGACCGCCGGAATAATAGATAAACTGACCTTTGCTTGTATTGACGATATTGTTATAGAGATATGTACCGTAGCGATAGTTTTCGTTACCGGTCATGTTGGGAGCGGTGATAAAACCGCTGGCGCCGCCGAAATACATACCTTCAATAGTCAGATCCGAGCCCTTCTTGGAAACGGTGATGGAACCGGTAAAAACCGCCTCATCCTCGGTGCTCCCATTAGGATCGGCAGCAGCGGGACGCTCCCAGTTGGGCCAAGCCAGATCGTAGCTATCGTTGGGGTTGACGCCGGCATAAGGACCATAGATCTTCAGACCGCCGACATTAATGGAAATACCATTTTCATATACGCCTGCGGCAACATAGATCGTATCGTTTGCCTTTGCAGCGATGGTCGCATCGAGCAGATCGGCGAAAGCAGTTTCACCCATTCTGCAGCGATAAGCGATGCCGCCCAGCTTGATGGTAACATCGCCCTTGGCGCCCTTCCAGCTGCTGTTGACAACACGCACACCGTTGGGCAGTGCTTTACCGCCGACAACGATTCCCGAGCCACTCTCGACCTTTTCGATGGTAACCGGGCCTTCGCCGACATTAAAAGAAGCTGCAGCAGTGCTCAGCACCATGCAGGAAAGCATGGATACAAGCATAACGACAGCCAATAATGCGGCAGACAGTTTCTTGATGTTCTTCATTCTTACAACCTCCTGTCAAGAACGTCGATCGGCGATCAATGCTAAGACAAAATCCTGAGATTTTGCAATAGATATAATACACCGATGATATATATTAGTATTATATTTTAAAACTTAGCGAAAGTCAATAAAGATATTGCGGTTTTTAAAATAATTTTGGTCCTTTTTCAACGATTTGTTGAAACCAAACAAAACTTTATGTATTTTTTTGGTGAATTTCACACTTTATCTTTGCCACCTTCGGTTGCGAAAAATTGCAAGGTTGGCTTGGTTGCAAAAGTTTCTCTGCTTCCCTATACTTTCAAACGAACCGCAGAGGTTGCAACATCAAATTTCAGATCAAAGCGTATAATAAAACAGTTTATTTTGCAACCTAAAGATAACGCGGAAAGAAAGGGTTGAAATAAATATGTGTGGAATCATTGGATATGCAGGAGATCAGGGCACCGCTGAGGTATTGCTCAGCGGTTTAAAAAAATTAGAGTATCGAGGCTATGATTCGGCCGGTATTGCTCTGGCCAATCAAAGAAAAATCGAAATCTATAAAAAGCAAGGTAAGGTGGCGGCGTTGGAAGAAACCATCCCCCCATCCGCCGAAAAGATTTTTGCCGGCATCGGCCATACCCGCTGGGCCACTCACGGTGCACCGGAGGATCGCAACGCCCATCCCCATCGGTGCGGCAAGGTGGTTTTGGTCCATAACGGAATCATCGAAAACGAGCAGGATCTGCGGGCAAAACTTGCCGAAAAGGGGCTTTTCCCCGCCAGCGATACCGATACCGAGCTGATTGCCATGCTGCTTGCCCATTTTTATGAAAAAGACCCCCGCACCGCCATTCGAAAAACCTGCAATCTGCTGGAAGGTTCCTATGCGCTGGGCATTCTTTTCGAGGATCAGCCGGGCAAAATTTACGCCATTCGCAAAAACAGCCCTCTGATCATCGGCAAGGGAGAGCAGGAGAATTTCATTGCCTCGGATATCCCTGCCATTTTGAAATATACCCGCGCCTATTACCTCCCCGAAGAAGGGGAACTGGCCGAGATCACCAAAGAGAAAATTCTCTTTTTCGATGCGCAGGATCAACCCATGGAAAAGGCACTCTCCACCGCCGATTGGGATGAGCAGGCGGCGCGCAAAGCGGGCTATGATCATTTCATGGCAAAAGAGATCGCCGAGCAGCCCCAAGTGGTGCAGGAAACCATCCGCCGATACCTGAAAAACGGCATCCTTTTCAAAGAATTAGGCAATGCCTTTAAGGTAACCGGCACCTTACGCATCATAGCCTGTGGATCGGCCTACCATGCGGGTTTGCTGGGCAAACAGATCATCGAAAAATTAGCGCGGATCCCGGTGGAAGTATCTCTCGCCAGCGAGTTTCGCTATGCCGATCCTCTGCTCACCAAAGAAGACCTGGTGATCGCCATTTCCCAATCGGGCGAGACCGCCGATACCCTGGCCGCCCTGCGGTTGGCAAAGGCCAAGGAAGTCCCCACTTTGGGGATTGTGAATGTGCGGGGAAGTTCGGTAGCGCGGGAGGCCGATCAGGTGCTTTATACCGCCGCCGGACCGGAGATCAGCGTGGCTACCACCAAGGCCTATATCTGCCAGGTGGTGATGCTCTATCTACTGGCCTTGCGGCTGGCGCAACGGTGGTTGGATGGGACAGATCTGGAAAATTATGTAAACCAATTAGAGTCCCTTCCCGCTCTGCTGGAAAAGACCCTCGCCTGCGAGGCGCAATGCAAGGAAATTGCTAAGGATTTTGCCTCTGCAGAGCATCTCTTTTTCATCGGTCGCGGGCAGGATTATGCCGTCTGCCAGGAAGGCTCGTTAAAGCTTAAGGAGATCTCTTATATTCATAGCGAAGCCTATGCCGCCGGCGAGCTCAAGCACGGCACCATCTCCCTCATCGAAGAGGGCACGCCGGTGATCGCCATCGCCACCGACCGCACCCGTTTATCCAAGATCGCCGCCAACATCCGCGAGGTGCGGGCGCGGGGCGCAAGGGTACTT
>JAZODI010000121.1:0-5144 GCA_045596965.1 Eubacteriales bacterium | reverse complement strand
TGCAAAAAGAGCAATGGATAAACATAATAAGGTTTCCATATCATTTACCTCCGATTTTTTAACCGTTGGTTATTATAGCACCTTCTATTGCAACTTTCAAGTTGAATTATAAACAAAAACCCCTGAAAATTCAGGGGTTTTCCTCAACATTTTTTCATAAAACTCAGCAAGCGTTCGGGCGGTGTCTGCCATCGGTTTAATTTGCCGATTTTCCTGTTGTTTCTCGGAGGATAAGTTGGCCGCTTACCGAAAAGGACTTGGAGGTATAATGGTGTTTGTTGTTGATTTTTTTAAACAGTAGATCACAAGCGAGATCACAAACCTCAAAAGCGGCCTGATCGATGGTGGTTAGAGCAGGCGTCAAATGCGCTGAATGGGGAATATTATTGATGCCGATCACCGAATAATCTTCCGGCACCCGATATCCCTTTTCCTGCAGACGGCGGATGGCTCCGATTGCCATGTCATCATCGGCGCAAATAATGGCGGTGCAGGGATTCTTTTGCTTAAGCAATAAATCAATCCCCTCTTTTCCGCCTTCGGCAAATCGGGATGAAACAAACAAGATGAAATCTTCAGACAAAGGAATCTTTGCCTCCGCCAGTGCTTTTTTATATTCAGCCGCCAGCAAAGAAGTATAGGGATCGCGGATAAAGGTGATATGGTGATGCCCCGCCTCTTTAAGATGAAGCAACGCTTCAACCAGCGGTTCCCTCACATGGATATCGATGCGGGGGATTTTTTTGTCGATGCAATCTCCAATACAAACGATGGGCGTTTCAATCCCGTTGGGCACATTGCAATGCAGACCGAAAACCAATATTCCGTCGACCTTGGTGTATTGGCTATGGTAGGTGATCAGCTCTTGCTGGCGTTTGGGATCAAATCCGGCAATGGAAATGATGATCTCAGCATTTTTTTCGTTTAAAATATCCTGTAAAAACTCGATCTGCTGATAATAAAAGGCGTTTTTCAATTCTTGACAGATGATGGCAATGGTATATCGTTCATATTTATCTTTGCGATATTTTTGATAGCAGCCTTCCTGCTTGGCAATCGCAAAGATTCGTTCCCTTGTTTCGTTGCTGATTTCTTTAGAATAGCTAAATGCCTTGGAAACTGTTCCAACAGAAACACCGGCTTTTTTTGCAAGATTCCGCAGAGTCATCGGAAAATTCCGCCTTTCTTTGTTGCTTTTTATATTGTAACAGTATGTTGCCGAAAAATCAATCGTAGCGAAAATGTTTCGTAACCATATCTCTTGCAATTATTTAAAATAAGAATAAAATGAAGATATGAAAAGGCTAAATTCTTCAAAAACAGGGCAGAAAATGTATGTCCTTCAATACGGGATGGAATATCTTATTTTGTTGATGATGTATGGCGCATATTTGGCTAAGCTCACCAACCATCTGGGGTTTTCTGATGAATCCACAGGGATTTTGGCGGCGGTGATCTCTCTCGGCCATCTTTTTCAATTGGTTTCTATCTTCTTTCGGCGTAAGAGAGTGAAGAGCCTTGTTGTTACTCTGAGTATCCTTTGGCAGGCGTTTTTTGTGTTTTTATATTTGACGCCGATATTTCCGTTCTCGGCGGGATTCAAGCGCATCTTTTTTGCGGCTGTGATGCTGGCTGCTTATTTTCTTTTTGATATTGCCCATCCCAAAAAGATTCAGTGGTTGATGGGGCATGTGGGCGATGGTATCCGCGGGCGGTTCACTGCCGTTAAAGAGATGGCCAGATTTCTTTTGGGGATGGGCTTTACCTTTGGATTGGGAGCGCTCATGGATCATTTCGAGGCGGTGGGCAAGATCAAAGAGGCCTTCGTTCTTTGCGCTCTCATTATCTTTGTGCTCTCTGTTGTTCATATCATTGCTTTAGTTTGCACCGCTGAGCGGGAGCAAACTTTTGAAAAGAGACGTTCGGTTTTATCGGCCTTTGGCGATAAAAAGATTTGGAAGTTAACGGTCGTTTTTGTTTTATGGTATGCCGCCACCTATGCTTCAACGCCGTTTTACGGCACTTTTCAGAATAAGGAATTGGGTTTCAGCCTGGTTTTTGTTTCGGTGTTGAATTTGATCCATTATGTTGCACGCATCAGCACCGGCTTTATATGGGGGGCTTTTGCCGATAAACGCTCCTTTGCAACCATGCTGAAAATCTGCTTTGCCATCGAAGCGGCAGGGTATCTCTTCATTGTCTTTATCCGCCCGGATGCCGGCAAACTGCTTTTTGCGGCATATCAGATCTTTTATGCAGTGGCGATGGCGGGGATCAGCAGTGCACTGATCAATCTGGTGTATGATGAAATCGCCCCCGAACGCCGCGCGGATGCGATTGCTGTTACTCAAGCGATTGCAGGGGTCGGTGGCTTTATTACCACCATTTTGGTGAGCCGTCTGGTGGCATATATTCAGCAAAACAGCGGTCTGTTTGGAATTTCGGTTTATGCTCAGCAGGTAACCTCATTATTGAGCTTTTTGCTGGAAGGAGCGTTAGTGCTGTTTATGATTTTTGCTTTTAGAAAACGGAGGTAAATCGTAATGTATGATGCAATTTTAACCAATTTTCCCCGTTTGGCAGGGGAACGGGATGATGCGCCCCGCATTCAGCGCGCCATCGATGCCGCGCCCAACGGAATTTTGGAAATTCCCAAAGGGGATTATGATATAGAAACGCCCCTCTTTATTCGTAATCGCTGTTCCTTGCGGATGCATCCCGCCGCGCGGCTGATCGCCCGCAAGGAAATGGATTTTATTTTAACCTATGACGGCGGCGATATTTATCGGGATTTGACCATCTTTGAAGAAGGAAAGGTCTATGATAACCTCGGCCTCTTTATCGAAGGGGGCGATCTGGAGGGGCAGGGGCTGGCCTCTTGCTTGAAGGTTTGCAATGTCCACCATTTCACCTTATCCAAAATCACCTGCCATAACGGTAAGAAATACGGCCTCGCGATTAAGGACGGAAAGAAGGCCTACGAAGTTTTTTGCAATAACATCTATTGCAAATGCTATATGCAGGGGCTTTCGGGCAATATCGGCATCTATTCCGATTGTTGCGATAATCATTATACCGATTGCATCGTTGTGGATTATACCGTTGGGATGCGGATGGATGGCGGTGCCAATCGGCTGACCCGTTGCCATATCTGGGGCGGCACCGTTGCTCCGCCGAATATGACCATGGAGGAATGGACGGATCTTTTCCGCGATCGCGAAGGGAAACTTCCTCTTAACCATTATTTGATGGAAAAATTCGGCGAAGATGTCTTGAATGCTTTGCCCGAAATGCTGGAAAATTCCATTGCCTTTGATCTTTGCGGCACCTTTAATGTTTTGGACGGTTGCTATGCCGATACCGCCATGATCGGTTATCGCATTAATGCCAAATACCATACCCGCCTGATCAACTGCGATTTCTTTAATAACGCCAATATGGGGCTGAAAAAATCCACCGCTATTGTCCATGAAAAGGGGACTTTGGCGGTTATGATGTGTGCCTTCCGCAACCTTGCGGGAACAGAAATACTTTATGAGGGAATCAAAGAAGGGGTGGAGTGGATCGCAAACGATACCTTCCGCTTTGAAGTTCCCGAATTTTTAAAATAATAATTTAAGCGAGCCGATCGGCTCGCTTTTTTCTTGTTGACAAAATGCTGCAATTTATGCATAATAAATGTAATTAAATAGGAGGAATCATAAAACGATCTATGCATTGATTCTCTTTGCAATCACCTATGTTCTGATGATGATCTTCGAAAAGTACCGTCCGTATATTGCCATCAGTTCGGGCTTGATCTTTGTCTTGAGCGGGATGCTCTCGCTGAAGGGTTTTTTTGGGGCGATCGATTGGAATGTTATTATGATGATCGCCGGAACCATGGGCTTGGTTGCATTATTTGTCGAAAGTAAAATGCCGGCCCTGCTGGCAGACCTGATGATGGAAAAGGTGCCCAACGTTCAATGGGCGGCTGTTTCCTTGGCGCTGTTTGCGGGTGTTATTTCTGCCTTTGTGGATAACGTTGCCACCGTTTTGATGGTTGCGCCCATTGCCCTGGAAATTTGCAAAAAGCTCAATACCAACCCCGTTCCGTTTTTGATCGGTATTGCGGTTTCTTCCAATCTGCAGGGCGCGGCCACGCTGATCGGGGATACCACCGCCATCATGCTTGGCTCGGAAGCGAACATGAGCTTTTTGGATTTCTTCTGGTATCAGGGTAAGCTCAGCATCTTTTTTGCGGTGGAGCTGGGAGCCGTTCTTTCGGCCGCCATCCTTTATTTTATCTTCCGCAAGGAAAAGGGCGCGATCCCCAAAGGGGCGGAGCGCACCAAGGTTACCGATTTTGTTCCCACCATCTTGCTGGTTGCCACGTTGGTGCTTTTGATCTTGGCCTCCTTTATTCCCGAAAAGCCCGATGAAACCAATGGTTATATCTGCTGTATTTTGTTAGTGATCGGTTTGATCTATACTGTTATCCGCACCAAAAAGATCTCTTCGGTGGTTGCTCCCTTAAAGGAGATTGATTTTACCACCATCGGCATTTTGGTAGGTCTGTTTTTGATGATCGGCGGTATCGATGAGCAGGGCGTTATTGAGGCGGCGGCCAATCTGCTTGCCAATGCGGGCGAAGGGAAGGTATTCCTTGTCTATACCATTATCGTTTGGGCGTCGGTTCTCCTTTCCGCCTTTATCGATAACATTCCCTATGTTGCAACCATGCTTCCCTTGATGACCGGCCTTTGCGCAAAGCTGGGTATAGACTCAACGGTTATGTATTTCGGCCTTCTCTCCGGCGCCACCCTCGGCGGCAATTGCACCCCCATCGGTGCTTCGGCCAATATTACCGGTATCGGTATTTTGAGAAAGGCGGGCTATACGGTTAAGAATAAGGATTTCTTCCGCATCGGTATCCCCTTCACCTTGGCGGCAATCATTCCCGCTTATATCTACATTTGGCTGGTATACGGAATCTAAAATAAAAATCGCGTAATGCGGATGCATTGAAATGATATAATGATGGTAGACACTAAAAAAAGTGTCTGCCATCATTTTTTATGTTAAAATGAAGAAAAGGAGATGAAAGAAATGGGAAGACCAAAAGGCGGAACAAATAACAATTATAGTAAAGAAGAGAAACTATC
>JAZODI010000120.1:0-17080 GCA_045596965.1 Eubacteriales bacterium | reverse complement strand
TTTGCCTGAATCCATTCTAAAATTGCCATATCAATCGTTTGCAATGATCTTATCCTCTCTTTGCACAGGGAATGAAATGGTTACGACCGTACCCACATTCAGGGTACTTTCGATCTCCAACGCGCCGCCATGCAGGCGCATGATCTCATCGGAAACGCCCAGCCCGATACCGCTGCCGCGCTTTTGGGATGAGCCTTTATAGAACATATCTTTAATATGGGGAAGATCCTCTGCGCTGATGCCTTCACCATAGTCCTGAATAATAAAGATCGCTCGCTGATCCTGCACCCGCGCGGCAATTTCGATCCGCCCTGCAGGATGGGAATGTTTGATGGCGTTATCAATAACATTAAAGAAGACCTGCTTGACCCGATCCTTATCCACCAACGCCGGAATGGAATCTTCTTCGGGAACATATTCAATGGTGATCTGCTCGCTCTTGGCGCGCTCGCTCATCATAAATACCGTTTCTTCAAATTCTGCCAGCAGATCGCATTGCTGCACCGAAAGTTTCAGGCTTCCGTTTTGCATACGGGACATATCCAATAGTTCTTCCACCATCTTGGAAAGACGCTCGGTTTCGCTATAGATGATCTCCACGCCACGGCGGGTGGTATCGTCCATCGCCTCATCGGTAGCAAGCATGGTTTCGGTCCAGCCGCGGATCGCGGTAAGCGGGGTGCGCAGTTCATGGGAGATGGAGGAGATAAATTCATTCTTCAACCGCTCGGTCTGGGAAAGCTCCTCTGCCATGGTGTTGATGGTCTGGCAAAGCTGACCGATCTCATCGCTCTTTTCGATCTCTTTGACCCGCGCTGTCATATTTCCTTTGGCGATCTCCCGCGCAGTTTCGTTGATATACCCCACCGGGAGAACGATGGATTTAATAAAGTAGGTGCCGGTAAAGGCGGTGAGCAGGATAATGAATGCGCCCAAACCGAAGATCATCAGCTTGACCGTCGTTAGAGTACGGTCCACCTGCCGCAGGGACGACATCATCCGCACCGAACCCACCATGATCCCATCATCGGTATAAAGAGGGAGCGATACGCTCACCACCCGCTCATCGGAAGGAGCATTATAGCCGATCCAACTGCCGCTCTTCCCCTCCCGCGCCTGCAGAAGGTCGGGCGTTTCGTTGAGTTCCTCGATCTCAAAGCCGGTGGAGGATAAAATGGTATTTCCATTGAGGGAGATGACCTGCATCTCCATGGTGCTCTTATCCTCAAAATCCTCAACCATCGCCATAAAGCCTGCCGAAACGCTATGGTACTGGGGATAGATATGATCCTCAAAATACCGCGCCATATATTCGCCGCTTCCCCGCAGGGTGGAGATGCATTCGGAATAATAGAAATTCTGAATGATGGTGGTCATAACCGAAAAGAGCAATACCACCACCAGAAAGATCACGCCGAACACGTTAAACAGCCACCGCCTGGTGATACCGGTAAAGATATTCTTACGCACCATCAGGACAAAGGATTTGGCTTTATCATAGGCCAAAGAGAATCCGTTCTTCAATTTTTCCATACGCTCGGTATTACTCATTGCCCCAGCGATAGCCGTAGCCCCAAACGGTCTGGATGAAGACCGGATTGGAAGGATCATCTTCCAGCTTGATCCGCAAACGGCGGATATTTACGTCCACGATCTTATGGCGATCGCCGGTGAAATGATCGCCCCAAACGGTGCGGAAGATCTCTTCCCGCGAAAAAGCCTTGCCGGTATGCTCCAGAAAATGCTTCATCAGCTGGAATTCCACCTGGGTAACTTCCACCCTCTCACCGTTTTTAAGCAGTTTACGGCTCTTGGTATTGAGAATAAAGGGGCCGTCCTTCAGTTCATCGGCATTTTCAACAACGATCCCCTTCATCATCTGGACGCGGCGGTAGAGGCTATCCACCCGCACGATCAGCTCCAGCGGAGAGAAGGGTTTGGCAACATAGTCATCGGCGCCGTTCATCAGCCCCGCCACCTTATCGTTTTCCTGGGCTTTGGCGGTCAGCATAATGATACCGATCTTCTGATTGGATGCGCGGATGGTCTTGCAGACCTCCAGCCCGTCGATGCCGGGGAGCATCACATCCAAAACCGCAATATCGATATCGGGATTCTTATCAAAAAGCTCCAAAGCCTCCTCGCCGGTAGCCGCCTCAATGGTTTCATAGCCCGCCCGCTTCATATTGAGAACAACAAATGCGCGGATCGCTTCTTCATCTTCTAAAATCAATACTTTTTTCATTCTTTGACTCCTAAATTAAATAACGTTAAACAGACCGTAAACGCGGGTATAGGTGATCGACATGGAATTGCGGGGTTCGCAATAGACGGTATAGACATGGTCGCTATCCTCATAGAGTTTGCGCCAGCCTTGATCCCCCAAATCGGAAGTATATTCCGAAAGACCATAAACGCGGATGGTAAAGAGGGTTTCCCCTGCCATGGTCTTAAAGACAAAGGAGCGGTCAGCCTCCGAAGAACGCTCCACCGTCACCTTCCCATACCAACCCTTGGGATAATGGATAGCAAACTTTTCAGTGATATCCACAAAGGAATGGGAGGCAGATTTAAGGGTTGCGCCATCAAAGGTATTCCAATTGATAAGATAAAGCTGCTCCTCCAAGCCGTTGCGCATATAGGAGGGCAGGGCTTCTTCGGTAGGCATTTCGGGAACTCCGTCGTTATTCTGATCTCTGCAGGTGATGGCGGTATAGCGCAAAGTGGCGGTATTAAACTGATTTAAAAGTTCGTTGGTAAGACGGCCCTGATCATTCACAACCAATACCTCGGTGAATGTTTGGCCGCTTTCCAGCGATTCATCGATATATACCGCCGGCTGACCGGCAGAGGTCTTGGCGGAAAGGATGCTCAGATAGTCGGTTGCCCGCCCATACATTGCAACGGTATTGATCAACCCGATGGCTCCTTCTACCTGCCCCACCAAAGAGGCGGTAACGGATTTGGTGGCCGAATTGCGGCTGAGCACCAACAGGCGGGATGGGCTGCCTTCCATCATAACAAACCGACTGTAGAGCCCGGTATAACTGCTGATGGCTTTATCATCCTTGATTTGATAGATTTCATAACTGCCGTCGGTATCGGTAAGATACTGCCAGCCAACAACGATCTCCGAAATTCCATCGGTATTGAGATCCCCAAACGCCACCCGACCGACCGAAGCCGCAGGGCTTTGGCCTTTGGCGATCTTAACCCAGGTATTTCCACGGTTTTCCATCACCAAAAAGCCCAATTTTCCGTTTGACGCGGTGGGGCGGTAAAAGCAGATCGCTTCATTCTCACCATCTCCGGTGAGATCTTCGGAGATAATACCGGTCCGATAAGAGCCCTCCTGGGGATAAACCAACTCATAGTTTTCCCCGATGGCCGCCTTGATCGCCTTAGTCAGAGTTTCGCGGCCCAAGCTCATGGTTGGGGGCGTTAGCATCAGGCCCGTCTCCCCGCCGGGCAACGAGCAGCCCGAAAGCAGCAGCATCAGCGCTAATATAAAAGATATTAAACGATTTCGTTTCATAAATACCTCAATTTGAATAATAATGTACCAATTTTATATTATATATTAATAGAACAAAAATTGCAAGGCTTGCTCCCAATAAAAAATAATAGTATTCATTATTTTAAAAAAATGCTTTACTTTTTGATTTTCGTGTTGTATAATAACTTAGCTGTCAGTATGACCGAACTTGGATGCGCGCCTTTCACCGGGCGGTATCTCGGTTCCGGCCGGACAAATCTGAAAGAAAGGTGAAAAGAGAAATGCTGAAAAAGGATACCAAGAATTCTGTGATCGAAGCCAATAAGCTGCACGAGAAGGATACCGGTTCTCCCGAAGTCCAGATCGCGATCCTGACTGCTCGCATCAATGAGCTGACCGAGCATCTGAAGAAGAATCCCAACGATCATCATTCCCGCCGCGGTCTGCTTAAGATGGTTGGTAACAGAAGAAACCTTCTGAACTACCTGACCAAAGTAGATATCAACCGTTACCGGGCGATCATCGAAAAGCTCAACATCAGAAAGTAATTTTAAAAAAGCGGGCGGAAAAAGGAAGAGAGATCTTCCTTTTCCGCCTCTTTCCCATTTTGAGAGCGGAAAATTTAGCAGTTAATCAAGCGGCTTTGCCTTTGAAAGGCGGTTTGATTAAGTGCTAAAAAGTCCTTCTTAAAATGGGAAAAGGAAATTGAAAGAAGGAGAAAAAACTATGTACGAAAACCATAAGATTTTCAAAACCGAATTCGCCGGCAGAACCTTGACCGTCGAGACCGGTAAATTCGCTCAGCTGGCCAACGGCAGCGCTCTGGTGCGCTACGGTGATACCGTTGTTCTGGCTACCGCCACCGCTTCCGCTAAGCCCCGCGACGGCATCGATTTCTTCCCCCTTTCGGTGGATTTCGAAGAAAGAATGTATGCAGCCGGTAAGATCCCCGGCGGCTTTTTGAAGAGAGAGGGTCGCCCCTCTGAAAAGGCAATTCTGAGCAGCCGCGTGATCGACCGCTCCATTCGCCCCCTCTTCCCCAAGGATATGCGCAACGATGTCAACGTCAACCTGACCATCATGGCGGTCGATCAGGATTGCATCCCCGAGATCGTCGGCATGATCGGTGCTTCCATCGCCCTTTCCATCTCCGACATTCCCTTTGCCGGCCCCATCAGCGGTGTTTCCGTTGGTTTGGTGGATGGCGAGATCGTTATGAACCCCACCGAGGAGCAGCGCGAGCGTTCCGATATGGCGGTTACCGTTGCCTCCTCTGCCAAGAAGGTTACCATGATCGAGGCAGGCGCCAATGAAGTTCCCGAAGATAAAATGCTGGAAGCCATCATGGCCGGCCATGCCGCCAACGTTGAACTGATCAGCTTTATCAACAGCATCGTTGCCGAGATCGGCAAGGAAAAGTTCGGCTTTGATTCCTATGAAGTTCCCGCCGATCTTTTCGATAAGATCAAGGATTTCGCCGAGGATATGATGAAGGAAGCCCTTCACACCTCCGATAAAGAGACCCGCGACAATAATATTAAAGAGGTTACCAAGAAGGTAGAAGAGCGCTTCACCGAAGAGCTGGGCGAGGATGCCTATCTCATCGGCGATTGCCTCTATAAGCTGCAGAAATATATCGTTCGTAACTGGATCTCCGAAGAAGGCAAGCGTGTGGACGATCGCGGCCTCAACGATATGCGCCCGCTCTGGGGCGAGGTTGATCTGCTGCCCAAGGTTCATGGCTGCGGCCTTTTTGCCCGCGGCAAGACCCAGGTTATGACTGTTTGCACTCTGGGCATGGTCAGCGAAGAGCAGATCCTCGACGGTCTGGATAACGTTGAATCCAAGCGTTATATCCACCACTACAATATGCCCGGCTTCACCGTTGGCGAAGCAAAGCCCTCCCGCAGCCCCGGTCGCCGCGAAATCGGCCACGGTGCTTTGGCAGAGCGTGCGCTGGAGCCTGTGATCCCCGATGTTGCTGAGTTCCCCTATACCATCCGCCTGGTTTCGGATGTTTTGACCTCCAACGGTTCCACCTCTCAGGGCGCCATCTGCGGCTCCACCTTGGCGCTGATGGATGCAGGTGTTCCCATTAAGGCTCCTGTTGCAGGTATTTCCTGCGGCCTCATTACCCGCCCCGACGATACCTTTGTTACCATGGTTGATATTCAGGGTATCGAAGATTTCTTCGGCGATATGGACTTTAAGGTAGCCGGTACCAAGAAGGGTATCACCGCCATTCAGATGGATATTAAGGTCGATGGTCTGACCGAAGCCATCATCAAAGAGGCTCTGCAGAAGACCCGCGATGCCCGCTATCACATTCTCGATAACGTCATCGCCCCCGCCATCGCCGCGCCCCGTGCCGACGTTAAGGAATGGGCTCCCAAGGTAATTTCCTTCAAGATCCATCCCGATAAGATCCGCGAGGTTATCGGTTCCGGCGGTAAGGTCATCCAGAAGATCGTTGCCGATACCGGCGCCAAGATCGATATTGAAGACGATGGTTCTGTTTTTATCTCCGCTTCCAATCCCGCCTCCTCCAATCAGGCATTGGAGATCATCAAGGGTATCGTTTTCGAGCCCGAAGTTGGCGCGATCTATCGTGCCAAGGTTGTGAAGATCATGGAATTCGGCGCATTTGTTGAATTCGCTCCCGGCAAGGAAGGCTTGGTTCATATCTCCAAGTTGGATAAGAAGCGCGTTGAAAAGGTCGAAGATCTTCTGAGCGAAGGGGATGAGATCTGGGTTAAGTTCATGGAGGTCGATGCAAAAGGCCGCTATAACCTTTCCCGCAAGGATGCTCTGATCGATATGGAAAACGCCCAAAAGGCAGAGCAGGAATAATTTTTTAGCGGAGAGGGAAACCTCTCCGCTTTTTTAGGAGAATATCATGATTAAAGCGATTTTATGGGATATCGATGGGACTTTGCTGGATTTTTTGAAGGCTGAGGCCTATGGGATCCGTAAATGTTTTTCTCTTTTTAATTTGGGTGAATGCACCGATGAAATGCTTCGGCGTTATTCCTCCATCAACCGCACCTGGTGGTGCCGCTTGGAGCGGGGAGAATGCACCAAGCCCGAGGTTTTAAAGGGGCGGTTTATCGACTTTTTTAAGGCAGAAGGAATTGATTTTGATCAGGTGGATGAATTTAATCTTTCCTATCAATATCATTTGGGCGACCACGCCTTTTTCTGCGACAACGGTTTGGAAACCGTTGAGGCGCTGAAGGGAAAGGTGGCGCAATATGCGGTTACCAACGGCACCGCCATCGCTCAAGACCGCAAATTGGTGCAAAGCGGGCTGGATCATTTGCTGGACGGCATCTTTATCTCCGAGCGGGTGGGATTTGAAAAGCCCGATCCGCGCTTCTTCGATGCGGTATTTGCCACCATCCCCTATTCCAAAGAAGAATGCATCATCATCGGCGATTCGCTGACCAGCGATATGCAGGGCGGGATAAATGCCCAAATTTTAACCTGCCATTATAATCCCAAGGATATTCCCATCCCCGATGGATATCATATCGACTATACCATCCGCGACCTTGCGGAGGTTTTAGATCTTATCAAAGGAGAGTAAATATTATGGCCGCATTAAAAATAACAAAAGAAAACTTTCAGCAGGAGGTTCTGGAAAGCACCAAGCCGGTGCTGCTGGATTTCTTTGCAACCTGGTGCGGGCCCTGCAAGATGGTGGGGCCGATCTTAGAGCAGATCGCCGAGGAGCATCCTGAAATCAAGGTCTGCAAAGTCGATGTGGACCAAGAGCAGGAGCTGGCCGCATCCTTCCAGGTGATGAGCATTCCTTCCATCTTTGTTGTGAAAGAAGGAAAGGTTACCAACCAAGCGGTTGGCGCACGCTCCAAAAAGCAACTTCTTGCTATGATTGAAGAATAAAAAAGATCCGGATTGATTTCAATCCGGATCTTTTCTTTTATAAATTGGTAACAACAGCGAACATAACGAGATCTTCTTCCCCATCGTTGATCACCGCATGGGACTCGCCCTTCTTGCAATAACTACAATCGCCGGGCATCAAGCGCTCTTCCCCACCATCCTGCAAAACCTTGCAGGTTCCCGAAAGGATGAAAATAATCTCATCCGAAACATCATGGAGATGATAGCCGGTGGAGACACCGGGGGCATACACGCTTTTGATGATCCGATGGGTTTCATCGGCGGAGATCTTGGCGGAAATATCGCCTTCGCCGCCCTGGAAATTACTTAAAATCTTAGTTTCCAGCTCATCAAATCGGATCATTTCAGTCCTCCCAAGGATGCAGGACAACCTTGATGATGGAGGGATCGCCGCTCTCCAAAAGATCCACAGCCTCGCGGAATTTAGAGAGAGGCAGAACCTTGGTGACCATCTTATTGAGATTGATCTTGCCTGCGGAAACCAGATCGATCAGCTGATCCCAAGCCAGCTCATTGCCGGTATAGCCGACAACGGTGATCTGCCGCAGAATGCAATCGATAACGGGCAGTTCCACCTGAGCATCCTTACCGGGGATGCCATAGAGCATCACCTTACCGCCGCTCTTAACATTCTGGAAGCACTGCTTGATGGTAGCAGGAGCGCCCGCCGCATCGATGGCATGATCCACGCCCAAGCCGTTGGTTTCGGCCATGATGGTATCATAAAGATTTTGGGTGCGCAGGTCAATGACCTCGCCGCCGAATTGACGCACCAACGCCGCCTTAGCATCGTTGCGCACCGCGCAATAGACCTTCTTTGCGCCCAGAGCGAGAGCCGATTGAATGAAGGAAAGCCCTGCAACGCCTGCGCCGAGGATCAAAACGGTCTGACCCTCTTTCACATCGGCATTAACAACTGCACCGAAGGGGCAGGCAACCGCCTCCATGATCGCGCCTTCATCATAGGAGATATTATCCTTCAAAAAGCGCACACAGCCCTCGGGAACAATGATATACTGCGCATCACCGCCCGCATAGGGAGGATAACCGATCTCTCCGGCAGGGCAAAGATGCTTGCGGTTGGTTTTGCAAAATTCGCATTCGCCGCAACCAACATAGGTTTCCACAACCACCCGCTTACCGATATTGGAGGCATCGCAGCCTTCCCCAACCTCGATAATATCACCGCAGACCTCATGGCCCAAAATATGAGGCGGCTTACCGGCTTCAAATTTACCCGAAATGATATGCACCTCGGTGGCGCAAAGGCCCACCGCCTGCACCTTGATCTTCACCCAACCGGGCTTGACCTGAGGCTCGGGCACTTCGCAATATTCCAGATCATAAAGACCCTTCCAGATAACAGCTTTCATCTTAAAAATCCTCCTTCAGCATCTTTTGGATGGTTTCATAGACCGCCTTTTCTTGGCCCTCTTCCCCTTCATAGGTAGCAAGACCCTTGGCCTTGGCCAAAAGCTTATAACCAACAGGGAAGGTCAAAGAATCGCACTGACGGATGATAGGAAGAATGCTTTGGTTGACTGCCATCGCCTCCTCCATCTTTTTGGCATCAAAGGCATCATAGATGGCGCGGATCTGCTTGGGCATGGTGGCCGCAAGGGCGGTCATGCTGCCAAAGCAGCCTGCGCAAAGAGCCGGGAAGAGGCAATCATCGGTGCCGGTATACATGGCGAAATCAGGGCGCTTAGCCTTGGCGATCTCGCAAAGGTGAGCGATCCGCTTCATAACGGCGGAGGAATCCTTCATACCAACGAAATTGGGGATCTCCAGCAGCTTTTCAAAGGTGGGGATCTCAATGCCGGTGGTAAAGAAGGGAACGTGATAACCGATCACAGGGAAATCACCCGCGCCGGCGCAGACTTCTTTAAAGAAGTCGTAAACCGCTGGCTGGGAGAGAGGATAATAGTAGGGCGGGCAGACCAGGCAGGCATCATAGCCCATCTCCTTAACTGCCGCAATAGTCTGCAATACCCGCTTCGCGGAAGTATCGCAGGCGCTGGCGATCAGCTTTTTTCTGCCCTTATTGGTTTCGGCAACAGCCTTGAAGATCTCGGCGCGCTCATGGAGATCCAATTTAACATAATCGCCGGTAGAGGCCACCGGCAGGATGGCATCAGCCTCGGAATTGCAGATCTCTTCGGTCTGCTTGATAACAGCGTCGATGCGCACCTTTTCATTTGCATCAAAGGGGGTAACGGTAACCGCTACCATGCGGAAATTCTGATCTAATTTCATTCTACTCTGAACCTTTCTACAGCGTCTTCATTGAGGGTGATACCGATACCGGGGGTCTGAGGAATATGAACATAGCCTTCGGGATCGATGCTGAACAAGGGAGAGGTCAGGGTCTGGCGCAGGATGGTATCCTGCTCGCAGAATTCCTGATACCAAACATTGGGCAGAGTTGCGATATACTGCAAGGTTGCAGACATCAGGATATTGGTCTTGAAGGCATGGGGAATGATAATGGTATTATACTGCTCGGCCAGGTCGATCAGCTTGCGGGCAACGGTCAGACCGCCGCAACGGCTGAGATCGGGCTGAACAATATCCACGCAACCGCGGCTGAGCAGCTCGCGGAACTCATGGATGGTGCCGATCTCTTCACCGCCGGAGATATGGCAGGTGGTTGCGCGGTTGATGCGGGCGTAGCCATCCAGATTATCGGGATGGAAGGGCTCTTCGATCCAGAATACATTCTGATCCTCGAAGGCCTTGGCGGTATTGATCGCGCCCTTCACATCGGTCCAGCGCATGGCGATATCGATCATCAGATGGGCATCGTCGCCGATGGCCTTTCTGGCCGCCTTAACGAGGCGGATATCCTTTTCAAAGCTTTGGCCCAGGCCGCCCCAGCCAAACTTGAAGCCCTTATAGCCCTTGCCCTGATGCTGCTCTACCAAGCGGAAAACTTCATCCTCGGTCTCGGGCATCAGAACGCTGCAATAGGCCTGGATCTTATCGCGATAAGCGCCGCCCAACGCCTTGGCGGTGGGAACATTATAATATTTACCGATGATATCCCAAAGGGCAATATCGATACCGCTCATGGCATGGATCACAGCGCTTCTGCGGCCATAATAGATGCTCTTATCATACATCTTGCGCCAAAGACGCTCCACATCCAAGGGATCCTCACCGATCAAAATCTCCCGCAGACCCATGCAGGCCATATGGGAGGCGGGGGTATCCACAATGGTCTTAACGACATAGGGAGCGGAATCCACCTCACCAACACCGCAGATACCGGCATCGGTTTCTATAACGATGACAACGGTATCCTGGCTACCGTCGCCAATCATTTCGATCTTGTTTTGTCTTAAAATCATAGTACGTACATCGGTAATTTTCATGGTTTTCTCCTTATATAATGAATTTTTCAATTTCCAACGGATAGTGAAAGAGTTCCTCCATACCATCTTCTGTTAGGAGATAGTTATTCTCCACCCGAATGCCGAACTCTCCTTCAAAATAGACCCCCGGCTCCATCGCAATGATCATTCCGGGCTTTAATTGCTCGGTGCATTCCGCAACCAGCCGCGGCTCTAAAAGTTTATCCTTACCCACCGCATGGCCCGCATGGTGGGGGCAGGAAAGCCCTTCCTTTTCCAGCGCATCCTGCATGGCAAAATAGAGATCGCAGGCGCGGGGATGGGTGGCGAGCACCTGCTCCATCTTTTTCAGCGCGTTCAGAACGGCCTCATAGGCCTTACGTTGCCGCTCCGAAGGCGCACCGATAAAGAAGGTGCGGGTGGTATCGGCAAAGCAGTCGGCCCAGCCGGGCTGAAGATCCAAAATCAGGGCATCTCCTGCTTTCGGGATATAAGCAGTTGCATCGCCGTCGATCCTGCTATCGGCGCAGACATCGCCCGAAAATTCCATTTCGGGTTTCTGCCAAGCATCTAAAATAATTTCCTTGATCTGCTGCTCGCTCATCCCCTGCCGAAACTGCTCTTTGGCAGCATCAAAGGCGGCGCGGTTCATGGCCAGCCGCAGCTCAAAATCCTTTAAGAACTGCTCCATCTTTTTATACCAATTTCTTTCCAACGAGGTTTTCCACATTCTCGCAAAGGATCATTTCCTTCACCCGATCAGGGATATTGCTCAAAAGAACGCGGCCGAGAACGGGGCGGGTATCGTTGAAGGTCTGGTCGGTGCTGAAGATGAATTTATGCTCCGGCGCAAATTTGATCAGTTCTTCGATCCAAAGCTCCGAATAAAGAGAGCCGTTGATATCGCAATAAACGTTTTTATATTCTCTTGCCATCCGCATGGCATCCATGCAACCCTGGCGAACACCGCCCATATGGCCCAAAATGATCTTCATATCGGGATATTTCGCCAAATAACGCTCAAAGGAGCGGGGGCGGTTCATGGGCTCTTCCTCCCAGGTATGGCAAAGGACAGCGATATTATGAGCCGCGCAATATTCCATAAACTGGTCGTAGCCGCCATCGTCCAGATGGGAGCAATCCTCGCGGGGATGGATCTTAACGCCCATAAAGAGGGGGTGATCCTTCAAAGCGGCGATCTGCTCCATCAGTTCCTTATGCTGGCGGGGCTGATACCAGGTATAGAAAAACATATCATCCCGCGATTCAGCGAGATTGACCAGCCAATCCACTTCCTTTTTGGCATCATTCTTGCCCATCGCGCCCATGGCAATACCTGCCACCTTATCAATACCGCACCGCTTGGAATGGGCAAGGCTTTCGGCCTCGGTCATCGGCTCGATATAGATGCTGGTGCAACGGCTATCGCCGATATGGAAATGGGCGTCAAAGATGCGAACATCCTTTAAATTCTTTTTCAAAGCTAAATCGCGGATACTCATCTTTTAATCCCCCTTTCCATAATGCGTTCAAAGTTCTTATAGGCGATCAGCTCGATCTGATCCTCGGGCAGCTCGCAATAGAGCATCTGATAGATGCGGTCGTAGGGCTCTTTAGCAGGCATGCCTGTGCCAAACATGATCTTATCGGCACCGATCTCCGCTGCCATGCTTTCAAGGGCGTAATATTCGATGGTATTGGAGGTTTCCATATAAACATTGGGGAAATTCTTAATCATCGCAACATATTGGCGATTGAGCCATTGGTTGGTATTGGTCATCACCAGCACCAGCTCGGGATGCTTGGCCTTAAATTCCGCCAAGGGAGAAAGATCCTCATATTCCCAAACCGAAACCAAAAGGGGCGCTTTGGATTCCTCCAGAACCTCGATCATCCACCCATAGAGCCAATCGGCAATGGGGGCTGCATCCTTTTGGGGATGGATGCGGAATGCCGCACCCTCCACCTTGGCCAGATGCTCCAATTCCTCGCGGGTATAGCTTTCCTTCTCAAAGGAAGGGGGCAGCAGCCGCAGGATGGGAACACCGCCGTGTTTTTTGCAGTAGCCCAATGTTTCGGCATTGGCTTCCCGCACCGATTTTCCCGCGCGAGTGGCATTATACCAAGCGCAGGATTCAATAAAATTATCCTCACAGACCTTCTTCACCTGATCAAAGGTGGCGGCATAGATGCCTTCCGGCCGATAGGAATAAAAAGAGCAGTTCGCGTCTTTAAATCGCATAAGATCCCTCCGATCTAACCATAATAATTTATTTTAATTATATATAATGAAAACGAATTTGTAAAGACTTTTTATAAATTAAATTTTACCCCTTGCAACTATAAAAGGAAGTTGCTATAATAGGCTTGAATGGGAGGTGATAAGAAATGCCGAAGGCTGCAAAAAATCTAACCTATCTGCGGGCGCAAAATCAGGGCGCCATTTTAAAAGCGTTGCTTTTGGGCAAAGAGATCTCCAAGCAGGAGCTCGCCCAGCGGCTGAACCTCACCCCCATGAGCATTTCTTATATCACCAACGATCTTTTGGAAAAAGGGATCATCACCGAAAATCAGGAAAAGCCCATCAAAAAGGATTCCCCCGGGCGGCGGGCATTGGCGCTGGAGATCGTTCCCAATCGGCTGTTGGCCATCGGCGTTTCCATCTCGCGGCGGCATCTGCGCATCGCCCTTTCGGATTTATGCGGCGAGCCCATTCGGTTGATCTCCCACCGCCACTCCCCCGATCTGACCAAAGAAGCCCTCACCGATAGGATCTTAGAAGAGGTGCAAGACCTCATCAAGCTGGCGCCTCGCGACCATATATTGGGCATCGGCGTCAGTTGCATCGGGTTGGTGGATATTCGGGAGAAAACGGTGATCCAAACCACTGATTTCTTCGGCATTCAAAACTGGCCGATCGGCAAAATCTTGCAAGACCGCTTCAATATGACCTGCTACGTTGTTGAAGATATGAAGGCGGCGGGCTTGGCGGAATACTACTACGGCGCGGCAGGCGCCATGCATGATTTCATTTATTTAGGTATCACCTACGGTCTGGGCGCGGGAGTTATTTCCAACAGCAAGCTGCTGGAGGGCAACCGCGGTTTTTGCGGCGAGGTGGGTCATACCACCCTTTATCACGATGGCAAGACCTGCGGTTGCGGCAACCGCGGTTGCGCCGAAATGTATCTCAGCGTCGGCGCGATCTTAGAGCGGATGGGATTGGAGGATTGGCAGGATTTTGCCGATCTATGCAAAAAATCCCCCCGCGATCCCGCAGTGCAGGCAATATTAAGGGATCTTTCGACCCTGCTGGTCAATATATTCAACTGCTATGACACCGAGGCGGTCATCATCGGCCATGAGGGCGCGCTTTTGAGCGAAGAGCTCTTCGCCCAACTCAACGAAGAGGTCAACCGCCGCATCATCGCCAGGGCGGTGAAAAAGGTGGAAGTCCTTCCCTCGGCCATCTCGGAAAAGATCCACGCGCTGAACGGTGCGGCTGTTATTTTCTCTCGGCTTTTCGGCGGAGAATTTAAACTATAAAACCATAAGGAGAATAAAAATGGCAAAGTTTTTTGAAGAATTCGATCTGAAGATCGGCGAAGCAACCGAAAGCCCCTTCCTGAATAAGGTAGAGGTTTATCAGGACGGAACAACCCCGATGTATCGGGATACCGACGGTACCCTCTGGGCCATGAGCGGCCATTCCCATAAGGGGCATATCGCCATGTTTGCCGGCACCTGCTTGGATGATATGGAAAAGAAATATCAGATCCAGCTCAATTTCTGCGTTGGCCATGCGGAGCATGCTTTTTCCAATATCCGCTATCCCGAAGGAGTTATGTCTCGCGGGAGCATTTGGCCCTTCGGCCTTTATATCTGCCCCAATACCCACCGCTTTTTCTGCTGGTTCCATAATGAATCGGGCTGGAACGGCAAGGGTACTGCCTATGATGCCTATGGCCCCTGCGATACCCCCAAGTGGGATAGCGATTTCCGCCATATCGGCCTGATGCACTCCGACGACGAGGGTAAAAACTGGACCTTCGACCGTTGGGTGCTGACCGGCGAAGAGGTTTGCTTCACCTCCCGCTATAACCCCGGCGCAGGCAATGCTTTGGGCCAGCAGGGGGATATCATCCGTTTCGGCAGCGGTGATTTCTGTATGTTCATCGAGCCCGACGGAGATTACATTTATCTCCTTTATAATATGTTGGAAATGGATATCTCCAAGGAAGGCCACGAAAATGTTTGGAAACGGTGCGACGCTTATATTGCCCGCTGCCGCAAGAGAGCCGACGGCACTATGGGCGATTTTGTTAAATACTACGACGGATCTTTCTGCGAAGCAGGAAACTTGGGTAAAGAGACCCGCATCTTAGAGGATTGCTGGCATCCCCGCGTTGTTTATAGCGAGCCCTTGAAGAAATACATCATGACCAGCAAGCCCATCCTCTCCACCATGCATAAGATGTTCCCCGAGCTGGATAAAAAGGCCAAGGTCATGCAGATCAGCACCTCCGAGGATCTCATCCATTGGACCAAGCCGGAATTGGTTTATAAAGACGGCAAGCTTTGGGGCAATCATTATAACGCCATTGTTCCCGATGATAAGGTTTCCCAACCCAATATCATCACCGAGAATAAATTCTCCATCCTCAACTGCCACAACGGAACCGACGTTATGCGCTACCCTGCCGAGATCATTAAAAAATAAAAAAACAAGCCCGCGTTGCAAATGCAACGCGGGCTAATTTTATACAAAATCCAAAAATGAATAATGAATATTAAATAATGAAGAACGAATAATACAAAATTAAAAATCCGCTGATTTTCATCAGCGGATTTTCTATTTTGGAGCGGGTGACGAGGCTCGAACTCGCTACCTCAACCTTGGCAAGGTTGCGCTCTACCAGATGAGCTACACCCGCATTTCTTAGCGCCGTCCCCTGACGACGTGTTATATTATACTAAATGGTTCTCAGAAAGTCAAGCACTTTTTTATAATTTTTTAAAAATTTTTTTAAAGGCAAAAACGGCCCGATTTCGGGCCGTTTTTGTCCTATATTTTAATACTCTAATTTTTCCACCGGGATGATGGCGCCCGCATTCTTTTCATCGAAGGTGAAGGTAACGGTATCCCCCACATTGAGGATCACCGCCCGCTCATCGGCGGCAACGCTCAGGGAGAAGGTTCCTTCCACATCCGCCAACTGATAGTAATAGCAGGTATTCCCATTGATCACCGCGCTGCGAATGGAGGTAATGGCACCCGATACCGTCTTTTGGGTTACCGGCGGCTTGGGCTTTTCCTCCAAAACGCCCGCATCATTCAGTTTCTCCACATAAAGACGCTCGCATTCCTCCACCGAATCGGCAGCAACAACGATCTGATACTGCTGAACGTTGACCATGGCATACATCTTTACCAGATTGCTGGCATCCTTCAGTGCCATAAAATAGGTAGGCTCTTCGGAAATATTCAGCAGCAAGGGGAAGGTGGCGGTATACCGCATCTCCTGCACCTGGCCTTGGGCCGAGTTCATTGCCGAATATTCCTCCGCACCCGCAACCGGATAAAACTTGGTCTCCTTGGTTCGCTGATTGGAAAGGATAAAGCCGATATTGGATTGGTCGGCGGCTACGCTGGTAACGCCGGTATACATATATACATCGTCGCCCTGGGCCATATAATTATACCCATCGGTGGTAACGCGGCAATCCTTTTGGGCAAAAACCGAGTTCCAAAAGCCATTGATTAGGGTGCCGTAGAAATCATATTGCTCGATGATCAGCTCGGCGTTATAAACCCGATCCACCCAGCTGGGGATTTCATCCACAGGATAATAGGTGCTCTCGCCGCTTATGGCATTAACCAACACCGCACCTTCAATATCTCTGCCGCCATATAACCCGATCTTATAGGTATAGGTGGGGCAGATCCAATAGGGAATTCCCTCTTCATCCACCTCAAAGTTTTCTTCGGCGAAGATCTTGGTAGGATATTGGAACCGCAGGTGGCGGTCCAGATACCGCCCGAAATGCTCGGCGGTGGAATATTTCATTCCTTCCTGCAAACGAACGAGCTGTACCTCCTGGGTAACCATATCGATCATCAGATAGCCGGGGACGCCCTCCTTCACATTGGAAAGCCATTTGAATACATCCACATATTCCAAGGGCGTTACCCGCACCGGGCGGCCCTTATAATTGATCTGGGTATAATTCTCCATCACCGAAAATTGGCTGACCATATCCGAAAGCTCGCCCATCTTGCGATCGCCCAACTTTTTGGCCGAATCCA
>JAZODI010000119.1:0-2163 GCA_045596965.1 Eubacteriales bacterium | reverse complement strand
AATGAGGGCATGGATCCCAAGCATAACCCCGAATTTACCTCTGTTGAGCTTTATCAGTCCTATGCGGATTTCCACGATATGATGGATATTGCCGAAGGCATTCTCTCCGGCGCCGCTCAAGAGATTTTGGGCACCTATGAGATGGAATGGATGGGCGAGAAGATCAATCTTGCGCCCGGCTGGCCCCGCCTGACCATGATCGAGGCGGTTAAGCAATATGCAGGCATTGATTTCGGTGCCATCTCCGATGATGCGGAAGCGGTTGCAGCCGCCAAGGCAATCGGTGTGGAACTGAATGAAGCGGCCGAGCCCACCTGGGGTAATGCTCTCTATGCTTGCTTCGATCAACGGGTGGAAGAGCATCTGATTCAGCCCACCTTTATCACCATGTATCCTGTGGAGGTCTCTCCGCTGACCAAGCGCTCTCCCGAAGATCCCCGCCTCACCGAGCGGTTTGAGTTCTTCATCTGCCATAGCGAAATGGGCAACGCCTATTCCGAGCTGAACGATCCCATCGATCAGCGCGAGCGCTTTGAAAAGCAGGCTGAGCAGCGGGAACGCGGCGATGATGAAGCCGAGATGCTGGATGAGGATTTCCTCACCGCGATGGAATACGGCATGCCGCCCACAGGCGGTATGGGCATCGGCATCGACCGTTGCGTCATGCTCCTCACCGGCACCGATACCATCCGCGATGTAATCCTATTCCCCACAATGAAACCCCTCGCAGAGTAATATTAAGCCGAAAACGCTTATTTCTAGGCGTTTTCGGCTTTTTGTTTATCCAAATTTTTGCTTGAAAATGTAGTTTACGACAGATTTACGACAAACGGATAATATCCAAACGACAAAGTTTTACGACAAAACGAGCCATTCAGTAAATTGAATGGCTCGTTTTTTGGTGTTAGGATTTGTTAGTAACTTTTTTAGTGGTATTGATTTTGGTATCACTATAAGTTACAACATCTTTGATAACCAATTTCTGAATAGCAGAGATTAGTGTTGCCATATAAGCATAATCGGGATTTCCATCTTTTTCAGGCAACATAATATCGAGGGCATCGGCATCCTTGGCATAGAAATTATGTCCATAATCAAATTCGCCTGTATGCGATGCTTTATGGATTGCTGAGGTAACAAAGATCGAAGCTTTCATGGGCAATTTATCAGTATGCACCACTGCAATATGGTCATCAGCACCGTATTTGTAGTTACGATACTTTGCAGAACCAAACATATCGATGGTTGTGGTATTTTTATTAAATACTTCAACTTTATTGCCTATGTGCGCAGAAATACCTTCGGATGCTTCTCCGGCTGTAACAAAAGGCAAATCACCGACAATTCGATCGGCACTTTTCAAGCGTTTTCCTCTTGTGGATTTACCAAACAGTTTCTCTAAATTAAAGGTCTGCCAGCTGATGGTTTGATATTCTTGTAGAGCTTTACGCTCTACTTCCGACAATTCGTAATTGTCGAATCCGCTTGCTGTCAAGTAAGCGGATAGCCCAGCTATCCGCTGAGCCTCCAGCGCAGCTATAAAAGACTCCATAAATTCAAAATCGATTTTGCCATCTTTAATAGGGAGTTGTATCTTTGTTTTATTCATTTCTTCTCTGTTGAATTTATGACCATAATCGTAATACTTATTGGACGTTGCAATTCTGCAAGAAGAAATTATAAATTCTGCTATTCTTTTGTTGAAAGGTTCAAATTTGGGAACAAAATGCTGAATATGAGAATAACCAATAAAGTCATTCTGTTGATGAAACATTGTTTCGGCACCGACTGTTGTATCGGAGCAAGTTATCGTATTTCCGCAATTTAGCGGTTTTAATGACGAAAAGCCCATTACTCCATTATCTATAGATTGATTTGAAACTAATGGAACATTACCACCTGTCAGTATTTCTTCATTGGATAAACGATAATACTTTGTTGGATTAATTTCAAATAGATACCCAAGCTCATATTCGCCCCACTTAACTGCTTGTAATTTTTCATTAATAAATAATTATCAAATAACAATTAAAGTTAATGGTCAAAAAACTGATGAAGGTGTGAAAGATGGAGACAAGCTTTACCGAAAGGATGTTGTAAATAATATAGAGTATATTGGCTCAATTGAAGATGGTAATTATTATCAATATTCAAAGAGTGGTG
>JAZODI010000118.1:0-2995 GCA_045596965.1 Eubacteriales bacterium | reverse complement strand
CATCCAAACGGCAACCATCCTTTTAAAACAAATGAATGCAAAAGAGATCTTGCCCCCTGTCTGCTCCCTGCAGACCGATCGGTTGCCTGCATCGCAGGATCAGGCGGCGATTGCGGGCGCTATCAAAATAGCAGAATATTTTAATGAAAAATGAGATGCGCGGCATCTCATTTTTTATTTATAAATTGCAATTTGCAAAGAGATATGATATGATTAAAATGAAGAAATATGGATCGGAGGGTGATGAAAATGCTGTTGGCAGTGGATATCGGAAATTCCAGTATTACGGTCGGCGGGTTTGGCCGAGAGGCAGAGCCGCTTTTTACCGTTCGGTTTTCTTCTGCCGAGCACCGCACCGCCGATGAATATGCCGCCGATCTGCGCAGAGCCTTGGAGCAGCATGGAATTGCAATGGAAGCAGTAACTGATGGCGCGATTGCCTCGGTTGTTCCTCTGCTGACCCAGACGATGAAGGATGCCTTGGAGCGTTTGGGTATTCGGCGGGTGCTGACGGTGGGGGCAGGGGTCAAAACAGGCATCGCCATCCGCACCGATTCCCCCGCGGAGCTGGGGGCGGATATTATTGCCAATGCGGCGGCCGCCGCAACGCTGTCCGAGGGCGGGGCGATCATCCTGGATATCGGCACCGCAACAACGATTTTTGCCATCAATCCCAAAAAAGAACTGATCGGCGGGGCGATCCTGCCGGGCATTCGCTCTTCTTTGGAGGGGTTGCGCAATGCCACCGCCCAACTGCCGATGGTGGCGCTTTCCCCCAAGGATGTGTTGGGCAAGAATACTGCCGATTGTATTTCGAGCGGTGTTTTATGGGGGCATGCCCTGGCTATCGATGGCTTTATCGAAAAATTCTCTGCCATGGAGGGGATGGGCGAGCCTATCGTTTTGGCAACGGGCGGCCCTGCTTCGCTGATCACCCCCCTTTGCAAGGCGGAGATTCAAAGCGAGCCCTTTTTAACCCTGAAAGGGTTGCGGGTCATCTACGAGAAGACCCGAAAAACCAAAGTATGTTAAGCGCACCCGCGCATAGCATAGATATTTTGAACTGCGATGCACCCGATAGAGGTCGGGGCGTCAGCATCGGGTAGAGTCCCGAAAGGAGAAAAAGAAAATGGAAAGAAAAGCAAGAGGAAAAGTATTGTATCTGGCGCAGCTGGGATTGCTGTTGGCCGTTGTTGTTGTTTTGCAATATATCGGAAATTTTATTCCCGTTGTTGCGGGGATTAATCTTACCCTCATTCCGATCGTTGTCGGTGCGGCGTTGCTGGGCCCGACCGGCGGTCTGATTTTGGGCCTGGCCTGCGGGTTGATGACATTATTTACCCCCATGGCCCAGGGGATCATGGGTTATTCCCCGATCATGGCGTTGTTGATCTGTTTTGGCAAGACCGGGCTGGCGGGTTACGCTGCAGGCTGGCTTTATAAATGGATCTCCAAAAAGAACCAATTTGCGGCCATCGTTACCGCTTCGGTAGCAACCCCGATCATCAATACCGGCTTTTTTGTTGCGGGCTGTTCTCTGCTGGTGGATTATTTTGTTTCCAATCCCGAAGGGGGGTTCGGCGTGGTTGCCGAAGGGACTTCCATGGGAGCCTTTTTCGCCATGATCTGCGTGATGATCGCGCCCAACTTTATTATTGAGTTTCTGGCCAATGCCATTGCCTCCGCCGCCATCTTTCAGGTGGTCAAGGTGGTTGAAAAAAGTTTGAGAAAATAAGAGGAATTTATGAAAGCAATTAAAAATGTCAAAATCGTTCGGGGCGGCAAGATCCTGCCCCAAACTGTCCTTCTTTATGATGAAAAGATCTGCGGCTTTGCCGATACCATCCCCGCGGGGCTGGAGCAGGTAACCGATGGGGGCGGATTGTATCTTTCCGCCGGCTTCATCGATCAGCATATCCATGGCTATCTGGGGGAGGATACCATGACCCATTCCCCCGAGGCGATGGCCAAGGCCCTGCCCGAAAACGGCGTTACCGCCTTTCTGCCCACCACCATGACCATGGCTCCCGAAACCATCGCCGAGGCGATGGAGCGGGTGCGCGCGGCGATGGGCAAGAAGTTGGGCGCGCGGGTGCTGGGTTGCCATATGGAAGGCCCCTTCATCCATCCCGAGAAAAAGGGCGCGCAGGATGCTCAGTACATTCTGCACCCCACCATGGAGATGGTAGAGCCTTATAAAGATGTCATCAAGATCGTTACCTATGCTCCCGAGCGGGATTTAGAGGGCGATTTTGCATTGAAATTGAAGGCGCTGGGAATCGTTGCCTCGGTGGGGCATACCAATGCCACCCATGCGGAAGCGTCCTATGCCTATCAGAACGGTGCCCAAAGCACCACCCACTTTTTCAATACCATGCCCCCCTTGCACCATCGGGAACCGGGCGTCATCGGCGCGGCGCTGGAAAGCGATGCTTATATTGAACTGATCGCCGATACCATCCATGTCCATCCCCATCTTTTCCCCATCTTGGCAAAATTAAAGATGGATCGCCTCTGCCTCGTTACCGACTGCATGGAGGCAGGCGGCCTGCCCGATGGGCGGTATGCCTTAGGCGGTCAGCCTGTTGAAGTGAAGGAAAAGCAGGCGCGCCTTTTGAGCGGTGTTTTGGCAGGCTCGGTTCTGCGGCTCAACGAGGGCGTGCGGAATATGGCGAAATTCGGCGGTGTTACCCTGCCCGAGGCCATCAAGATGGCCACCGAAAACCCCGCCCGCTTGCTGGGCGTTGCCGATCAGATGGGCACCTTGGAAGAGGGTACCTTGGCCGATTTCATCCTGCTGGATGAGGAGTGCAATATTCGGGCCACTTTTGTTGGCGGGGAGTGTGTATTTAATCAATGAAAAGAATAGCCAGTTTTACCGTCAACCACGATATTTTGGAGCGGGGGATGTATCTTTCCCGCGTGGATGGGGATTGCGTAACCTATGATATTCGCATGAAAAAGCCCAACGGCGGCGTTTATCTGGAAAATCCCG
>JAZODI010000117.1:0-2589 GCA_045596965.1 Eubacteriales bacterium | reverse complement strand
GCCACCCAAAATGCCTACGATACCATCGAGGAGTTGCTGACCGCCAGCGGCCTTTCGGTGGAAGAATATGAGGCGGCAAGATCGGTCTATAGCGAGGGTCAGGTAAAGAGCCAGATCGTTTCCTATGCCATCGCCAAGGCTCAAAATTATACCATCACCGATGAGATCTTCAAGCAAAAGACCGAGGAGTATGCCGCTCAGGCCTCCTATGCCGATGTGGATAAATATATCTCCACCGTTACCGAAGAGGTGGTGCGGGATCAGATCATTCTGGATTTCGCGGTCGGCTATGTTGTGGATAACGCATCCGTTACCAAATAAATCCATAAAAAAAAATGCTCCCCGATGGGGAGCATTTTTTATTGCTTAAAATAAGGATTTGATCCAGCCGAGGATGGTGAAATTATCGGCGAATTGGAAGTTTAAGATACCGATAACAAAGATGGCACCGATGATCACCGGCAAAACATAGGTAACATAAGGCTTGAGCCAGGCAGGGAATTTGAGACCCTTGCCCGCATTGGCTTCCTTGAGGAAATTATCAAAGCCCCAGCCCTTCTTGCTGACGCAGAAGAGGACATAAAGCAGCGCTCCGATGGGTAGGCAGATATTGGAGACCAGGAAATCCTCCAGATCCAAAACGCCCGAACCGGACGCAAAGGGAACAAAGCCGGAAAGCAGGTTGAAGCCCAACGCACAGGGGACAGAAAGCACCAAAACCAGGATGCCGCTGATGATGCAACCCTTCACACGGCTCCAGCCGGTAACCTCGCGGATCATAGCCAGGATATTTTCAAATACCGCCAAAACAGTAGACATCGCGGCAAAGAACATAAAGAGGAAGAACAAAGAGCCCCACCAACGGCCGCCCGCCATATTATTGAAAACGGAAGCCATGGAGGTGAAGAGCAGGCCGGGGCCCGCGCCGACCTCGATATCATAGGTAAAGCAGGCGGGGAAAATAATAAGACCTGCCATCAAGGCAACAAAGGTATCCAGCCCCAAGATGCTCAGGGATTCGCCCATCAGGGAACGCTCCTTGCCGATATAACTGCCGAAAATGGCCATGGAGCCGATACCCAGGCTCAGGGTGAAGAAAGCCTGGTTCATGGCGCCGACGATCACATTTCCGTCGATCTTGGAGAGATCGGGCTTCAGGTAGAAGGTCAGGCCTTCCTTTGCTCCATCCAAGGTGAAACTATTGATGGCCAGAATGATCATCAAGCCAAAAAGGATCAGCATCATCGGCTTGGTGACCCGCTCCACGCCCTTTTGCAGGCCGAAGGAGAGGATGGCAAAGCCTACAACAACGATGAGGGCCATAAATCCAACCATGATCCAGGGGTTGCTCAGCATATTGCCAAACCCTGCCGTCGAGGCTTCGGCGGAGATGCCGGTCATATCGCCTTTAATGAACTTGATGAAATAATAGAGCATCCAGCCGGTAACGGAGGTATAAAACATCATCAGCAGGAAGTTGGCGACCAACGCCATCTTGCCGTGCCAATGCCATTTCTGCCCCGGTTGCTGCAGTTTGTGATGAATACCGATAGGGCTGGCCTGGCTGGCGCGGCCCAGGGAAAACTCCATCACCATAACAGGCAGACCTAAAACAAGCAGGCAGATCAAATAAATAAGTACAAATGCTCCGCCGCCATACTGGCCGGCCATCCAGGGGAATTTCCAAACATTGCCGCAGCCAATTGCGCAACCTGCACTCAGCAGGATAAATCCCAAACGGGAGGAAAGACGTTCACGTTGCAAAATAGTCACCTTTCTTTCTTATAAGCTGGGGTCATTATAGCAGATGGACATTGTAATGTCAAAATGTTCGTTCATAATTTGTCCATTATTTCGTTTTCCCCGGCATACCCACCGGCCCACCGGCGGTTTTATTTTCACCGCAAAGGAATTTGCTGCAAATTTTCCAGAAGATATTAACATAATAAGATCTTTGTGATAATATCATATCAGAAAGATCAGCCAACCCTCGGCGGGATTCGGCAAAGATTGAACGGAGGAGAATTCTAATGTTTGACGCCAAGAAAGTAAAAGACCAATGTGTGCAATGGATCCGGGATTTCTTTGAAAAAAACGGTCCCGACTGCAATGCCGTGATCGGCATTTCCGGTGGCAAAGACAGCTCCATTGCCGCTGCCCTGTGCGTGGAAGCACTGGGCAAAGAGCGCGTCGTCGGTGTGCTGATGCCCTGCGGTGAACAGCACGATATCGACAAGGCACAGATGCTGGTAGATCACCTGGGTATCCGTCACTGTATCGTTAATATCAAAGACGCGGTGGACGGAATCTTGAACAATCTGCCAAAAACGCTGAAGATCTCCGACCAGAGCGTGATCAATCTGCCGCCGAGAATTCGTATGTCCACCCTTTATGCCGTATCTCAAAGCTGCAACGGCAGAGTGTGCAACACCTGCAATCTCTCTGAGGATTGGGTTGGCTATTCCACACGATACGGCGATTCTGCCGGTGATTTTTCCCCCATGTCCTTTTTGACTGTGACTGAGGTCAAGCAGATTGGTTACCTGCTGAATCTTCCCAGGGAATTGGTGGACAAGGTTCCCATCGACG
>JAZODI010000116.1:0-7658 GCA_045596965.1 Eubacteriales bacterium | reverse complement strand
GGCGGTTGCCGAAAGCAGCATGATGACTGCCATCAGCCAGATCACTACTCGTTTCATATGATTTCTCCTTTCGAGCGCTACGCGCAATTTTATTTTGCCCGCAAAAGCAAAAATTCCACCCTTTTTCAGGTGGAATTTTTTGCTATTTTTAAACTTTTAAAACGACCTTGCCCACATTCTTTCCTTGATAAAGGATCTCCTGGGCGGCCTCCGCCTCTTGGATGGGCAGGACCTGATAGATGGTGGGCTTCACTTCGCCCTTTTCCACCTTGGGCCAGACCTTTTCGACAAGCTCGGCCAAAATCTGCGCCTTGACCTGCGGAGTGCGCGACCGCAGGGTGGAGCCGATGATCCGCACGTTGCGGACATAGATATTCTTCAGATCGATCTGGGTGAACTGACCCGCCAAAGCGGCGATCATGATCCAGCGTGCGCCGTGCTTTAAGTAATGGATACATTTGCCCATCACTTCCCCGCCCAGGCAATCGATAGCAACATCGACCGGATGCCCTGCATCCAACTCTTCCTTCAAAACAGCGGCGATATCCTCCTCGGCGGTAACCACCACCCGATCGGCATGGAGATGCTTGATGCTATCGGCAATCTCCTTAGTCAAAACAGTGGTAATGACCCTTACCCCGAAGGCTTTCGCCATCGGGATGATCACGCTGGCCAAACCGCTGGCACCCGCGTTCATTAAAAGGGTATCTCCTTCTTTGATGTTGCCCTCCATAAAGAGGTTGAGATAGGCGGTAGCAAAGGCCTCGGGCATAGCCGCCGCTTCGATCATGGAGCAGTTTTTCGGAACAGGCATCAGCATATCGTATTTCACATTGGCATATTCCGCATACCCGCCCCCGCCCAAAAGGGCGCAGACCTTATCGCCGACCTTCCAATCGGACTTCTCCTTCGCTTCCTCGCCGATCTCGACGATGGTACCCGCGATCTCCAGCCCCATCCATTCGGGGCACCCCTCGGGCGGGGGATAATCCCCTTCCCGTTGCATCAGGTCGGCGCGGTTCAACGCCGCCGCCTCGATCTTGATGAGGCAATCCTCTGCCCCTAAAATGGGGTCGGGAACGTTATCCCATCTTAAACTTCTGTCTTCGTTGATCAATATTGCTTTCATTTGAGATTCTCCTTTAATATCTTTAATTCGATCTGTAATCCCTCTTTGATGGGGGTGAAATCGGCAGGAGTCAATCCTGTAACCCGCAGGATTTTGCGGTTATCGATGGTGCGATCGAAGAGCCGATCGTAGAGCAGCGCATAATAATTGCAGTTGTTGGTCGCATCCAGATATTCTTCGGTGGAAACCCAGCGGAATTTTGCGTCCAACAACTCGGCATAAAGCTCCGCCACCTCGCCCCAGGTCAGATTTTGGGCGGAAGAAACGGTAAAAGCTTCGCCAAACGCTTGCTCCTTAAAGAGCAGGTGGGCAATCAGCTTGCCCGAATTTCCTGCCCAATCCAGCCCCGCGCCGAGATGCTTGGCGGCAGTGGGTAGGGGGATGATCTGCTGATCGTCGATGCGCTTTAACAGATCCTGATAATAAGTAACCAGATCAAACCGCCGCCAAGAAAAGGAAATCACCGGGCGAACGATCGTCCAGGGTTGACCTTTGCATTCGGCGCGGAGATATTTTTCCAATTTTGCCTTGGAAATGGCGTATTTTTCGGTCTCGATAAACGCCCGATCGGTCGAAACATCCAAAAGCATCGGTGCCGTCTCGGTAACGGGATGCTGTTCATCCGCATACACCCGATAGGACGATAATACGATCAAATGGTCGGTATGCGCCATCAACAATTGATGGATGGGCGGATAACTTTCGATCTCGGGATAGTGGATAAAATTAACAATGCCATCATAATGGCGGGTAGCAAAATGCTGACTCAAAAATTCTTCGGTGCCGTAGCCTTGGTAAAAGGTCAGGCGTTCGTGGTCGGAATGTTTTTCTTCGGGGCAGAGGATATCCACCCGATGCCCTAAGGAGAGCAGCTCTTTGGCGGTATAGGTCCCTAAGGTCCCGCCACCGCCGATTAAAAGAATCCTTTTCATTATAAAATCCTTTCTGTTTTTAAAGATGCATCGTGGCAGGTATGCACGCAGTAGGGGGCTTGGCTGAATTTCTCAACAAAGGCAGCGGAGCGCTCCGAATTGCAGGTGCTGCCGGTGGGAATCTTCTTTTGGAGATTCGCATCGGTATAGCATTCATCCCCCGCTAAGATATGGATACCATCCGCGGTTTGAATTTCAACCATGCAGGAGCCAAAAGCGTGCCCGCCCCATTCCAGCATTTTGATTTTTGGGGCCAAGCAAAGCTCTTCCTCAAAGGTGCAGACCTTAAAATCGGCGGGGATATACTCTTTGGCTTTTTCATAGGCCGCTTTGGAAAGGTGCACGGTCGCATTGGGAAAGTCCTTGGTCGCTTCGCAATGGTCGTGGTGGGAATGGGTCAAAAGCAGGTCGGTGATCTTCTCGGGCGCGATCCCCATTTCCTTTAAAACCGCTGCCGGGGAAGTGAAATTTTGCATCTCAAAATGCGGCATGGTATGGCAGCCGGCATCCACCAAAATCTTTCGATCTTCGGTCAAAATCAGGTAGACCGCAAAGGTGATGGGGATTTTCTCGGCCGCATCGCCGCCCTGAAAAACCATCGATGCGGGGATGGTGGAATCGGCATATTTCAGGCAATATAATTCCATTATTTTATCGCTCCGCAGGCTTTTAAGATGGTTTGATATAATTCCAGTTCATAATCGAGAGTATAAGGATTTTCCTTCTCCCCGCGGGCGTATGCCGCAAAGGCCGCCATCATCCCGCCATAGCGGTTGAAGGGTGCGCTTTGGGAATGAGCGCCCGATGGATATTCGGCTCTGGCGGTGGAAACGCAACTGCGCCCTTCATTGATCTCCAAGGGCTTGAGCTCCACCGTTCCTTTGGAGCCGCAGACCACCAACTGGCGGCGGTTATAGCCGCCCACCTCCGCCGCATTGGTCTTGGCAAAGGAAACACCGTTTGGATACTTGAATGCCGCCATCCCGAAATCCTCGGAGGTCGTTCCGCCGATATGGGTGGCGCAGTTTAGGGGAAGGATCTCTTGGGGCGTACCTTGGATCTGCAAGATCAGATCGATCAGGTGGCAGCCGAGAAAGAAGGTCATCCCGCCGGGGAAGGTCTTAAGCCATTGCCGCGCTTCGTCGGTGAGTGGGAACATCATATTCATCTGGGCCTCAACGTTGATGATCTCCCCCAATTCGCCGCTTCGGACCTTAGCAAGCAACTCCTGCACATAAGGGTTATAGCGATACATATACCCTAAATGCAGCACCTTGCCGCTTTTTTTCATGGCGGCGATCAGCGCTTCGAAGTCGGCTGAATTTAATCCGCCCGGCTTTTCCATATGGATATGTTTGCCCGCCTTGGCGGCCATCAGGGCATATTTGGTGAGGTGGATTTCCTCGGTTTCAATGGTTACCGCCTCGATGGTGGGGTCGGTTAAAATTTCTTCTACCGTAAGCTGCCGAAAGCCCTCAAAGGGGGGCATTTTACGGGGGAACTTTTCTGCCTCGTTTTCGGGCAGGGCGTAACCGGCGATCTCAAAAAGATCGGGCTGAGCCGTAATGGTTTCCCAGATCAGTTGGCCGTGGCTATAGAGGCTGGTTCCGATCTGGGCTATTTTGATCTTTTTCATTGCAACTTTCTCCAATCAAATTGAACGATGGGGAAGGTCGGTTCCTTGCAAAGGCGGGTAAAGACCGCAGGTGCCTCTTTCGGAGAATGGGTCTCTGCCACCAGATCGGAGAGGCGAAGCCTTCCCAGCTTGGTCAGTTTCAAAACCGTTTCAAAATCCTCCCGCTCGGTCCACCAACCGTTGGAGCAATCAACGGCGGGGCGGGCGGCGGTATGGGCGCCGACCAGGGTAATGCCGGGGCCATGGACCTTATGGTAATAATCAATGGTGAAATCGCTATCGCGGGTGCAGCCCAAAAGTGCCACTCTACCGCGCAGGGCCATGCAATCCAAAATGCCGTCCAGCCCTGCACCGATGCCGGTAACCTCGATGCCCACCTGCGCACCGCCCTTGGTAAGCTCCTTGGCGGTCTTTGCAAAATCGGGCGCGAAGGGATCCAGCGCATAGTCTGCGCCCAATTCCAGCGCGATTTTTCGCTTTTCGGGGTTGGGATCAACCGCGAGGATGGGCGCCGCACCCGCTACCTTCAGCAGCTGCACCCCAAACATCCCCAAAATCCCCATCCCCATAACAATGGCCGATTCGCCCAGTTCCAAGCGGCACTTGCGGATCGCCGCCAGCGGAAAGGTGGCGATATGGGCCAAAGCCCCATCGGCAAAGGAGACGGCATCATCCAAATGATGCACATTGCGGATCGGCATATTCAAAAGCTGAGAATGGGTAGACCAAGAAAGTGCCACCCGATCGCCCACCTTAAAATCGCCGCAATCCTCCCCCACCTTGGTAATAATACCGGCCGAGCTGTAGCCAACTCTGCGGGGAAAGATGGCTTCCTTGGCTTCGGGCTGATTCCAAGCGATGATCTTGCTGCCCATCAAATTGGCGCGCTCGGTGCCGCTGCTGATGGTGGAAACCTCCAAAGCCACCTGCACCTGCCCGGGCGCAGGATCCGCCACCTCATAGGGTAAAAGCTCCGCCACTTGCGGAGCGGTGAAAATAATTCGTTTCGCTTCCATTTTTAATTCCTCCGCGAATAATTAAAAATCAATAAAATCCCGCACCGTTTTCATCATGCTCAAAAGCGGTTGCGCGGGGGTGGAAAGTGCATCGTGCTCATAAACGCAAAGGCTCATGCAGCAGCCGAGCTTGATCCCCAAGCGGCGGTGCAAGGAGCATTCCCCGCCCGATAAAAAGAGGAACGGTGCGCCCAACTCTCTTTTCAAAAGATCGGTGATCCGCAGGTTTTCGATCTGCTGCTCCATGGTATCGGCGGCGGTAACGATCTTAATGACATCCGCGCCGCGGCGCTTTTGCTCCTTGGCGATCTCCAGCACCCGCTCGGCGGGCGCATATTTATATAGATGGGAGGACATCAAAACCTCCGCCCCCATCCCATGAAGCGTATCGATCAACTCCATCTGCTTGCGGATCGCCGCGGGGTCCTCGGTCAGCTCTTCGGGATGCTTGCAAAAGAGATCGCCCATCACATCGCAAAGAGTTGCCCCGCTTTTCGCCAATTCCAAAAGCCCATCGGCTAATTCTTCATCGGTTTTCCCCGCATTGTTTGCCCCTCTGTAGTTGGTTACATAGCAAGGGAAATTTTTCATTTCCTTAAATATTTTTTGATAGATCTCCGGCGTATGGTATTCCGGCTTGAGGCTCTCCACCTGCAGGCCGTAGGCTTCCGCCCCCAACCCGTTTGCGTTACGAATACGGCCTATGGCCGCCTCCGGGGTCTCGCACTGAAGCATTACGGTCAGCAGGGGTTTGCTTTGATTTAAGAAGGTTTTTTTCATTATTTCCACCTGCCCATCGCATTTCTTCCGCCGTCGATCATTATATTTTCCCCGTTGATGAACTGCCCCTTCTCCGAAGCAAGGAACAAGCAAAGATCCACCACCTCTTGCGGATCCCCTGCGCGATTCGAAAGAGTTTTCATCTTTGCCATTGCATCCCTTGTCAGGATCGGGCCGGGGGAAACGCAAACGCACCGAATTCCGTATTTTGCGCCATACTGCGCGATGGATTTGGTCAGACCAAACATCAATCCCGCCTTTGCGGTGGGGTAATCCATCCCGTAGCCATCGCCCTCTTGACCGGTGATGGAACCGATGTTAATAATTAAACCGCTTTTCTGCGCTCTCATTTGCTTCAAGACCGCGTGGGCAAAATAAAAGGGGCCTTTCAAATTGACGTCGATCCCCCAATCGTAGACCTCAATGGGAACATCGGGAAATTCGGGATATTTTTCCCGATCTACCTTTTGCATCCGCACCGCGGTTCCGCCCGCAAAATTTACCAGCAGATCGATCCCGCCGAAGGATTCCGCCGCCCGTTCGCAAACGGCGCAAATTTGCGCGTAATCCCGAACGTCGCAAACCATTCCGATGGCGTTGCCTTTCCCTTCGGCATTGATCTCCTTTGCCTTTTCTCTTAATGTTGTTTCGTTAATATCGCATAAGACGACGTTTCCGCCGAGAGCGGCCCAATTTTGGGAAAATAAAAGCCCCATTCCGGAAGCCGCGCCTGTAACAATTGCCGTTTTTTTAATGAACTTCATCCATCAATACCCCCTCTTTTTCTTTATTATAAAGGATCTCTCGGATTATTCAATGCAAAAAACGCTTTCTATTTAACATTTTTGATACTTTTCTCTTTAAATATATTGTAATTATTAACAATTTACGATATAATGCCCTTATGTTTAAAGATGTTATCGTTACAAAAATTTATGAACCGGTTACTGTTTTTTCCCAAAAGGGGCGGCGCTTTGAGATGAAGGAGCGGGATTGCTTTGGGCTTTCCCTTTGCCTTTCGGGGCAGATCACCTATCGGATGGGAGATCGGGAATTTGTTTCCCGCCAAGGAACAGCGACTCTTTTGCCCTATGGCGCCACCTACACGCTCCATGGGGATAGCGACGGTCTTTTTCCGGTCATCGATTTCGATGCGACAGGCTTGGATCTAAAGGAATTTTTGATCCTGCCGCTGGAAAACCAAACGGTGCTGGCAGAGGAATACGAACAACTCAAGAACGCCTTCCTTGCAGGGGATCGGTTGCAGGTCTTTGAGCGGTTCTACCGAATGCTGCGGCAGATTTTCCCCGAGCAGGCTCCCCGCCCGCTGGCAAACGTTTTAAAATACATTGAAACCCATCTGCAAAAAACCGATCTCAACAATCAATTTTTAGCCGAGCAAATGGGGATCAGCGAGGTTTATTTGCGCAAGCTCTTTGCCAAGCATCTGCAGACCTCCCCCAAGCAATATATCCTCAACGCCCGCATCCGCAAGGCAGAGCGACTGCTGGCAGAAACCGCCAAATCGGTTGGCGTGATCGCCGAAGAATGCGGCTTTTCCGGCCCTTATCATTTCTGCCGCGCCTTCAAGCAACGAACGGGGCAAACGCCCACCGAATATGCCGAAACCCATCGGATCTTTAAGATATAAAAATCCCCATAAGCCAAGTTCCCTTTTGGGCACTTGACCTCGATATAAATTCCTTCGGAATTCTCGATATACCTTAAACCCCTCTTGCCAAAGGCAAGAGGGGTTTAACGTTCGATATAGACTGCGTCTTCAATATGCTTCTATACAAAAGCGAGAAGGAATGAATATCATATCGAATTTACTTACGGCAAATATATCGAATCGGCAGGATGCCGATATCTCGCCTCCAACACCATTCATTTGTGTTGAGAGTACAATTAAATTGTACTCTAACCAATTAAACGGACATCCGTACCAATTGAATTGGGTCAGTACAATTTAATTGTATTATCCAAAAGGAAAAAATTATAATTTCAAAAGCTTTGCGGCGTTTTTGCCGAGAATATTTTCCTTTTCCGCATCGGTCAGCGGCAGATGGCGGATGGCGGAAAGGCTCTCCCCCTGATCGGTCCAGGGGCTATCGCTGCCGAATAAAATGCGCTCGCTCCCGAAGGTGCGAATAAGGTTGCAAAAT
>JAZODI010000115.1:0-12209 GCA_045596965.1 Eubacteriales bacterium | reverse complement strand
AAAAAAGTATTATTTTAAACCTTCTGACTCCACAGATATACACATTGAGGCATGTCTATTAAATCTAGCAAAATACGGGTATATTATTTGTGTATCTTCTCAGATAGGATGTGCTCAAGCCTGCAAGTTTTGTGCCGCAAGTAAGAGCAAACTAGTTAGGGATTTATCTAGTTCCGAAATTGTTCAACAAGTACAGTTGGTAATTGATGATAATCCAAAGTTGTTGGACGAAGGATTTGAGGTCACATATATGGGCTCTGGCGAGCCATTAAGCAACTATAAGAATGTCTTTGATTCAATAGATATTCTTAGAACTAAATATTTGACCCTGCGTAAAGCAAACATATCCACAACTTGTCCCAGCATAAGCGAAGAGTGCTTTAGACGTATTAATTGGGAGAAATATAAGAACTTTCTGCATTTTCAATACTCGTTGCATTTCCCATCAGACGCAGATCGATTTAAATATCTGTGGCCTCATTTACTTAAAATTTCCGACTCAATCGAATGGCTAAATAAAATTTCAACCGTAACCAATGATATTTATAAAATAAACTATATACCCTTTGACAGATTAAATGATACTGACACATGCGTTGCAGGGTTATGTGAAATTATGAGCACAACAACAAACGCCAAATTGAAGATCAGTAAAATGTGCGAGATTTATGGTGCTATGCTTTTTCCGAGCAAGTCTTTTGAATTGTTCGCTACCTCTGTTAAAGAAACAATCGGTAATGTTGAAGTGTTTTATAGTGACGGAACAGATGTTAATGCAGGCTGTGGACAGTTTTACAATAATAGCATTGTTTAATTATTTCAATGTAATAATTAATGGGTAATTTATTAGAGACAATTTAATTTTGGATTAACAACAAACGACGCTATGATATTTGGCTTTTAAAAATGTTGCCGGTGAGATGCGCAAGCTGCTGGCAGACTATAATGCGCTGCCTTCCAAGACCTTTGAGGACATTGTAGCCTTCCATGTGGCCTTTGAACGCATCCATCCCTTCCAGGACGGAAATGGCCGTGTAGGCCGCCTGATCCTCTTCAAGGAGTGCCTGAAGCATAATATTGTTCCGTTTATCATTGAGGATAACCTAAAGTTGTTCTACTACCGTGGTCTTAAAGAATGGAACCGCGAAAAAGGCTTCCTTATAGACACCTGCCTCACCGCCCAGGATAGATTTAAGGCTTATTTGGATTACTTTAGAATACAGTATTAATTCTTTTTGTTTTGATACAGAGGAAGGTAAAAGGAGTATATATGAAAATTAACAAACTTAGAATTATAAATTATAAACTGTTCCAAAATGCTATCATTGAAATGAACGACAATATGAATATTTTTGTTGGTGAAAATGACTCTGGAAAAACGACAATTCTTGAAGCGTTAACTATGGTACTGACCGGAAAAATTAATGGCAGCAATATTGCCAATCGGGTTAATCTTGATTGGTTTAACGCAAGCGTTCGAGAGGAATTTATTAAGGCTGTTGAATCAGGCAATACTCCTATTTTGCCTACGATTGAAATAGAGGCATACTTTTCTACTCCTGGCGAAGATGAAGTCGCAATTAAAAAATACAAAGGAACAAATAACTCGCTTCACGAAGACACCGAAGGAGTTAAGGTGGAAATTATATTTGACACACAATACGCCTCTGCGTATAAGCAACTTCTAGCAGAAGGGAAAGTTAAGGATATTCCGATAGAATACTACAAGGTCAATTATAGATCCTTTGCAAATCCGGAATTTTATGCTCAGACCACTGCTAAAAAAGTTGCTTGTATAGATACGACAAAAAAGGATTATGGGCCTGTATTAAATCGTTTTGTTTCTGGTAGCATTAATGAGTATCTAACTGAAGAAGATATGACCGAATTGCGTCATGCCTACAGAGCAAATCGACACGAATTTACCGAGAACCAAGCTGTAAAGCGACTTAATGATAAGTTACAGCAAAGTCACAGTTTTGAAGGAAAGGCAATCAGCTTAAATCTGAGAGAAAGTGGTATAGACGAATGGAAAGGAGATATGACCATTTCGTTGGATGGTATACCGCTTGAGAATTCGGGATTTGGAACCCAAAACATGTTTAAGTCAGAAATCTTTTTGCTTCAAAATTCGGATGTGGATATCTTGATAATTGAAGAGCCGGAAAACAATCTCTCATACGCAAACATGTCTATCCTCATATCAAAATTATCGGAAAGCACTGGAAAACAATTATTTGTTTCTACGCATAGTAGTTTTGTTGCAAATAAACTTGGGTTACAATACCTTCATTTGGTTGCAAATGAGAGTACCGTTCCATTTAAAATGCTAAGCAAAGATACATACGATTATTTTCTTAAGCTTCCGGGTTATAACACATTGCGGATTTTGTTAGCTAACCACGTAATATTAGTCGAAGGCCCTGCTGATGAGTTGGTTGTCCAAAGGGCATATATTGATAATTTCGGAAAGCAACCAATAGAAGCCGGCATAGATGTGGTTGCAGTTGATAGTTTGGCATTTCATCGATATTGCGAACTTGCGTCATTGATAAAAAAGCCGCTAACCGTAGTCACCGATAATGATGGCAATGTTGAACTAGTACGAGCACGATATGAAAAATACGGAGATTTAGTTACACTCTGCGTAGAGTCTGACAACACTTTGAATACGCTTGAGCCATCAGTGCTTTCGGTGAATCTTGACGATTTTGAAACATTTAGATCCATCATCTATTGGGGCAATGATATCAAAAGCAGAGACGCAGAAAGTATAAAGAGTTTTATGATTGGAAACAAAACTGATTGGAGTATGCGTGTTTTTACCAGTGATAAAAACATAAAATACCCTCAATATATCTTAAAAGCCATTGGGGTAGGTGATGAAAGCAAGGTTGATTCAGATGAATAACCAAGTAATATTTGCAGCAGCTGGTAACGGGAAAACATATTCTTTGTGTTCTAAAGCGAAAGCGGCAGTAGAGAATGGTAATAAATATGTTCTGTTGCTATCATACACAAATGAAGGCATTCGCTCTTTAGAAAATGAATACAGAAAACAGAATGGCGGTATTTTGGATGAAAAGGTAATATTTAAGTCTTGGTATAGCTTTTTGCTTTCGGATTTCATTAAGCCATACCAATGTTCACTTAAACTGAAAGAGAAACGTTACAAACAAGAATTTCCTGTTACTTTCCCGGAGAACTTCGTAAGCTCCATTGCATTCTACAATACAGATCCACCACCCAGATGGTACAACCAAAATCATGTACAATATTTTGTAAATCAGCGTGGTGATGTCACGCCTGACAGGGTAAGCCATTTAGCATATCTATGCAATGATCATTCTAACGGAAAAGCGCTTGGCAGAATGGAGGAAATCTATTCACACATATTTATAGATGAGCTTCAAGATTATGCTGGTTGGGATTTGGAAATTATCCGTCTCCTTTTTGATTCTCAAATTCTGATTACCTGCGTAGGAGACTATAAACAAGCTACCTATAGAACAAACAATTCTCCCAAAAACAGCCAGTATAGAGATGAGAACATTCGAAACTACTTTAAGTTGCTTGAGAAGGAAGGTGTGTGTACTACCTCATACGCAAATACCACAAGAAGATTTAATTGCGAGATTTGTGACTTTGTTAATACAATACACGGGGATATGGATTCGATTGTTAAACCGGATGACAGTATCGAATGCCGCAATTCAGTTGACAACACAGGAGTGTATGTGATGGATGTTAAGTATCTCAGTCAATACTGTGAGCATTATCATCCTACAATACTGCGATATGACAAAAAAGCCAAGGTGGATTTTTGCCATAGTTGCGACATTTTCAATTATGGTGGCTCCAAGGGAGCAACGTATGAACGAGTGGTAATTATTCCTGTTAGCACAACTATACCATTTATCGAAAAACAAACAAAAATTACATCAAATCAGACTAGAGCCAAGTTTTATGTTGCATGTACAAGGGCAAAACATAGCGTAGTCTTTGCGGTGGAGAACCCAAAAGAGAATGCAATGTTTAAGTTTGTAGAGATTCATATTGCTGACGAAACTTTACCAGCATATAAATTTACAAATAATAGTTTAACCACATAAAACCAGGTCTTATATATGGTTGATGTAAAGGAGGGATAGAGAGTGTCAAGTGGTGCCAAACAACATTTCAAACAGTTTAGTATTGACAGCCTTGAGGATGCGTGCGTTGCTTTGGGATCGTTAATATCTGAAGCGTCGATTCATTATGAAAAATATAAGGAATATTCTGATGAGGCGGAGTCATTATTAGAAAACAGCGATGCAGAATACATTGCCGCGAAAGATTATGACGATATTAATGACAAACTTTTATATAGGCAACATGAAATTTTGAAATTTACAGCTGATCATCAAAGTAGTTCGTTTTCATATAAAGATTTAAGAAAGCTACTTGAAAAGAAAGGTTATATATCAACGCCTCTTTCAGATGAAATTGTGGAGATTCTTAATGAACTGCTTGATGTTAGAAATTGGACATTTCACAATCCTCAGTCGTTAATGGTTGCTGCAAAAGAAGCTGCAGAAAGAAATATTCCTCCTGAACTAAAAGGAATTGCCAAGATTGTTCCCCAGTTAAATCCCATTTTGATTCCAAAAGTTGAAAAATACGAATTACTTATGCTTGCGTCATTAACAATACATACAAAAAAACGTATAGACCAGTTTGGCGCAGTAATTAAAAGTATGAAGGCTGACTATCAAGAAATGTATAGTTCTATTAAAGACAAGCCACTATTGATGACCGCCTGTGGACCGTCGGACGAAGTGCAATATATTGAAAGATATGTTACTTCACAGTTGACTGGATATCAAAGCGACATTGCACAAATATCAATGGCTATTCAAAAATCAAAATACGACGGAACAGATCAAATGTATAAAAAATGGGTGTTGCGTTTAGGAAGAGATTCAAAAGATTAACATGGAGACTTGTGTATGCCTGAGCTGAGTACAAAAGAAACGGTCAAGTCTATAGTAGATCAAGCCGAAGAAACGTTAAATAAGTGTTTCAATATGTTGATGGATATCAAGCATGCCTCAGATACCCTTGGTGATGCAATAATGAATTTTCAGCCGCTTTTAGCAGACTGCCTTTATGATTTGATGGGCTTTTATCAAAAATTACAGGCTGAAAAAGATTTTATTATTACACAAAAAAGCGTATGGGAGCAGGCTTTATTCAAGGAAGCAATAACAGCAAATGCGAAACACCTAAAAGCAGTTAAAGAAGTTATCACCATAGGAAAGACACTAGGAGATGCTTTTTCATGGTTTTTTTACTCCAAAAATCGCTCGGAACTTGACATTCACTTTGAGCATCCTTCGACAGGTTTGTTTGTGGCAGGTATTGGGGGAAAAGGGGAAATAGAGTTTATAAAGAACAATCAAAACCTTGATGGCTTATTTGTGGTTTATCATGGAATAACGGATATGTTACGTGTTGGAGATTTTTCTTTATATGCAAACGGGATCGGAATTGTTGGTATAGGGGAACTAAAATCTCAACGTGAAGGTGACCGCATTAGCGTTACAGCTAATATCACATCAAAAGTAAGTATTAAAACGCCTACAGAAGCAGTAAACTCCGAGCTCTCCTTTGACGAGAGAATGAAACTTCTGCAAAAGAGTTTTCCGTCTTTACCGAAACAAATGGAAGCACAGGATAAGTTGATGAAGGCTGAGAAAAGCGAGCACTCTTCGAATTTTTATGCGGACTACGAATATGACGTGGTAAATAGCCTTTCGCCAAAGTCTCCTATTGCGCTAAATGCAGACAATTCTTTGCTGTTATGTGCAGCATGGAGCAAGCATGTCTCACTGTTTGATATATTGTCCGATGATGAACATGTTGATGCGCCAGATGGATTATCAAATTATGCATTAGAACTTATGAAACCAGAATCACCATACAATGAAGCTGTTATTAGTGAAATAGACACACGAATGTTTTTTCCGAGGATGCCAATTTTGTGGTGGAAAATCAGCGATGAGTTGTGCAGAGATATTTATTTTAAGAGGGTTTCGATTTCGACCGTGTTTAATCCAGCAAAGCTTCTAAGCTTGTTTGTAGATAAGGGGTTTCGAGTTGTCAATATTGGAAAAACACAGGATATTAAACTTGAAAAAGTTGCAGACGGCAAACGCATGGAATTCGGATCTTTGCAAATGTATATGGATTTGATTCATCACAGCATGATGCGAACAGATGCTGTATTCGCCATTGTGGAAAGAGTAATTAAAGCATTTGAATCTGGAAAGATTCCTCTAGGAACTAAGGTCGATATGCACATTCATCTAAATAACTTTGGGACAATGCCAGAAGAATAACTCCGCATATCTTAAAAATGTGTTGAATTATTTATGAAAGGGATAGAATGTTTATGCCGGACTTCCGAAAATCCTTGGGTTATGAAAATTTTTCAAAAAATTGAGGTTTACCCCTTGACTTTTTGGGCCAAAACTCATATTACTTAAATAGAGGCATTTATATTTGCCGTTTTTATTTACGAAGGAGGAGTTGATGAATCTACAAAAAAGGAGGTAATAATATGGCTGAGAATAAAAGCTTGTTTTATGACGCTAAGGAAGTCATGGAAATGTTGGATTTGAAAAAATCCAAAGGGTATGCTTATTTGGATAAGGCCATGGCAACCGGTAAGCCGTTTGTCGTGATCCGAATCGACAAGCTGTATCGAATCCCTAAAGAGTCATTTGATTCCTGGATGAAACAGATCAACCAACCCATCTAGAACTGATTCCAAAACAAAAACAAGCAATAGGAAAGGATACTCGATCATGCCGAGAAAGAAGAAAATTCCTCGAAATGATTTGGGTATTCCGGAGTACGAAATGAAATCATTGGCAAGAATGTTACTTCCGATTTTGGAGAAGTATATTGACTCGGAGGAAGGGCAACGGGACTGGCAGGAATGGCAAGCCCAAATGAAAGACGGTGCAAATAGCACCATGAGCACGGAAACAAAAGACGAATTGAATCTTAGTGATAAAAACTAAGGGATACCCAAAATCACAAAGCCACAGGCGGGAAACCGTCTGTGGCTTTGCATATGTAGATTCAAAAATAAACGATAAAGGCGAATCCATCTCCCAAGGGAAATGGGTTCGCCTTTAACTTGTTTGGTGGAGCCGAGGGGAGTCGAACCCCTGTCCGAAAACCCATCCATGCAACTTTCTACGTGCGTAGTTTATCGATTAGATTTCCCGCATCTGCCCGCCGATAAACAGGCTGACAGAATTGGTAGCTTCATGATACATTTTCGGGGCAAAGCTTAGCCGAAAACGTTCACCACTAAAAATGACACCCCGGATGCGCTCGTGGTCCTTCGCAGCGGGATGACGCCGCTTTAATTAAGCAGCGTAAGCTAATTTATTATTGTTAGCGTTTATTTTTAAGTTACACATTTTAAGGTGGTTGTGCGCCACCGCACGCTTATCACAATTCAAGATCCCCGTCGAAACCTTTACGACCCCATACGGAACCCTATTTATTTTATCATAAAAGGATAAAAATAAATAGGGTTTTATAAATTATTTTTTAAAGGCAATATCGGAAAGAAATTCCAAACTGTCTTTAACCCATCGGCGGGGGCGTTCTTCGCAATGCTCAGGGTGTTTGATTTTTCCGTTTTCCACCTTGGCTGTGCGCTCATCGGAAAGGGCAAGGCCGTGGGGGCCGCGAGGATAAATATGCAATTCAAAAGGAATTTCCTGGTCAGCCAGGGCATTGGCCATCAAGATGGAGTTTTGCACCGGAACCAGGCTGTCTGTGGCAGTATGCCATAAGAATGTGGGGGGATAGCTTTCGGTAACCTGCTTTTCGATGGATACCTTTTCCAGTAAGTCTTCCGAAGCATCTTCTCCTACTAAGGTATTAAAGGAACTGATATGCGCTCTGCTACCGCTGGTTATAACCGGATAGGAAAGAACCAAAGCATTGGGCTTAAATTGGGCGGTAGCTCCCAAAGCCTCTTCTGCTAAAGCGGAATTCCAATACGCACCAACGGTGGCGGTCAGATGCCCGCCGGCAGAGAAGCCGACCATGGCAATTTTATCAGGGTCAATATCCCATTCTTCCGCGTGCTCCCGCACGGTTTTGATGGCAGTAAGTGCCTCCAAAAGGCAACGAGGGAATCCTGCATCTTTGGCAACAGAATAATTCAAAATGAATGTTGCGTAATTTGCTGCCAGATATTGCAGGGCGATGGGCTCATCCTCTCGCTTGGAAAGACCCTCATAGCCGCCGCCGGGGCAAACGATGATCGCGGGATGTTTAACGCCTGCGGAAAATCCCTCATAATTTGAGGGAATGTAGCAGTCGATAAATGCGCGATGACCATCCCCGAGATTCAATTTCTCATAATCTAAATCTAATTTTAAAGAAAAATATTTCATAATGATAATCCCCTTATTGATTTTGCGCCTTCAAGCGCATTTCCATTTCGCGATTTGCTTCTTTTTTGGCAATGGTATCCCGCTTATCATAGTTCTTCTTGCCGCGGCATAATCCCAACTCGACCTTTACGCGCGAACCGCTGAAATAAAGGGAGAGGGGTATGAGGGTAAGCCCATCTTGCTTTGTCTTTCCAAAAAGAGTCATGATCTCGCGTTTATGCATCAGCAGCTTTTTCAGCCGAAGCGGGTCGCGGTTAAAAATGTTGCCTTGCTCATAGGGAGAGATATGCATCCCCCGCACGAAAAGCTCGCCGTCTTTGAATTCGCAATAGCTGTCCTTTAAATTTACCCGCCCTTGGCGAATGGATTTGATCTCGGTACCAAATAATGCAATTCCTGCCTCGTAGGTGGATAAAATAAAGTAATCGAAGCTTGCTTTTTTGTTGCGGGCAATATAATTTTTTTGATCTTGCTTCATAAGCCCCTCCTTCTATGCAAATATCATAACACATTCAAGAAAAAAGTAAAGGATTTTGTTAAACTTTTGTTTGCCAAATTTCGATCTTTGGTGTATAATATTGGTATAAAAATAGGAAGAGGAACTCTGGCAAATGTTTAAAATCGGTGATCGGATCGTTCATCCGATGCACGGTGCCGGCTTTGTCGAGGGAATTGAGAAGCAAACGGTTGGCGGAATGCAACGGGAATATTATGATATTTCGTTGCTCGACGGTAAGATTCGTTTGAAATTCCCGGTTGAAAACAGCGGTACTGTCCGATTGCGCCCCTTGATCAATGAGGATCACGCGAATCAGGTTATGCATCTGTTTGAAACGCTTGAAATTGATATGAATGGTCCGTGGAGCAAGCGTTATAAAGAAAATATGGATCGTCTGAAAAAAGGCGAACCGGAAGAAGCGGTTGAGGTTTTAAAAACCTTGATGCTGCGCGATAAATTGGTCGGTCTTTCGACCGGCGACCGTCAGGTGATGGTAATGGCAAAGAATATTCTTTGCTCCGAGCTTGGCGCTGTTTTGCAGGAAGAACTGGAGCAAATTTTTAAAGTATTCCAGGAAATTATTCGAAAGACGATAGGCTGAAACACTGTTTTCAGCCTATTTTTGAAGGGTGGGGATGACCGATGGATAATAAAACTGCGGCAGTTATCGTTTGCGCCGGAAGTGGCAGAAGGATGAGGGGGAGTTGCCCCGATAAACTGCTTTTAGAATTGGCGGGAAAGCCTGTTGCTGCCCATGCCATCGGTGCTTATGATCAGGTGGATGAGATTGGGTTGATCGTTATTGTTACCCGCCCCGAATTGGTTTCAATTTATCAGGGATTCAAGGAAGAATTTTCATTATCCAAGGATGTTTTGGTTGTTGTTGGGGGAGAGACCCGCATGCAATCGGTGCTGAACGGTGTTCGGGCAATCCCGAAGGAATATAGCTATGTGGCAATCGGTGATGGGGCGCGCCCTATGATCCGCCCTGAGGATATTAAAAATACCGTTTGTGCCGCATGGGAAAACGGTGCGGCTGCTCTGGGGGTTCATCTTACCGATACGATTAAAGAAGTGGCGGATGGAATGATTAATAAAACCATTCCGCGGCAATATTTGGTTGGGATTCAAACTCCTCAGGTCTTCAGGCGGGAGGAATATTTGGAAACTGCTTTGAATGCAATGGAATCGGGCAACGCCTTCACCGATGATGCTTCTATCTTTGAGTTTTATGGAAAATCGGTTGCATTTGTTGAAGGTCATCGGGATAATTTGAAAATTACCGCGCCGGAGGATATTGCAGTTATGCGCGTTATGATGGAGGATAGAGCATGAGAATAGGCCATGGTTATGATGTGCATCGCCTGGTGGAAGACCGCCTTTTGATTTTGGGCGGCGTGCAAATTCCCTTTGAGAAAGGTTTGTTGGGGCATTCCGATGCGGACGTTTTGACCCATGCCTTGATGGATGCCATACTGGGCGCCGCAGGCTTGGGGGATATCGGCAGGCATTTTCCCGATACGGATGTGCAATATAAAGGGGCAGATAGCTTGAAACTGCTGGCCCATGTTGTTGCGTTAGTAAAGCGAAAAGGCTTTACACTTGGAAATGCGGATATTACCCTAATTGCGCAAAAACCGAAGGTTGGGCCTTATCTTGGGGAGATGCAGAAGAAGTTATCGGCTGTTATCGGATGTGAAATTTCTCAAATCAATATAAAGGCGACCACCGAAGAGCACCTTGGTTTTACCGGCGAAGGGGCAGGCATGGCATGCCATGCGGTTTGCTTATTAGAAGAAAATGGTTAAACATAAAGATGCGGATTTTGATTCCTTTGTCTGCTTTGATTTTGAAACAACCGGCCTTGGGCGGGAGGATAAGATCATCGAGATCGGCGCGGTTAAGATAAAGGATGGCTATATGGTGGCTCGTTATTCCTCGTTGGTGGATCCCTGCCGGCCCATCGATCCGATGATAACGAAAATCACCGGGATCAACGATGAGATGGTGAGGGGAAAACCTACTATTGACAAACTGATTCCTTCTTTTTATGATTTTACGGAAGGATTGCCCTTGGTTGCCCATAACGCTCCCTTCGATTGCCGTTTTTTGGAGCGGGATGCAAAGGCTTGCGGGTATTATTTTGATCATGAGGTATTTGATACCCTTCGATTTGCAAAGAAGGTTTTGCCGGACCTGCCATGCCATAAACTGGTTGCTTTGACCGAAATGTTGGGTATTGAGCAAAGGGATGCCCATCGGGCATGGTGCGATGCGGAAGCAACGGCGCGCTTATATATGTTCCTGAAATATAAGTTTGAAAACAAAATATAAAGCGAGGCTCGATGAGCCTCGCTTTTCATGTTTTTTAAAGTTCACAGTTGTTAACGGTGCGGGGGAAGGGGATAACGTCGCGGATATTACCCATGCCGGTAAGGTACATAACGCACCGCTCAAAGCCTAAGCCGAAGCCTGCATGGCGGGTGGAGCCGTATTTACGCAGATCCATATAGAAATCGTAGTCTGCTTCGTTGAGGCCCAATTCCTGAAGGCGCTTCTGCAGCAATTCATAATTATCTTCACGCTGGCTGCCGCCGATGATCTCGCCGATTCCGGGAACCAGGCAGTCCATCGCCGCAACGGTTTTGCCGTCTTCATTGAGCTTCATATAGAAGGCTTTGATCTCCTTGGGATAATCGGTAACAAATACCGGGCGCTTAAAGACAACCTCGGTGAGATATCGCTCATGCTCGGTCTGCAGATCGGAACCCCAATGAACAGGGTAATCAAAGTTTTCGTTGTTCTTTTCCAGAATTTCAATGGCCTCGGTATAGGTAACATGGCCAAAATCATTTTCCAGAACGTTATTGAGGCGGTCGATCAGGCCGGGATCAATGAACTGATTGAAGAAATTCATTTCTTCGGGCGCATTTTCCATTACATACCGAATGATAAACTTCAGCATGGATTCTGCAAGCATCATATCATCCTTGAGATCGGCGAAGGCGATTTCGGGCTCGATCATCCAGAACTCAGCCGCATGGCGGGTGGTGTTGGAGTTCTCGGCACGGAAGGTGGGGCCGAAGGTGTAAATGTTCTTGAATGCCATGGCGAAGGTCTCGCCGTTGAGCTGGCCGGAAACGGTCAGGTTGGTGGGCTTGCCGTAGAAGTCCTGAGAGAAGTCCACCTTGCCGTCCTCGGTCTTGGGGATGTTGTTCAGGTCCAGAGTGGTGACCTGGAACATC
>JAZODI010000114.1:0-11542 GCA_045596965.1 Eubacteriales bacterium | reverse complement strand
TGCATTTACGGTTTCGGATCCTGCTGCACGAAAGCGTCCGTAATGCAAGGATAAGGCGCGCTCTTCCGCTTGGCAAAACGGTGTTTGCGGGAGCGTATCTCCCATTTTTCAAAAACGCATCGGCCTACCCACCGTTTTTCTGCTGCAGACCGTGCCCAATCCTGCGGCTTTGCATTTTTCTTAAGAATACAAAAGCAAAGCCGGACCTTGCGAAGAACTTTTCTTCGCCCTACTGTTTTCCCGGGACAATTCTATTATAAGCATTCGATAAAAAAATATGCACTGCTTTCGCAGTGCATTAATCTTCTAAATTTGGCAAATCCAGGCTTTTAAAATCGGGATTGAAGGGTTTAGGCGGGGTGCGGCGCAGGGGCGTATAGAGAAATTTGGAACAATGACCATCCGCTTTGACCAGCCCTTTTTTGGGGCAGATCACATCCTCGGTGCCGAGAATGGGCTTTCCATGTTCGCAATAGGCGCAAATTTTATCGATTTCTTTGGAAAAAATCATAATACGCTCCGTTCCGCCCCTGATAAGGCATATTTATCTTTTATATTATACTTCCTTTTTCTGCGTTTGTCAAAAGAAATCAAAAAAAGAAATAAAAAGCAAAAAAATGCAAGAGTAATGGGGATGGATCTTATCAATCCAAAGACTGTTGGCGGTAAAAGAAGCGCATAAAGAATTTTGCCTGCCAGCATGGGAAAGAGGGGCAGATCGGCGTGGATCAAATAAGTTGCATTTTGTAAAAGGATGGATAGACCTGAAAATCCAACCATGGCCGCTCCGGCAAAAAAATGGGGGATGGATGATCCTAAAACCGAGAGTCCGCCGCTGATCTCTAAAAAACCGTACCATAAATGAAATCCGGGGATGGGCGCGCAAAGAGCGGCTAAGGCACCAAAAAGGGCAATATATCCGGTTAGCCCCAAGCATCCGATGGCAACTGAAGCGATGCCTTCTGTTATCACTTTGATAATAGATGGACGAGGGAGCGGCGGTGCAGACGAGCCTTTCAAAGCTCCGCAAGCCAGCGCAAGGGAAAAGGAGATAAAAAGCTGCCCTGCGAAAAGCAATGCGCCCGCCTGCAGATTGCCGAAGACAGCGCCGCCCACATAGGTGATCAAAAAGGAGGGGGAAGCATTGGCGCAGCAAGCCGTAAGTTTTATGCACTGTTCCCTTGAAATGATCCCCCGTTGGTGGGCGCGTACCGTTGTTTTGATCCCCAATGGAAAGCCGCATAGATGGGAGGTGATCCAAAGGGTAAATGCGGGCGGTAGGGGAATGTATTCCATCATTTCGCTGAGGATCCCGCATATTACCGCTGCGGGAAAAAGTGCGGGTAAAACAGCTCGATAGGCAAGCTGTAATCCCTGGCGCACCCCTTCTCCTGCCTGAGCACCGTAAAGGAGCAGGACAGGCAGGGCAGAAAGCAGGAGCAATGTAAAAAATGTCATTAGATATTTTTTCATATTAAAGAGTATGCTTGGCGCATAAAAATAATACAAAGGTCGGAGCAGAAAGGGGAATACCATGAAAAAAAGATCCAAACGACGTTCCAAGGCCTGCGGGCCGTGGAAACGGTTTGTTCAATGTATGGACCTGCCGGAGTTTGCGGCGGGGCTGGATGAATGCATTGAGATTTGGGGCGGAAGTACGGTTCAGATCGAGGGCGCAAGGGGAATTCATACTTATGAACAGGATGTGGTTAAGGTACATATGAACCGCTATCTTTTGGTGATTCGGGGCTCGGAATTTGACTTGGCCCATTTTTCCGACGGTGCGTTGCGGGTGATGGGTAAACTGCAAAACATTTCCTGGGAGGTGGAATAGATGAGCGCCTTTAAGGCTTTTTTCGGGGGCAGGGTGGAGGTGGAGGCGAAAGGGAATCAGATCGAAAGCTTTATAAACCGCCTTCATCGGAGCAAAATTCCCCTCTATGCCCCAAAGCGAACAGAAGACGGCATCCTGCGCTTTTCCATGCCTGCACGTTCTTTTAAACGCCTGCGTACCCCCGCTTTTAAAACGGGAACACGCATTCGTATTCTCAAAAAACGGGGTTTCTTTATGGTGATCCGCCCCTTCCGCCGCCGCTTGGGGCTGGCTTTGGGAGCGGCACTTTTTTTCGGCCTGATCTTCTGGAGTTCCGGGTTTATATGGCAGGTGGAGGTGAAGGGATGCGAAGAAACCTCTTCCACCCAGGTATTGGCCGACCTGGAAGAATTGGGGCTGAAGATCGGTTGTCGCCGTACCATTGATGTGGATCCCATCGAAAACCAGTATCTGACGGCGAATGATAAGCTTAGCTGGATGTCCATCAATATCCGCGGCACCACCGCTTATGTGGAGGTCAAGGAGAAGGGCGTTCCGGTGAAGGTAGAAGACCCTTCCGTTCCCACCAACATCTATGCGGCGCGGGACGGTATTATCCTGGCGGTGCGGGACTACGGCGGAACCCGATGCGTGCAGGTAGGCGACCCGGTAAAAGCGGGGGATCTTTTGGTGAGCGGGGATTGGACGGATAAATACGGTGTTCGTCGATTGTCCCATTGCATCGCAACGGTGATCGCTCAAACACAGCGAGAAACAACGGTAACGGTGCCCTTATCCGAAACGGTGCGCCAAAAAACGGGGAAAAATCAAAAAAAATATGCCATTTCCTTCGGGAAGTTTAAGATACCCCTTTATTTTAATAAAAAAATAGCGTATAATGAATATGATACCATGGAAAAAGTGTATCCTTTAAGGATCGCATCCTTTGCCTTCCCGGTGCAGGTGCATACCTTTTGTGCCGAGGAGGTAACCCTTTCTGCCATCCAACGTTCCGCTGAGCAGGCGCGGGCAATTGCTGAAAATCAGCTTGGCTTTTATCGGGCCGATCAGTTGGCAGAGGCGGTGGTTCAAAAGTGCGAGGTGGAAGAGAGTCTTTCCAAAGAGGCGCTCACCTTACGCGCAACATTCTATTGCGAGGAAGAAATCGGCATTGAAATGCCGATCGAGGAGTAGGAATGCAAAAGAATTTTAAAAATCCTGAAATAGCATTGATCCCCGCCGTTTTCGGCGCATTCGACGAAAATGCGGGCATTTTGGAATCGGAGCTGGATATTCGCCTGATCAATCGGGATGAGCATCTGGTTCTGAGCGGGGAAGAGGCCAATGTGGAGATGGCCGCCGAGGTGCTGGAAAATCTCTTTGCGCTGGCCGCGCGGGGGGAGATTATCGACGTTCAGAAGGTGCGGTATCTCATCAATTTGGCGCGGGAGGATTCGGGCTGTAATGTGGTGCAGGCGCTGGATGAATGTATCTGCATCACCACCCGTGGAAAGCCCATCAAGCCCAAGACCATCGCCCAGAAAAAATACGTGGAATGCATTGCCCGTAATGTAGTTACCTTCGGAGTAGGCCCTGCGGGCACCGGCAAGACCTATCTGGCGGTTGCGTTGGCGGTCTCGGCCCTCAAATCCAAGCAGGTCTCTAAAATCGTTTTGACCCGTCCGGCGGTGGAGGCAGGGGAGAAGCTGGGCTTTTTGCCCGGCGATCTGCAGAATAAGGTGGATCCCTATCTGCGCCCCCTCTATGACGCTCTTTTTGAAATGCTGGGCCCTGAAACGGTAGCGGGCTATATGGAAAAGAATATTATTGAGATCGCGCCGCTGGCCTATATGCGCGGCCGTACCTTGGATAATAGCTTTATTATTCTGGATGAGGCGCAAAATACAAGTATTGAGCAGATGAAGATGTTTCTTACCCGCTTCGGGTTTAATTCCAAGATCGTTGTTACCGGCGATCCCACTCAGATTGATTTAGACGGAAAACCCTCCGGTTTGATGCACGCTCTGAAGATCCTTAAGGATATTGAGCAGATCGCCATCCATCGTTTTGAAAAGAAGGATATCGTCCGCCATGCGCTGGTGCAAAAGATTGTGGACGCATATGAAAGGAAGAGCAATGAAAGTAATCGTAACAATGGAAGAAGCCGCCCATGAGGCATTGATCCAAGGGGCGGTGGAAGCCGCGCTGGAATATGAGCAGTTTCCCAAAAACGCCGAGGTAGAGGTTCTGTTTGCAACGATGGAGGAGATCCATCAGCTGAATTTAGAGCAACGGCAGGTGGATCGCCCCACCGATGTTCTATCCTTTCCCATGGAGGAGGATCCTTTTTCGGCCGAGCCCGATCCTTCCAACGATGCAGTCTTTTTGGGAAGCGTGGTGCTCTGCTTGGAAAAGGCGCAGCAGCAGGCCGAGGAATACGGCCACTCCCTGGAGCGGGAGATCGCGTTTTTGACCGTACATAGCATTTTGCATCTGCTCGGCTATGATCATGAGCTGGGCGAAGAGGAAGAGCGTGATATGTTCCGCCGTCAGGAAGAAGTTTTGAAAGGAATGGGGCTGGAGCGATGAGAAGTTTGCTGAAAAGTTTCTTATATGCCTTTCGGGGCATCGGATATCAATTGGCCTATGAGCGGAATTTCCGCATTCATTGCTTTGCGGCATTGACCATGCTGTTGCTGGCCTGCTTCTATGACTTTTCTAAGGTGGAGTGGTGCTTGCTGATCTTGCAGATCTGCCTGGTGATCGGCGTGGAAAGCCTTAATACTGCCATTGAGCAGACGGATAATAAGATCACGCGCGAGCCCTCCCGCCGCATCCGCCGCGCCAAGGATTCGGCCGCGGCGGCGGTGCTGATCTTTGCGATCGGTTCGGTGTTTGTGGGATACCATCTCTTTTGGGATATGGCCGTCTTTGGAGAGATCTTAGCATTCTTTTCCGTTTGGTACCGTGCCGTGCTTTTGGCCCTTTATGCTGTAATCATCATAATCTTTGTATTTTGCAAAAAGACGTATAAAAAAGGAAAATAAATTATGTCAACCAAAACAGTTTTCGCCACCCTGATGGGGCGGCCGAATGTGGGGAAATCCACCCTTTTAAATCAAATCATCGGCGAAAAGATCTCCATCGTTTCGCCCAAGCCGCAAACCACCCGCACCCGCATCACCGGGATTTTGACTAAAGGTGATGTCCAATATGTTTTTTTGGACATGCCCGGCTTCATCACCGGCAAAAGCGGGCTGAGCAAGCGGATGGAGCAAACAGTGAGCGATACGGTGGAAGAAACGGAGATCGCATTGTTTGTTGCCGAAGCGAAGGCCCCCAATGAAGCAGAGAAGCGGATGTTGGAGCGGCTGAAAAAGATGGGTATCCCCGCTTTTTTGGTGCTCAATAAAGTAGATGCGATCCCCAAGGAAAAGATCCTTTCGGCGATTGCCGCTTTTACCGCTGAGTTTACCTTTGATGCAGTGATTCCTTTAAGCGCCAAAACGGGTGATGGGGTGGATCTTCTGCTGGGCGAATTGGAGCAGAGGGCGGAGGAATCTCCCTTCTTTTTCGATCCCGATCAGCTCAGCGACCAAAGTGAAGCGGTCTTTGCCTGCGAGGTGGTGCGGGAGAAGATGCTCTATCTTTTGGGGCAGGAGGTTCCCCATGGCGTTGCCCTGGCGGTGGATGCCTTTGAGGAAGAGGAGGATCTGATTTCCATCTATGTTGTTATTTATTGCTCCAAGGATTCCCATAAGGGAATGATCATTGGCAAGGGCGGTGCGAAGCTCAAAGAGATCAGCAGCCGCGCGCGAATGGAATTGGAGCAGCATTTTGGGAAAAAGGTCTTTTTGAAATGCTTTGTTAAGGTCAAGCGGGATTGGGAAAATAATGCAGGCCTGCTGGACTCTTTGGGCTTTTCTCAGGAATAAACCATTTATTACTATCACTTTTTAGCCCGTTGGTAGATAAACTAATGATGAGGTGATAGTAATGGACGAACGGGAAGCATGGAAATGCTTTGAAAATACCGGCAGTGTGGAGGCGTATCTGCTCTACCACGCGCTGGAGCAGAAGAAGGAAACAGGTTATGACGCGCAAGGTCAAGGGAATTCTGCTTCGGGTGGGGCCAACCATTCATGAAGAAAAGGTTCTGACCATCCTGACCGAGCAGATGGGCTGTATTACGGTCTTTGCCAAATCCGGCCGTAAAAAGACGCAATACGATCAGTTTTATTACGGCGAATGGGTGCTTTATGAAACAGGCGGGGGCAATTTCCTGCTCAATTCTTTTTCGTTGGAAGAGCCCTTCCATGGGCTGAAGGAGCGGATGGAGGATACCTTTTTGGCGGGATATTTCGCCCAGATCGTTCTTCATTTTTGCAAGGGTGAACCGCGGGAAACGGGGATCTTACTGCCGCTTTTATTAAACGGCCTTTATCTTTTGGGCAAGGGGCGGGCCTCCCTTTTGGTTAAGGGAGTTTTTGAACTTAAGACCATGCAGCTCATGGGCTATTGCCCCGGCCTTGCACCCTGCGCCCATCCCGGCGGGCATTTTGCGTTGGAGGACGGCAGTATTCTTTGCGATGCCTGTGCCCTTTCCCGTAAAACGCTCCCCTTGAGCGCAACAAGCGTTGCCGCGATGGCCCATATATTGAACCATCCTGCGGCCAAGGCCTATAGTTTTTCCATCCCCCATGAGGAGCAGGTGCTTTTATCGAAGCTAACCGAGGCCTTTTTGCTTTATCATTTGGATTTTAAATCTTCCGCTCTGGAAATGTGGAAGACGATTTATGAAGGATAAAAAATGAGCAATCGAAATTTGTTTTACTATAAAAAATCTCTTGCCGCCCTGGAATATTTCAAGGTACTGGAGCAAGCGGCAGGCCGTTGCGTAACCGAAGAGGCGGCGCGGCGCCTGAGGGAACTGCTCCCTCTTTATGAAGCGCCCTGCGCAAAGCTTCAGATCGAGCAGACTGCGGCCGCGATGCGCCTTTTGGAGCGTAGCCCCCGCTTTCCTCTCAACCGCCTTTCGGAAAATCTGCCGCTCTACATAAGCAAGGCAGAAAAGGGCATTATCTTGGGGAGCAATGAGCTGATGGCGGCAGGCCGCCTTTTAAAGACCGGTCAGGATCTCACCCGCTATTATAATGATAAAAACTTCGATACCCCGGTATTGGATCTCTTTTTTGAGCAGTTATATCAGGATCATGCCCTCTATGAGCAGATCGATCGCACCTTCATTACCGAGGAAATGATTGCTGATGATGCTTCTCCCGCTCTGGCCTCCATTCGCCGCAAGATCGCATCCACCGCGGGGAGTATCAAGAGCCAGCTGGAAAAGTATATTCGCACCCCCGAGGTGGCAAAAGCTTTGCAGGAACCCATCGTTACCTTGCGGTATGATCGGTATGTTGTCCCTGTTCGGGCGGATAACCGCGGGGAGGTGAAGGGGCTTTTGCATGATACCTCCAATAGCGGAGGAACCCTCTTTGTTGAGCCCTTTTTCGTTGTGGAGGCCAATAACCAGATCCGCAAGTTAGAGGCGGAAGAAAAGGCGGAGATCGCCCGCATTTTAGAAGAACTTACCGAAAAGGTAACATTGGTTGCCCAGCCTCTGCTGACCTCCTATCGGGCCATCGTTGCTTTGGATATGGTGTTTGCCAAGGCGAAATATGCAGGGGATGCCCATTGCTGCCCGCCCACCCTCACCAAGGATAAAACCATCGAGATCATCGGCGCGCGCCATCCCATGATTCCGCGGGAGCAGATGGTGCCCTTGGATATCCGCATGGGGGATGGGGTGGATACCATTGTTATCACCGGCCCCAATACCGGCGGCAAGACTGTTTTTCTTAAAACCTTAGGGTTGCTTTCCCTGATGGCAAAGGCGGGATTTCCTGTCCCCGCCGAGGAGGCAAAACTTTATATTTTCGATCGGGTCTATGCGGATATCGGCGATGAGCAATCCATCGAGCAGTCCCTATCCACTTTTTCCTCCCATCTGAAAAATATCCGTAATATCATGCAGCATAGCGATGCAGAGAGCCTGGTCTTATTTGATGAATTGGGCAACGGTACCGACCCTGTGGAAGGTGCGGCGCTGGCTGTCTCCATTATTGAGCGTTTGCGTAAGGGCGGCTCTTATGTTGCTGCCACCACCCATTATAGCGAGCTTAAAACCTATGCCCTTTCCCATGAGGGGGTGGAAAATGCTTCCTTTGCTTTTGATCTGGAAACCTTAAGCCCTACCTATCGACTGCAGATGGGCATTCCGGGCAAATCCTATGCTTTTGAAATTTCCCGCCACCTGGGGATCGCAGAGGATGTGATCCTGGATGCGGAAAGCCGCTTGGGCGAATCCGATCAGCAGTTGGAAAAGGTAATCGACCGCCTTCAGCAGGAGACCAATAAATATGAAACCCGCCTTGCAGAGTTGGGCGCTGATCGCCTGGCGCTGAAAAAGGAGCGGGATGCCCTGGCTGAAGAGCGTAAGAAATTACTTTCGGGCGCCGACCGCGAGGTGGCCGATGCCCAGCGCAAGGCGCGGGTTTTGGTGGAAACTGCTCGCCGTCAATCGGATGAGTTTTTGAAGCAATTAAAAGAAAAGCAGAATCTTTTGGATAAAGCCACCGCTCAGGCTTTGAAAAGCGGAATCAAGAGCGGCTCGGCCAAGCTTTTGGACCATATGGGCGGCGATGCCGCTCCCGACCGCAGAGGGGATGCTATTCAGGGCGAACTGAAGGTTGGGATGCGGGTCTATGTTGCCAAAATGAACCGCAATGCAACGGTGCTTGCCCTGCTGGGCGAGCAGGTGCAGGTGGATTGCGGCGGAATTCGCTTGAAGATCAGCAAAAAGGAACTTTTTGCTCCCAAGGAAGAGTCGAATAAGGATAAAAAGGCAACCAGCCGCATTCAGCGCAATCAAACCCATTCCATGGCCAAAACCGAGCTGGATCTGCGGGGCGAGACCATTCTGGATGCAGAAGAGAAGATCGACCGTTTTCTTGATACCGCTTTGCTGGATCACCTTCATTCCGTTTCTATTATTCATGGCAAGGGAACGGGCGCATTGCGCGCAGGCGTGCACCAATTTTTGAGAACCCATCCCTTGGTGAAATCCTTCCGCCTCGGCGCCTATGGTGAGGGCGATTCGGGTATCACCGTTGTAGAATTAAAAGATTAAAAAACAGCGAGTTAAAAACTCGCTGTTTTTTTAGCTTTCATTTTTTTCTTTGGCAATCTCTTCTTTGATGATCTCTTGAGCTTCGGGCGGAGCGTAATCCAATGTGTCGGCGGATTTTCCTTGATTTTCCAAGCCGTTATTGATGGCGGCATGGACAAAGTAATAAATTACTGCGAAGATCGGTACGCCCAGCACCATGCCGAAAAAGCCAAACAGCCCGCCGAAGAGGAAGATGGCAAAGATGATCCAAAGGGCCGAAAGTCCCAGTTGCTTGCCTTGGATCTTGGGGCCGATCACATTTCCGTCCAACTGCTCCAGCAGGAGGATAAAGATCAGGTAGGGGATAAAGAATCCGGGCCGCGTGATCAAAACGATGATGGCGGGCGGAATCGCGCCCAGGAAGGAGCCGAAATAGGGGATGGTATTAAAAATTCCAACCGAGAGGGCGCTGAGCAGGGCATAGGGGATGCGGCAGAATGTGAAAAAGAGATAGGTGATCACCGCAACGATCAGGGAATCCAGCAAACGACCGGTGATATAATTAAGGGTCTTTTCATGGGTAACTCTTCCGACATTCAAAACGCGCTGATAGCTCTCTTCCTTTTTGAAGATGAAATTCAGTACCTTTTTGCTCTGGGCGATGAGTTTTTCCTTGCCGTGCAAGAGATAGATGGAGATCACGATCCCAACAAAGGTGTTGATCAATCCGCCTCCCACTTTCAGGGTAGCATTGGCAACTTTTGGTAATAATCCGCTAAGGTAACCGGAAAAACTCTGGACGATCTGCTCCACCGCCTGATGGATCTGGGCGGAATAGCGATGGTAGGTCTCGTTGATGGAGGGATGCTCCTCGATAAAGGCGGTCGCGCCGGTGACAAAGGCGGCATAATAATTGGGGATCTCATTGACCAGGTTGGTAAGGCTGGTGATGAGCCGCGGCAAAAGATAGGCAATTCCTCCGCCCAGGATGATTATAAAGAGGGAATAGGTAACCCCCATCGCCAATACCCGCTTCAGTTGCGGTTTTTTGACTTTCTTAAAAACCTTTTCCTCCCAAAACTTCATTATGGGATTCAAAAGATAGGCAATGGCAAAGCCGATATAGAAGGGAATAAAAAGGGATAATACGGTTTTAACCGCCGAAAACACCTCGCTGAGGTGCAAAAGAATCGCGATAAAAACAGCGCCGGCGGCCACCACCGAAAAGGCGATAACCCCCCAACTGCGTTGCTCTTTGGAAAAGGGAAATTTCATACGCCACATCCTTTCATTTATGAGGATATTATATACGATAAATCTTGAAAAAACAATGATCATTTGCTATAATTAAGAAAATAGTAATAACTTAAAGGAGAAAGCGAAAATGCTGTTGATGCCGCAGTTTTTGCTCCCCGATGTTTCTGCGCTGACCGATGAGTTTTTGGAACGTCATAAAATTCGGGGCATCATATTTGATATTGATAATACCTTGGTGGGCTTTCGCGAGCCCAAACCCACCGCGGCCAATCTGGAACTTTTTGCCCGCCTGAAAGAAAAGGGAATCCCTTTTGCCATTGTATCGAATAATAACAGTAAGCGGGTTGGGCTGTTTGCGGAAGAGCTGGGCGTTCCTGCCTATCATCGCGGATGCAAGCCTTTGGGCTTTGCTCTTCATAAGGTGCGGCGCACCTTCGGCCTTCCTGCGGGGCAGATCGCCCTGGTGGGAGATCAGATCTATACTGATATGCTGGGCGGGAACTGCGCGGGGATGATCACCATTCTGGTAGATCCCATCGATCATAAGGAAACGGTGTTTTTTAAACTGAAGCGTTGGTTGGAAACACCGATCATCGAAAAGAAACGAAGAAAGGATGCAAAGGAATGATCCATTTCGGCCCGGGCGGCAATTGCGAATGGTTTAAAGCGGAAGGGAATAAGAACAGCGCGCAGATGCCCGCCTTCTTAAAGAAGATCGGCCTGACCGCCTATGAGGTGGAGTGCGGCCGAGGCGTGCGCATGAATGATCAGGTTGCCAAAGAACTCAAGGCGGAGGCGGAGCGTTGCGGGATCACCCTCTCCATCCACGCTCCTTATTATATCTCTATGTCCTCCCTGGAGGCGGAGAAGCGGGAGGGAAGCATCCGCTATTTAATGGAAAGTGCGGCTTTGGCTAAAAAGATCGGCGCAAAGCGCATCATCTTTCATTCCGGCTCCTGCGCCAAGCTCAGCAGGGAAGAGGCGCTCTCCTTGGCGAGTGATACCCTGCGTAAGGCGGTAGATGCCTTTGACCACGAAGGTTATGGGGATCTGATCCTTTGCCCCGAAACGATGGGCAAGATCAATCAGCTTGGTTCGCTGGAAGAAGTAATGGCTCTTTGCCAAATTGATGAACGGATTATGCCCACCATCGATTTCGGCCATCTTAATGCCCGAGAGCAAGGGCTTTTCTATAAAGCCGAAGATTATGAGCGGGTGCTCCAAACCATCGAGGATTCTCTCGGAGCGGAACGCGCCAAGCGGTTCCATGCCCATTTTTCCAAGATCGAATATACCACCGGCGG
>JAZODI010000113.1:0-4569 GCA_045596965.1 Eubacteriales bacterium | reverse complement strand
CGTTGCAGAATACTCCATATTGGAATAGGTTGCAGGGAAATACTTATTCAATACATGAAGGTTCCAATTTTCATCTGTTCCACCCAATTTTCGATTTTGCTGAATTACCGTTCCCGTTGTACGCAAAACCATATAATTTCCGGAACAGCGCGTTGCAATATTATACCATCCATTGCCTTTTAAGGATATGGCAAATTCTTGGGCTTTATTTGGGGAGCTTTCGGGAACAAGGCATATATTTTGTTCAACCAGAGGGACTCGGTCAGACACTTCCATCACCAAATCTACTTGCGCATTTTTGATTTTGTAATATACTCCTGCATCACTCGAATATTTTTGAATAATCCAAAGTTGATTGATCGACCCATCTGCTTCCTCTTCTACTATTCTATGACTATACGGCTCATTAGGATCATAAGTAACCCCAAGAAAACAACCGGTAGATCCGGTACCAATCATAGCCAAGTTTTCCGATTCCAAAACAGGAACAGCTGTCGGCTTATCCAATGTAATCTTACTGCTTTGAATCCAGCCACGCTTGAATAATACATGCCCACTGGTTCCGGGATTGGTTACATATTGAATAAAAGAGTAGCTTCCCTGAGTCCTCAATACCAGAAGAGGTTTATGTTGATGGATGCCTTCATCCGCATCGATCGCCCCAACCTTTGCATAGGAACCACCGGGGCCGTAATAAACATCGGCACCTGATCCTGTGTTATTATGACCGGGGGTATAGATCGCTTGATTACACCATGAATATCCTTCATAATCCGCCGGATTAAAGTTGGACATAGGCGTATATCCACGCTTAACGATACCATTGGCGGTATATTCAATGTAAAAAAATTCTTGTTCGCGTTCCAAAATTTTAACGCTTGTTCCGCCCGGGAATTCATCCATGGGATTACATGACCTATAAGGTGCGGGTTTGACATAAGACCATTGGTTTACCGTTGCTGTAATGGTGGCCGCTTCCGCCTCAAACTCCATTGAAAACGGAATCTGGAAAAGCAACATTAATACCAAAACAACAGAAACGATCTTTTTTGATTTCTTGACAATCATTTTTATTCACCTTTTGTTTATTATAATTATAACATTTTTGGAAGGAATTTTAAATGGAATTTTTAAAAACCTCACAAAAATTTTCAATGAGCATATCCTGCATAGGATTGATCACCATAAAAACGAATAGGCGTTGTCCCGCTTCCCGGAATTTGGTTTGCCGACCATTCAGCAATTGCTTCAACGCTGTTATAATGATTGCGTTGCTCAATTTCTTTCCAAAAAACCTTGCAGAATTTATATGCATTTCCTATTGTCACATTATTAGACCAACCTAAAAACGCTCTCGAACTATAGCCATTAATTTTAAATGCATTTGCCCAAGTTGTAGATGCTGCCGTCGAACAAGCATCTAAAAATACAAAATGCCAATTCCCTGTGATTTGGGATGCATTAATCGACCATGTATTATTATCACCAATAGACGACGCATTACCATGAGAATCAATATAAAGACCATAAGCTGAAGAGAGCCCCATAAAACGTTCGATTTCGGTTCCAAGCTCTATTGTCCAAACCTCTTTATCCACGGTATAGTTCAATGACCTCATGCCACTTTCGGCCAATGCTGCCGACTCATATGCGTAATCAAGTCCACCGCATGCAAAAACCCCTGCCATTGCTTTTTGAATTGAGCCGCCTAAATTTTCCCCTGTTTCAGCATCGATATATACGATTGCTCCATCCTGATTTTCTACTACATAGGCCAATCGAAGAACATCGCAATTTTCATATGCTACGCCATCCTTATTCCAGAAAAAATTAGGTTTTACATACTCTAAAGACACAGTATCATTTTTTGCCGAATAAGAAACATCAACATCTCGGCAAACCTCATTAATCACCGTCGTTCGGGCAACCGGTGCGCTTTGGATTTGTTCCGGTTGCTCACTAAAATGGTTCAAAGCAATGATCTCGTTATTTGCCGCAATCGATACCTTCAAGGAATCATATGGATTTACCGCCCCATTTGCATAGACTCTTTCCCAGCAATACCGAGTGTGAGCGTCCGCCGATTCCTCAATCGTCAATTTATATCGTTCATCCAAATTGTAATAACTCACAATTTCTTGCAACACATCTTCGCGTGTCTTTTCTGCACTTGCGCGTCGAATCTCTTTTTCCGAATTGGTCAAGGCAACAATTTTTCCATCCGCATTTAATCCTATGGAAGAACCGTCCAAAAAGTTCACTTCCCTGGCCACCTGAGGATTATATTTATCATCAACCGCTGTCAAGGACTCTATCTCAACATCTGAATTAATTTCCATGAGTTGATTATTTTTTAAATAATCGATCTTAGAAGCATCAATGCTATTTACCGAAAGCACCGTCTCAGTGAAACAAGGCATATCCGCATCAATTTTTACTAATTCTCCACTTGATTTCAGTTGGTCATATAACCTTGGATCTTCTTCCGATTGCAACGCGACCGCGCTATTGCAAAACGAAAGCATAAGTACCGCACACGATAATCCAGCTAAAATTCTTTTAATTTTTTTCATTTTTCCTTTCTCATCACTAATCCTATAAATGTACCACTCTCTTAAGCATATATCCCCCTTTCTTTTATTAATCTATCGATTCAAAAGCGCAAAAAGATGCAGAAAAAATAAAATTTTTTCTGCATCTTTTTTATTTTTTCATCCGTTATATTGACAGCCGGCAAAAATATGCAAAAATAGAGGATAGGGAGTGATCAAATGAAAGCATATAACGATGTTACCGCCTGCTATACCCACTACGGCGGATTGATATTCCATACCGCCCTACATTATCTGCAGAATCGGGAGGATGCGGAGGATGTGATGCAGGAGACCCTCATCCGCTACATAAACCGCCTCCTGCCCTTCCATGAAGCCGATCATGAACGGGCATGGTTGCTGCGGGTTGCCATTAATCTTTGCAAAGATCACTGCCGCAGTGCCGCCCGGCGAAATCTTCCCTTGGAGGACTTTGCCGACCAATTGCATTGCACCTTCAACGAGGAAGAGCTTTTTATTGCGGAAGAGCTTTCTAAATTGCCGCCGGAGGACCGGGCGGTATTATATCTCTATTACTTTCGCCAGATGACCGCGCCGGAGATCGCTCAGGCCTTTCGCCAAAAGGAAAGCACCGTTAAATCCCGCCTGCGTCGGGCGCGCGAAAAGTTAAAGAACAACATTCTATCGGAAAAGGAGGATGCTTATGAACGCCTATAGATCCTATTGCGATAAGATCGACCGCCAAATCCCCCAATTAGATGTTGCCTTTTTGCAACATCTGCAAAAAAAGAAAACGCGCCAAAAGCAGACCGCCTCGGTTGCCCTGCTTTTTCTATGCGTGATCGGTGTGGCTCTTATGGTTTTACTGCGCCCCCAAAGCGCCCTTATCACCCCCCAACCGCCCATCGAGCCACCCGGCGAAAATACCGTTTCCTACGCCCCTTTGCTTGATAATGAAAACCAAAAAGATGGGATGCCCTATTTTTATCTTGACGGGCGGATCTACACGCCTGTTACCCAAAGCAACGCTTGCAAATGCAACCAAGAGATCCTGCTTTCCAAGACCATTCCCGAAAGTGCCTTCGGAGAACATTTAGGGCGCGTATCCCGCGCAGACGAAGAAATTTTGCTGGGAGCCGATCTCTATCGCTATACGCCCCACGATAGCGACGCTTATCTCATTGCGCGAAAAGGAGATCGATGCCAACTCTTTAAATTCATTTTGTTGGAAGAGGACGGCCACGCCATAACCGAGATTTTCGACCTCTTTCCTTCAAAAATCCAATCCCTCACCGTAACAGGGCTCTACCATAATGAACCCCCAAAAGATCCCATCAACGTTCAAATCGAAGAGGAAGCGATTTTGCAGAATCTCAAAGATCTTTTGCAGCAAGGTGTTCCCGATGATTTACATGACCATCCCGACCCCAACCAAAAACTTTGCCTCTACCACCTCGCCATCTGCTTTGAAAGCGATGCCACCATCGACCTGGCTTTATTGCCCGACGGCAGCCAGGTGTATGGCTTTAATAAGTATTGGTCTTTCAATTCGGAGCAAGCCCGTCAATTAAAGGCCCTCATGGAAGAGATCACAGAAGCATAAAAAATCCCGCAATGCGAACGCATTGCGGGATTTCTTTATTTTGCCGGCTTATATTCCCCTATGATGGAGGATTTATATTCCCCGGGGGTCATGCGGGTGAATTTTTTGAAGCATTTCGAAAAATACTGGGGGTTATCGAAATGCAAAAGGTCGGAGATCTGGGTAATATTATATTTCCCCTCCCGAATGAGTTTTTTCGCCTCCGAGATCTTGAGGGCGTTATAATATTGCATCATGCCGCCCTTGCGATAGCGGGCAAAAAGCTGCTTCACGGTGCTTTCGCTTTTCCCCACCGCCTTGGCCACCTCCCCAATGGTGATGCGGTCGTAGACCTTCCCCTTCAGCACGTCCAATACTTCCTTCACGTCATAGGGAATATCCACGCCGTCGATCTGATAGCTGCGGCGCATCTTT
>JAZODI010000112.1:0-4432 GCA_045596965.1 Eubacteriales bacterium | reverse complement strand
GCAAAGGTTGCTTCATTGAAGCGAACCAACAATTGAGCAAATTCTGCCCGCGTTGCATTGGCATCGGGATTGAAGTTGCCGTTTTCATCGCCGATGATCAGGCCGGTGGCTCTGCTCCATTCCACATATTCGGCGGCCCAGTCGGCAACATCTGCGGCATCATTATAGTTTTCCACCGCCTCACCGAAGATCAACTGATCCCCAACGATCTCTTCAGCATACTTAGCAATGCGAGACATCAGAACAGCGATCTCCTGGCGGGTAATATTTTCACCGCCGCGGAAGGTACCGTCTTCATAACCGGAGATAAAGCCCATGTTGGCCAGATACAAAACGGTGCGCTCATACCATTCCCCTTCGATATCGCTGAAGGTTACAACGCTTTCCAGGTCGAAGGATTCAGCCATGGATTCCAGAAATTCTTCAAATTCCTCATCGCTCAGTTCGCCCAAAAGGTCTTCAATCACATTCATCCCCAACACACGGGAGAGGGCAGTTGCAACCTCTGCACGAGTGATGGAATGATCTGCATTGAATTTTCCTTCTGTATCACCTTTAAAATAGCCTTCCCAATAAACATAAGTGGCGGCATCATAATACCAGGCTTCGGGATCGGTCACATCAACGAAGGGATGTTCAAAATAGATCTCGCAGATATCGCAGGTACCGTCGGCATCCTCATCCACATGCTCTTCATAGAAATCCATAACCTCATCGCAGAAGCAGGGATACCAATGCTCTGTAGCATCCCCCTCAAGAGGCGGATGATCGGTTACAATATATTCCACAACATCCGAAATTGCGTCGCCATTCTCATTGGATACAACACAATAGAACATATCCCCATTATAATTGCAATCGGGATCTTCATCTAAAGCCCAGGTCGAATAAACGGTAAGGGTTGCGGTATCAACGCCGGAATAGAACTCGCAATCCACCAGCATATCATCAAATTCGGGATCCGCCATCGGCTCCATCCCTGCCGCGATATAATACCATTGATAGGTTAGTTCTTCGCCTTCAGCGACAACGGTATAGGTGGCATCTTCACCATTCACGATCTCGCAATCCTCCGGCTGCGCGAGGATGATCGGCTCTGCCTCCGATGCAAACGCAACGGTGGAAAGCAACCCCATCAGCATGCACATTGCCATGGCAACCGATAAGACCTTCTTCATTCTTTGTTTCATTCCATTTTCCTCCTTAGGATTCTTTAAATAAATGCCGGCTTGCCCTATGCAAACGGTCATTTATTTCGTATATAATAACACATATGAGTACATTTGTCAACATATGCATTCATAATTACCTCATAAACATCATAAAATATAAGGGTGAGGTGATTAAAATGTATGATCCCACCCTTGATGCCAAATTGGTTGGCAGAACAATCGCGTATTTTCGGCAAAAAGCCGGTCTTTCCCAAGAGGTGCTGAGCGGCCTGGCTGTAATGGGACGCAGCCATTTAAGCTCCATCGAGCGCGGAGAGCGAAAGCCCACCTTGGAAACCTTATATCGCATTTGCACCGCTCTGAATATCAAGATGAGCACTGTTATTTTGAAGATCGAGGAAGAATTAGAGCAAACGTGATATCGGCAAGGTGAAATTCCCCAACATCCCAATAGAAAATTCCGGCAGGGTTTCCTGCCGGAATTTTTTATATTTCACACTTATAAAACGCTTCAAAATGAGATTAGATTTTCGCCGAAGAACCGAAGGCGTATGTCGATACGGCGAGGGGATTCGGCGGAAAAAAAGAACCGAACTGCATTTGCAGTTCGGTTCTTTGGTCTAACTCATTTTCAAGCGTTTTATACTACGCCTTGGGCTTTCATGGCCTCTGCTACCTTCAAGAAGCCTGCAATGTTGGCACCGGCGATCAGATCGCCCTTCATGCCATACTTTTCGGCAGCTTCATAGGAAGCATTGAAGATATTGGTCATGATCTGATGCAGCTTGGCATCCACTTCCTCGGAAGTCCAGCTATAGCGCATGGAGTTCTGGCTCATTTCCAGGCCGGAAACGGCAACACCGCCGGCATTAACAGCCTTGGAAGGAGCGATAACGACCTTATTATCCTTCAGATATGTAACAGCCTCGGCGGTGGTGGGCATATTTGCCACTTCCACATAATACTTCACGCCATTGGCAACAATGTTTTTAGCATCGGCAACATCAACCTCGTTCTGGGTAGCGCAGGGCATAACGATATCCACCTTCTGCTCCCAGGGACGCTTACCGGCGAAGAAGGGAACGCCGAACTTATCGGCATAATCCTGAACCTTATTACGGCCGGATGCGCGCATTTCCAGCATATAGTTGATCTTCTCTTCGGTGGCAACGCCATCTGCATCATAGATATAGCCATCGGGACCGGAGATGGTAACAACCTTACCGCCCAGCTCGTTGATCTTCTTAACGGTACCCCAAGCAACGTTACCAAAACCGGAAACGGCGAAGGTCTTGCCTTCGATGGTATCGCCGAAGGATTTGAGCAGCTCAACAACATAATAAACCGCACCGAAACCGGTAGCCTCGGGGCGGATCAAAGAACCGCCGAAGGAAATGCCCTTACCGGTGAGAACGCCGGTAAACTCATTGCGCAGGCGCTTATACTGACCGAACATATAGCCAACCTCGCGGGCACCCACGCCGATATCACCGGCAGGAACGTCGGTATCAGCGCCGATATGCTTGGAAAGCTCGGTCATAAAGCTTTGGCAGAAACGCATGATCTCGCCATCGGACTTGCCGTTGGGATCGAAATCAGCACCGCCCTTGCCGCCGCCCATGGGAAGGCTGGTGAGGCTGTTTTTGAAGGTCTGCTCAAAGCCGAGGAACTTCATAATAGAATAGTTTACATTGGGGGCAAAACGAATACCGCCCTTATAGGGGCCGATCGCGGAATTGAACTGGATGCGATAACCGCGGTTCACCTGAACCTTACCGTTATCATCCACCCAGGGTACACGGAAGCTGATCTGACGCTCGGGCTCGACCATACGCTCGAAGACGCCTGCATCGATCAGATCCTGGCGCTGCTCTGCAACGGGCTCCAGGGATTCCAGAACCTCATAAACCGCCTGCAAGAACTCTTTCTCGCCGGGGTTTCTCTTCTCAACGCTGGCATACAACTCGTTGAGATACGCATTTTTGATTGCCATCTTTCATCACTCCTATATTATAATAAAGAAATTTTAGCACCATGGAAAAAAATTGTCAATAAAAAATTCGCAATAGAGGGTTTAAAATTTAAATTTTCTATGTTACTATATTTTCATGGTACAAACAAAGAGAAAAAATACGATTATCATCAGCTGTATTGCGGGCGGGATTGCTTTGATCACCGCCCTTCTATTGCTGCTTTTTCTGCCGGAGAAGCGGCCGGATCCCCATGCTCTTTTGGCCGAGACCGACGTTTTAACGGAGCAAAATCTTTGCCTGATGGCCATTTTGAAGGAAGATCCTTCCGACGAAGAGGCTTTGCGGGGCCTTTTGATCAACTATAAGAAATTAAACGCAGATCCCCTGACCGTTCAAGCTACCATGCAAGCCTACGGTGCCCAGATCGAACTGCCCGAGGTGGCGCTTGAGCCGGAGGATGCCGGCAAGCTTTTGAACCGGGGCGGAATTGCCGGAATGGAAAAGTATAACACGGCCTACACGGTTGCCCAAGGGGCTGATACGACATACTATGCAACCGAGCAAGGCATCTATGCCGATTACCGCGGCCTGCAGGTTCAAATTTCAAGCGTGCGGGCGGAAGCCCTTCACGCAACCGAAGGGGGCGTTTATTTTATCAACCGCGCCCAAAAGGCGGTGGAATATTTGGCCAGGGATGGGCATAAAATTGAAGTTATCTCCTCCATCAAGGCCCGCGACTTTACCTTTTTCAACGATCAGCTTTGGATTATTGACGAAAAGGGCGCGCTCTATTGCGGCGATCAGCCCATCAGCACCCCCGCTCCCCTCCAATCCCTCGCGGCAACCCAAGATACATTATATGCCGCCTGCCTGGGCGATGATGGAAGCGCGGCGGGGATTCTAACCGTTACGGCAGAAGGGCAGAGCGAAACCTTAATTTCCTCCCCTGCCTATGGGCTCTTTGGCGGTGCAGACGGATGCCTTTATTATCTCAACGACCAATCCTGCCCCATGCGCTATGACCCCCAAACCAAAGAAGCCTCCATCCTGGCGCAAAAGCGGGCAAGGGCAGTTGCCTATGAGCATGGTGCAGTTTACTACATAAACGAAAAAGGAACCATTAAAAAAATCGCGTAACGCCGAGCGTTGAAATGATATAATGATGGTAGACACTAAAAAAAGTGTCTGCCATCATTTTTTATGTTAAAATGAAGAAAAGGAGATGAAAGAAATGGGAAGACCAAAAGGCGGAACAAATAACAATTATAGTAAAGAAGAGAAACTATC
>JAZODI010000111.1:0-4774 GCA_045596965.1 Eubacteriales bacterium | reverse complement strand
AACCAAAATAGCAGAACCAATAATGTATAATGCCATGTTTTTTTCACAACCTTTCCGTCGTTGTATTCCAATGCCCATGAAGGGCATATTATTCAAGCATGGTTAATTGTACCATAAGAAAAGTAAAAAAGCAACCCCTTTTTTCACAGTAAAAATAATCCAGGTAAACCATGTCGAAAAAGAGTTATAAACAGGGTAAAATGGGGTAAAATCGCGAAAAACCTGTGCAAAAGCGCAGAGTTTTTCACATTATCAACAGACTTATAAACAACTTTTATGTAAACGTAAAGATGAAATAAGTCTAAATTTTGTCGAATAAAAGACAAGTTTGTCTTTTCCGGAGCATACCTTTCGAATGGTTTTATCACAAAAACCTACAAGTTTTTTTAAAAAAACCTTTACAAACGCCTTCTTATATATTATAATATACAAGCATTTAAATTTTGCTGCTATAGCTCAGTCGGTAGAGTGCATCCTTGGTAAGGATGAGGTCACCAGTTCAAATCTGGTTAGCAGCTCCATATTGAAGGATCGCTCCAATCGGGGCGGTTTTTCTTTTTCATAGAAAAAACTGGTGGCCTCATCCTGCGGGCGAAGCCCGCCATTTAAAATGAATGGTCTCATTTGCAAAACGCAGTTTTGTAAATGAGATCACCAGTTCAAATCTGGTTAGCAGCTCCATATTGAAGGATCGCTCCAATCGGGGCGGTTTTTCTTTTTTGTAGGAAAAACTGGTGAACTCATCCCCGAGCGTCCGCTCGGCAGTTTAAATCATTCCTCGCTTGAGGCGAAGCCTCAAAGCGAGGTCACCAGTTCAAATCTGGTTAGCAGCTCCAAACGAAAATCCGTTCTCGCAAGAGGACGGATTTTTGTTTGTATTATTCACTATTCATTTTTCATCATTCATTATTCATTAAACAACAACGGATTTTTGAATGAATAATGAATATTGAAGTCGCCTACGGCTGATGAATAATGAATAATTTCGGTGTGGCTTCGCCACGGATTTTAAAACAATGCTCGCATTGATTTAGTTCCTCTTTTATGCTATAATACACCCAAGGCGGTGAGGATATGTTTTTTTTGAAAAGACTATTCAAAAAAGAAGAACCGATTAAACCAATCAGACCAATCCCTTCTTGGGAAGAAATTGTTGAACGGTTATATGAAATACAATATGTATATGCCGATGAATTGATCAGAGTGTTTTATTCAAAAGATAAAACGATGCGGTATGTTATTTTAAGGGATGAAGAAGGCATTTATAGGTATCACTTAGAAGAAATCGTTCCGTTTGATGAAGATGAATGGGCATATATTTGCCGTTATGAAGATGCGCTTCCTGCCATGTGGGAAACTCCTGCGGGGAGTTGCTGTGGCTCTCATATGTTCGCAAACGAAGAGGATCTGATGAAAGAACTGAAATGTGAGCCGGAGTTCAAGGAATTTTTCGAACTTAATCGATCATAAAGTTCTAGATTTTAACCAACCCCAAGGTGGTGATGAAGTGAAAGACGCCCTGATTGCAATATTATTATTGCCCGTTATTTTATTGTTTTTGTTGTGGCTATTAATAATAACACCCATTGATTACATTCAATATAAACGTTCTCGTTACTATAAAGATACCAAAGAAAAATATTCGTGGCTTTGTATGTCATCGTACTATATCAAGTTTTATGATTTGATTAAAAAAGAGAATTTGCCAATCGACTATTATCCCTGTAATAATGCATTGATTACAGGAAATGGCTTTTTTGTTTATAAGGATATACTTCTTTTGAACGATTATGAGCCCTTGTGCTATGATGCAGAAAAAGGTGTCTGGACGATTGAAATCGAAGATGAATATGTAGATATAAAAGCAGAGGTTGAGGCGGCAATTGTTCGGTGCAACGAGTTGTTGAAAAGGGATGTTTGTAAAAAAGCGGTGGTCTTAATCGATAAGGACTTATTTGAGGAACATCCCGATGTAAAATATGAAAACATCGACTTTTTGCCGGTTGAGAATGATCTTGATGTGGAAGCAATCAAAACATTGATAAAATAAACTCAAGGCGGTGAGGAAATGTACATGTTACCGATTGCGTTGATATTTACGATTATTTTGGCAAGAATCTGCACAACTTATGATAGCAGGAATTCAAGAGGCAAGTATATTGCTATAAAAAATAAGACTTTGGCAAAATTATTGATTGAAAAAGAGGATTTTTTAGGCAAGGGGAAATATACATTAAAAAAAGATCGAAATAAAATGTCTATGATTGGACTCATATTTTATTTGTGCAATCTTTTTGTCATAATATTAGCTTTAATTCTTTTGCTTTTACCCCAAATTCCTTGTGCACCTTTTGAAATTGATGCACCGAAGATGTATTTATTTGCTGATACAATAAACTCAAAAATCCCTATTATTTTTACAATAATACTTTTATGTGCAGAGTTTTTGTATTTTGCCATTATGTTGTTTCGCTATATTAAAAATATTGAACAAAAATGGATTAAGACTTTAGTTTTTGTTAGCTCAATCATTATGGGCTTGGCTTGTGGTACGGTAATTATAGAAATGTTTTTTGAATTGTTAAAATGGTAAAGAAATTGTAAAAATCCCCGGTTTTTGCTCGGTTCCTTTTCGTACACGAGATATATTGAAGAATCGCTCCAATCGGGGCGGTTTTTCTTTTTCTTGCGCCGCAAAGGCTGATATGATATAATACACCCAAGGCGGTGAATTATTTTGCAGGAATTATTTAATATTGCTAAAAGAGCAATTTCTGAAGATGGGGCTTTGATGGCTTCGCAGGTAACGGTCCTTTGGACAAGCAACCATCGGTTTTATACAGCGATGGATGATTGGAGCGGTGCGATTTGCGAGGAACTAAAGATCAAAAATGATACGCACATTTTGAAAATACTTACCGTTTGGAAAAACGGTCAGCTCGATCTGCCTTCCTATCAACTCCGCCAAGCCCTGATTCAATTAAATGAAAACAATAAGGATGCCGATATTATTTTGCAAGGAATGGATGGGTACATTATTAAGAAAATATCCCAAACCATGAAAAAATAAACCATGAGGTGATATAGTGAAAAAACGGATAGAGTTTTTATTGTTGTTTGCACCTTTAATTATATTGATTCTGTTGCCGATCATTCCATTTTTTATACCCTCAAAAACCCCCACTTTTATGGGGCCCTTAAACTATTTAAGACTATTTTTGAATGACAGCCTTTTTTGGAGAGCATTTTTCAATACATACTGTTTTGCATTCATCTTTTCGGTTGCGATGGTTTTGATTTTAGCGCTTTTGCGTCGTTTTATGGCTTTCTTTAAAAAACGCAGATGGTTTTATGGCATGGGTTTGGCGTTGGGAAGCGTTGCGTCGTTTTTAACAATAGGGATTCATAACAATATGAATCAAGCCAATGGCATAACGCCAACATGGGTGCCGACAATATATGAAATCATTATGGGGCTTCAGGTCGGCTTCCTTATAATGCTTTTATATTGGATCGCAGAAACGCTTTGGGATAAAAGAATTAAGAAATAAATCAAAAAGGATCGCTCATAGCGATCCTTTTTTAATGATCTGGATATTTTCGATTGCTATTTAAAGGGAAAGTAGTATAATGAATATAATCGAATGGCATGAGGTAGGAAAATGAAGGGTCTTTTTGAGAAAATTGATTGCTTAAACCAAGAATATATTCAGATCTGGCAGGATATTTGCAATTTAGAAAGCCCCACCAACGATAAGGCGCGGGTGGATGCGGCGGGCGCGTATATTGCCGCATGGGCCCGAAAAAAGGGCTGGAAGGTGCATATCGAGCCGATGAAGGGTGCGGGGGATGTTGTTTGGGTTACCCTCAATCCCGATCTGCCCGGAAAGGGCATCTTTCTTTCGGGTCATTTGGATACGGTTCATCCTGTTGGGCTTTTCGGCAATCCGCCGGTTCGCCTGGAAGGGGATACCATCTACGGCCCCGGGGTTACTGACTGCAAGGGCGGGATCATCGGCGCGATGCTGGCGATGGACGCCTTGGATCAGCTGAATTATCGCGGCCGCAAGATCCATCTTTTGTTGCAGACCGACGAAGAGGGGAGCAGCGATATGAGCAAAAAGGCGACCATCAACTATATGTGCGCGGTTGCTCAAGGGGCAGAGGCCTTTTTGAACCTGGAGGGGCAAAACGGCAATACGGCGGTTTTGATCCGCAAGGGCATCCTTTCGGTCGATCTGGATATCGAGGGGGTGGAGGCCCATGCCAGCCAGTGCGCCATTCTGGGTGCCAATGCCATTGCGGAAGCCGCTCATAAGATTTTAGAGATCGAAAAATATAAAGACCATGCGGGGCTGACCGCCTCCTGCGATCTGATTGAGGGTGGGTCGGTCATCAATACCGTTGCGGGGCATTGCCGCTTGGGGGTCAATATTCGGTTTGCTACCAATCAGCAGTTGGAGCAGATCAAGGCCGATCTGCAAGAGATCGCCGATCGGGTTTATATCGAGGGGTGCAAAACGACCTTGATTATTTCTCAAACCCGCCCTGCGATGGAAGAAGCGAAGCGCAACGAGGAACTTTTGGATAAGATGAATCGGTGCTATGCCCAATGGGGCTTGCCCATTCTGGAGCCGGGCGAGGCCATCGGCGGCTCCGATGCGGCAGAGATCACCGAGAGCGGAACTCCTTGCGTCGATTCCATCGGCGTGGAGGGAGCGGATATTCATAATCCCAAAGAGCGGGCGAGAATATCTTCCTTAACGGAATGTGC
>JAZODI010000110.1:0-8526 GCA_045596965.1 Eubacteriales bacterium | reverse complement strand
GCCAATCGCAACAGCCTGCTTTATGTAGAGGGTGGCAATCTCTATTCCGCCGGCTATAATGCCTTCGGCCAGTTGGGCGACGGTACTGAGCGCAATCGGGTGGCGGGCAGTTTGATTTTGGAGAATGTTGCATCGGTCTCTGTCAGCCAGACCCATACGTTGGCGGTGGATATCTATGGAAATCTCTATGGCTTTGGGGATAACAGTTATTCTGAAATGGGCAACCGTACCACCGCCGCAAGCGGTACTCCCATCAAGTTGATGAGCGGTGTGAAGCAGGCGGAGGCGGGGCGGTATTTCAGCGTTATTCTCGCTAAAAACGGCGATGTCTATACCGCAGGTCGTAATGATCTGGGCCAGCTCGGAACGGGGGATAATCGGGATTATGCCACCTATAAAAAGGTGCTGGAGGGCGTGATGAAGATCGCGGTCAGCGATCATTCCTGCGCCGCGCTTACGGCCGATGGAAAACTCTTTGTTTGGGGCAGTAATGCCGCGGGGCAGCTTGGGAACGGGGCGGAAAGCTGGAATGCGCCCCAAATGATCGCCGAGGATGTCTATGACGTAGCAATGGGGCCCCAATCGATGGGGGTGATCCGCTTGAATCGAGATGTGGAAGTGAGCGGCGTTGCCCGCCCCGAAGGCGGTGCCGAGTGGCATAGTGTATATGCTTTTGAAGCAACCGTTCCCGAGGATCAGATGTATTCTGAAACGATTGAAATGCCAACGCAGGAATAATTTTTTGAATTTTGAAAAAAATGTTTGACTTTGCTATGGAAGTATGATAATATATCCAAGTAACGAAGTTTTTAAGCGAAAAAGAGGTGATATTCATGAGAGAAGGGATTCATCCCAATTACGATAAGGCTGTTGTAAAGTGCGCCTGCGGCAACACTTTCGAGACCCGCTCCACTCAGAGCGAGATCCGCGTTGAAATTTGTTCCAAGTGCCATCCTTTCTTCACCGGTAAGCAGAAGCTGGTTGATACCGGCGGTCGTGTAGACAGATTTAAGAAGAGATATAATCTGGATAAGTAATAAGAAAACCGAAAGGCTAATGCCTTTCGGTTTTTTTAAAATCGGAGGTCAATATGATCAAAACGATCCTATGGGATTTCAACGGAACGGTGATGGATGATCTGGGCGCCTCGGTGGGTGCGGTCAACGCCATGCTGAAAAAGCGCCATTTGCTCCCCATCACCGAAGAATGGTATACCCTCCATCTCATCATGCCTTTGGAAGCCTTTTATGAGAGTGTGGGCTTTGATATGAATCAGGAGCGGATCGAGGAGGTCTCGGAGGAATTTCAGCGGGAATGCAGCAAGTTCCCCCGCCCGGTTTTTCCCGAGGTTCTTCAGATGCTGGAAGCCTTTCGCGGCAAAGGCTATCGCCAGTTGCTTTTTTCTTCTCTCCATCATGATATCCTCATCCGCCAAGCGGAGGAACGGGGGATTTCGGCTTTTTTTGAGGGAATTGTCGGCCGCCGGGATCGTTCCTTGGGCGGGAAAGAAAAGGCGGTGGAGGCGTATTTTGAGGCTCATGGGATCCACCCCAATGAGGTGCTCTTTATCGGCGATCTTACCACTGATGCCGCCATGGCGGAATATATCGGGAGCCCCTGCGCTCTGATCGCCAAAGGCCATCAGCACCATAGCGTGCTGGAGCAAACGGGTGCGTATGTTTTGGATGATGCATCCGAACTTGAAAATTTGTTGGAGGAACTCAATCATGGTTGATAAGGTTTTGAAAAATTTGCGTAAAAACCGCATGGAAGCCTATTATGTGGATAAGAAGGAAGAGGTTTTGCCGTTGGTGAAGCATTTGCTCCCCAAGGGTGCAAGCGTTTCGACCGGCGGTTCCATGACCCTAAAAGAAACCGGTGTTATTGATCTTTTGCGGAGCGGGGATTACCGTTATCTCGACCGCTCCCGCCCGGGAATTACCCCCGAAGAAAAATATCAATGCGAGCGAGATACCTTTTTTGCCGATTGCTTTCTTTGCTCCTGCAACGCCATTACCGAAGGCGGAGAGCTGATCAATGTGGATGGCTATGCCAATCGGATCGCCGCCATCAGCTTTGGCCCAAAATCGGTGATCATGGTTGTGGGGATCAATAAATTGGTCAAGGATGTGGATGAAGGTATTCGCCGAGTCAAAATGATCGCCGCCCCTCTCAATACCAAGCGCTTATCCTGCGATACCTATTGCAATAAAGAGGGTGTCTGCATGGGCTTGGAAGGCGGGATGGCCGATGGCTGCGCCTCTCCTCAGCGGATCTGCAGCAGTTATTTGATCTGCGGTCCTCAGCGGCAGGAAAACCGCATCAAGGTGATCCTGGTTGGGGAAGAATTAGGTTATTAAAAAATAAAAACGGCAGTTTAACTGCCGTTTTTTGCTTTATCACACATCCATTATTTTTTCATCGTAGACTGTATTAGAAGAGAATCCATTGGAAATAATAGTATCAGAAACGATGAAAGGATGAGAAAGATGATCAAACGCGGGGATATATATTATGCGGATCTTTCGCCGGTGGTGGGAAGCGAGCAGGGCGGCCTGCGTCCGGTGTTGATCGTGCAGAACGATGTGGGCAACCGTTATAGCCCAACCGTTATTGCGGCGGCCATCACCAGCAAGATTGATAAAGGCCGACTCCCCACTCATATTAATATAGAGGAGACCTGCGGTCTTCAAAAAAAGTCGATGATCCTTTTGGAGCAGGTTCGTACATTGGATAAAGCCCGCCTGCGGGAAAAGATGGGGCATATCAGCCCCGCCACCATGGAGCAGGTTGATAAAGGGTTGCAGGTTAGCCTTGGATTATAAAAAAATATCCACCCGAAAGGGTGGATATTTTTTTAGTTATTAATTCCGTGGTGGGCGGTGGGGGAGGTGGCATCCAAGGCTTTGAAGGTGTAGCCATTGGCTAAGCCCCATTGGATGATCTCTTCTACCGCGTTAACGCTGTAGCCCTTGATATCATGTTGCAAAACAATCGAAACGCCATTCCGAGCCATGCCGTTTTTCACATATTGCGCCACTTCTGAGGTGGAGGTGGTCTCACCTGCGTCGCCGCTGGAAACGTTCCAATCGAAATATTGGAAACCCCGATCGGTCAGTTCCTTGGAAAGGCGGGTCATGATCCCCGGATTAAAGCGGCTCACCAAGTTGGAGCTTCCGCCGGGGAATCGGCAAAGGGTGGTGCGGATGCCGGTCTTATCATAGATCAGATCCTGCACCTGATAAAAGTCCTTAAAGAAGGCTTCTTCGCTGGCATAGATCTTATCGTAATCATGGCTTGCGGAGTGAATGCCGATGGCATGGCCTTCCGCCGCAATGCGGGTAAGCAGATAATTATAGTTGGAATGATCGCAAACAAAGAAGGTAGCCTTTACGTTATATTTGCCCAAAATGTCCAGCAATTTAGCGGTATAAGGGCCGGGGCCGTCGTCGAAGGTGAGATAAACGGTCTTTTCACCGGGGATAACGGTGATGGGCTGGGGTTGCTTCACAACCGCCGGTGCTTTTACCGTAACAGTGCGCTCCGCCTTGGCGGTATTGCCGCTACTGTCTTCAACAGTATATGTAAGGGTGTAGGTTCCCGCATTATCGGTATCCACCTCGCCGGATATGGCTACCTTGGCTGCAAGATCACCGTCGTAATTGTCGGCGGCGGTATAGCCGGGCTCTTCATATTTATTGCCGCGAGTGAGGGTGATTTCTTTATCGCCCTTTAAAGTTAATTCGGGCTTAACGGTATCAACGATATGAACCGTCCGCTTTGCGGTTGCGCTCTTGCTCCATTTCTCGGCGGAGTAGGTGATCGTGTGGGTTCCAACCACCGCTTCATCCACCGCGCCCTCTTGGGTGATCTCCAGCGCCCAGCCCTCTTTCATAAAATGAGTGCCGCGATAAAAAGCTTCCGCTCCCGCCTCTTCATAGGGTTGGCCGTATTCCAGGGTGATCTCGGCATCGCCCTTCAGCTCAATTTCAACATGGAATTTGTTGGAAAAAAAAGCGATCACCATCGCGGCCGCCAGCAAAAGAACGGCCCCAATGCAGCAAAGCCCGATCAAAACGCCTTTATTCGGTTTCTTAAATTCGATCATTTTCAATCCCCTCGTTTTTAATTCATATTCCTATCATACCACATTATACTAAAAAGGCAAGGAAAATCCGATAAATATATAGTGTTCTTAAATCAACGCGAAGCGTTGCATATCATCAATTCCATTGGAATTGAATATCACCAAAACTTTAGTTTTGTATATCATCAAGCCGCAGGAAGAATACACGCAAAAGCGTGATGATATACACCTTCGGTGATGATATACGCCTGAAGGCGATGATATACCAAGCCTGCGGCTTGGATAAAATAAAAACCACCCGATTGGGTGGTTTTTATTTTTGGTGGAAGTTAACGGGCTCGAACCGCTGACCCTCTGCTTGTAAGGCAGATGCTCTCCCAGCTGAGCTAAACTTCCATATGGTGACCCGAACGGGAATCGAACCCGTGATACCGCCGTGAAAGGGCGGTGTCTTAACCGCTTGACCATCGGGCCATGTTGGTGGCGCTAATTGGATTCGAACCAATGACACTGCGGGTATGAACCGCATGCTCTAGCCAACTGAGCTATAGCGCCGTAACAGACGAGTTATATAATACATCAAAACCTCAATCTTGTCAACATATTTTTTTAAAAAAATTGATTTTTTTGAAAAAAATGAAAACCCTAACTATAGATAAAAGTAAGGGAGTATGAAATGAAAAAAGAGGAAGAGCAAAAAAACAGCGAGTCGCTGGAGCAAATGCTGGAGCTGGGCACAGCCGATACTCAAAGCGGGATCCAGGTGCTCAGTATCATCGGGCAGATCGAGGGCCATTTTCTGGCACCGGAACAAAATAAGACAACCAAATATGAGCACCTTTTACCCATCCTGGTATCGATGGAGGAGAGCGAGGACGTGAAGGGTGTCTTGATCCTGCTCAATACCATGGGCGGGGATGTGGAGGCGGGGCTGGCGATCGCCGAGCTGGTGGCTTCGATGGAAACACCCACCGTTTCTTTGGTTTTGGGCGGCGGGCATTCCATCGGCGTACCTTTGGCTTGCGCGGCGCGGCGATCCTTTATTGTTCCTTCTGCGACCATGACCATCCATCCGGTGCGCACCACCGGAACCATTATCAGCGTTCCCCAAAGCTTTCGTACCTTGGAAGAGATTCAAAACCGTATCTGCAATTTCATTGTCAATAATTCCCGCATCCCCTTCGATCGTCTGCAGGAGTTGATGACATCGGTGGGCAATATGGTAACCGATGTCGGCACCGTTCTTGCGGGGGAGCAAGCGGTGGAGGAAGGATTGATCGATGGGGTAGGCGGGCTGAAGGAAGCCTTGGCAACGCTGAAAGAAATGATTGAAAAAGAAGATAAAAGCAGGTATAATAAAAAACATGATGAGAATAATCAAAGCTGAAAAATCGGATATTGAGACTCTTGCCGCCATTTTGGCCGAAGGGTTTACCCATGATCCGCTTTATTGCCACTATATCCCTTATGAGCAGGAGCGGCAGGGCATTCTTTTGCAGATCTTCCGCAAATACCTTACCGACTTTTGGGAGGAGATCACTGTCTATACAACGCCGGAGCGTGCCGGCGTTCTTTGCATCTGCCCTTCTTCTGCAGAAGGGGAGGAGCGGGTGATTTTGCCCACCCATGTGCAAAAGGTTTATGACCGCATCAATGAGGTGGTTGCTCCACTTTTTTATGATGATTATCTTGTTTTGGACCTTTTGGCGGTGCGCGACGATATGCGGGGCAAAGGGTTGGCGCGGGCCTTGGTGGAGGAATTTCGCCGCGAGGTCGCCCGACGCCGGCGAAGAGGGATCGTTGAGATCTATGAGCCTGCCCACGTGGCATTTTATGAAAAGCTCGGTTTTCATCTGGCCCATCTTCATCCGGTGGGGGAAACGCTGAGCGCATATTTGATGGAGATTTAAATGGTAATAGCATCGTTAAAAAACCTAATAATGGAATTCGGAGACCGCCGAGTGATCGATGGGGTGAATGTCCTTTGTGAAGAAGGGGCGGTCATTGGCCTGATCGGCGGCAACGGCGCGGGGAAATCTACCCTTCTGAACGTTTTAATGGGCAAGCTGGAGCCCACCGCGGGGGAGCGGTTTATCCACCCTTCTGTGCGGATGGGATATCTGCGGCAAAATAGCGGTCTTTCGGGCGGAAAAAGCATGATGGAAGAACTGCGGAGCGTGGTGCAGGAAGGGCTGGATGCCATCGAAAAACTACCCCAAACCGCAGACCCGAAGGAATATGCCCGCCTACAGGCGATCATCGACGCCACCGATGCCTATCAGATCGACGTTCGAATTAAAACTGTTCTCAACGGCATGGGCTTTGAGCATTATGACCTTTCGATGGATGTTGCGGATCTTTCGGGCGGGGAACAGACCCGCCTGGCTTTATGCAAGCTTCTGATCGAGCAGCCTAATTTGTTGCTTTTGGATGAGCCCACCAACCACCTGGATTTTAAAACTCTAAACTGGCTGGAAGCCTACATAAACAATTATAAGGGCTCGGTCATTGTTGTATCCCACGATCGGTTCTTTTTGGACCGTTGCGTCAGCGAGATCTGGGATATGCAGGAGGGTGCGGTTCGGTGCTATAAGGGCAATTATACCGCCTTTAAGGAGCAAAAAGAGCTCTGGCTCAAGGAGCAGGAGCGTTTATATGAACAGCAGGAAAAGGAGGTTGCCAAGCTGACCGATTATATCGATCGGAATTTGGTGCGCGCCTCCACCTCTGCCATGGCGAAAAGCCGCCGCAAGCAGTTGGAAAAGATGGATCGGATGGAGAAGCCCCATGAAAAGGAACGGCGGTTGCATCTGAAATTTCCGGTGGATCGGGCGGGGGGCAACGATGTTCTCCAATGTCGGGATCTCACCGTTTCGGTGGGGGAGGATCATCAGCTTTTCAGTGGCCTTTCCCTGCAGATGCAAAAAGGGGAGAAGATCGCCATTGTCGGCGGCAACGGGACAGGAAAATCCACCCTCCTTTCGGTCTTGATGGGGGAGCTTGCGCCCATCAGTGGCAAGATCCGTTGGGGGAGCAATATCGAAAAGGGTATCTTCCGTCAGGCGATCCAATTTGAAAAGGATGATCATTCGGTTTTGGAAGAACTCTCCTTCCTTTATCCTCAAATGACCTATCAGGAGCTTCGCTCTTTGCTGGCTCAGGTTTCTTTTATTGGAGATGAGGTGGAGTTGAAGGTGGGGAACCTCTCAGGCGGAGAGCGGGCGCGGTTCCAGTTTGCGGCGTTGATGCCCAAGCGGTGCAATACCCTTTTGCTGGATGAGCCCACCAACCATCTGGACCTGCCTGCGCGGGAAGAGGTGGAGCGGAGCGTTGCTGATTTCCCGGGCAATCTGTTGGTGGTCTCCCACGATCGTTATTTTCTTTCTAAAGTGCCCACCCGTATTTTGAGGCTCACTCCCCAAGGCCTGGTGGAGTTGAAGCGGCTGGAGGATTATTGGGATGAGCAACCTGCGGAAACTCCGGCTCGCCCGCCCAAAGAGAAAAAGGTTGCTCCAAATGGGTATAAAAGCAAAGAAGATCGCGCCAAAGAGGCGGCGCGGCGGCAGGAACTTTCCCGCATCGAACGGCAGCTTGCCGAGATCGAAGGGGAATTGGCCAAAAAGCAAGCCATTCTGGATGGAGGCTCTGCCGACTATAAGGTGCTGGAGGAATGTTGCACCGCGATGGAGGCCCTGCGTACTTTGCAAGATGAACTAACAGAGCGTTGGTTGCTGCTGCAAGAAGAATAATAAAAAGGCTATCGACCGATAGCCTTTTTATTATTCCATTGCCTCAAAGAGGGTGTCCGCCTCTTCCGCCTTAATAAATTCAACGATCTTTTTCACCCGCACTTTGGTTTGCTTTCCGCCAAAGCCGATGGTAATAATATCGCCTTCCTTCACGTCGGTGGAGGCTTTGGCCACCTTATCGTTGATGGTGATCCGCCCGCTGTTGCAGGCCTCGGTGGCAACGGTGCGCCGTTTGATGAGGCGGCTTACTTTGAGAAATTTGTCGATACGCATAATCTATATTCCTTTATTTTAAAAGCCAGCACCGAGGTGCTGGCTTTTTTGAGATTGATTAACCGATATAATCTTTGAAAGCCTTGCCGGCCTTGAAAGCGGGAGCCTTGGAAGCGGGGATCTCGATGGTCTCGCCGGTTCTGGGGTTCTTGCCGGTGCGGGCAGCCTTGGCGCGGACTTCGAAAGAGCCGAAGCCAACCAACTGAACCTTATCGCCCTTCTTCAGAGCATCTTTGATTTCATCCAATACAGCGGAAACAACGATACCTGCATCCTTCTGGGATACGCCGGCCTTTGCTGCAACTGCAGCGATCAGTTCTGCTTTGTTCATTTTAATTTCCTCCAAAAATGTAGTGTAGTTATTTTATCACATAACCACGTGATAATTCTAACTTAATTATGCAACAAAACTGTGCA
>JAZODI010000109.1:0-3063 GCA_045596965.1 Eubacteriales bacterium | reverse complement strand
CCCTTGCCTTGGGGGTTTTGCTGAGGGGCATATGATGCTCCGCCAGCAGGGCGGAAAGTTCCTTGGCGCGGTTTTCATTGGCGGTGAGGCAGATGGTATAGCCTTCGCTCACCGCTTGTTGCAATTCCCCCAAAAGGGTATCTTCCTGATAGAAGGGGATGCGGTCTTCCAATACCCGCAACTGTTTATAGGCGCTCAGTTTCAGGTCGGCAGGCCCCACCGAAAGGGCGGCCATCAGGATGGTCTTGCCGTTCCAGCGCGCTTCAAAATCTTCGCGGCCGAGGAAATAAGCGCCGTCGGCGGTATAAACGCCTTTTTCCGCTTGGCGGTTGCGCTCCTCCTCCAGCTGCCATTCCATGAAGGAGAAGATCTTTTGCTGGCTGTTGTATTCTTCGATAAAAAGAAGCCCATCATGGTAATCCAGGGGGGTGAAAAGGTTGGGATAGAGCAGGGGGATATATTTATCGGTGGCCACGCTCCGCCCGTTTTCCAATCGCTCGATATCCTCTTGCAGGCCTTGGTTGGGATTTTTGGCGGCCAGCTCCTTTAAAAGAGGAAGCAACTGCCGCTCCTCCGCCTGCCGCGAGCGGCAGGGTACGATTTGGGCTTGCTCTAAAGTTTCCAAGGTGCGCTGGGATAAAACGTCGAAGGTAACGATCCGATCGATCTCATCCCCAAAAAATTCGATCCGTAAGGGATCGGGGTAGTTGGGGGAAAAAACGTCTAAGATGCCGCCTCTGCGGGCAAAGGTGCCGTTTCCTTCCACCAGCTCGAAGGCGGAATAGCCGTTCTCGGCCAGAAATTCTGTCAGCTCCTCGATGAGGCAGGTATCTCCCACCCGCAGGGTGCGGCCGCCTGCCACCGCTCCTTGGGGCGGTTGGCAGGGCATCAGCAGGGCGGAAAGGGGGGCAACGATCATCCGATAATCCCCTTCCCGCATCTTGCGGAGCACCTCCGCTTGGGCGGTTTCCCGCTCGCGGGTGCGGGCAGAATAGGTATCGAAAAGAAAATCCCGCTCGGGCAGATAATAAACCTTTTCGCCCAAAAGGGCGCGCAGATCCGCGAGAATTTCGGCCACCCCCGCCTCCTCGCGGATCACCAAAATTCCCTTATCATTCGATTGATTACATAAAGTGGCGGCGGCCAAAAGCCCCGCCTTTCCCAAAACGCCGCTGATGGCGGCGGGATGGGGCTCGGCGGCGGGCAGGCCCGCAAAGGCAGGCTCCCGCGCCAAAAGGGTTAAAAGATCCATGTTGCTCACCTATTGAATCGGTTCTGGGCGGCGGAAAGATCGCCGCGGAGCAGCAGCTTCACCGCGCCGGGCACGCTTTCCAAGGCCGGCTTTAATTTTTCCAGATCCTCTTTGGTAAACTTGCTCAGCACCCAATCGGCCAGATCATAATCGGGATGGGGCTTTTGGCCAACGCCGATCTTGATCCGCATCAGGTTTTGATTGCCCAGCACCCGCAGAATGTCCTTAAGGCCGTTATGGCCGCCGTCGCTCCCCTTATCGCGGATGCGCATCCGCCCAACATCCATTGAAATATCATCGGCGATGGCGATGATCCGCTCGGGCGGGATCTTATAATAAGAGCCCACCTCGTTGACTGCCCGCCCCGAAAGGTTCATAAAGGTCAGGGGGCGAACAAAGATGATCTCCATCCCCTCGAAATTCGCGCGGGTGAGGGTGGCGCTTTTTTGGTTTCCGAAGGGCTTGGCGCCGAATTCCTCTTCCAGAATATCCAGCGCCATAAAGCCTGCGTTGTGCCTTGTTTTATCATATTTTGCGCCCGGGTTGCCCAGGCCAACGATCATATATCGTTCTTTTTTAAACTTATCAAAGAGCATATTTTCACCTCGAGGGTAGAGTAAATAATCCGAACGCCGTTTTTAAAAGGCGGATTTTCACTCATCCTTTGTTAAAATACTCGTTAATCCGACAGGATTAACTGCGTTTTGTGCCTTGTCTGAGCAAAAATCCGCTCTTTTAAAAATCCTTGACCCCAAAGGGTTTAGATTTAGTGAGATTTTTGCTCAAGTTGGACGAAGCAAGGCCGTCGCCTTGCGAGAACAAATTGGGGGAAAAGCACCGAAATCTACCCCTTTGGGGCGAGTTCGGATTATTTTCTCTACCCTAAACTAAAATATACCATACCCATCATGAAAATTCAATGGATATTAGAGTTGATTTTTATTTTGATATTTTATATAATTAAGATAACTATGTAATAAAGGGGATTTTATGAACTATCAGTTTGAAGATACAAGGATGCAAAATGTTGCGGTACCGGCTCGGGTGGTGGACGGTCTTTTGGGGATCTGCACCGGTGCTCAGCTGAAGGTGCTGCTCTTTTTACTGCGCTTTGATAAGATGGCTCATAACAGCGAGTCCATCGCCTCTTTTTGCAATCTGAAGCCGGAAGAGGTGGATGCGGCGGTGGATTTTTGGGTGAAGGAGCGGATCTTTGCCAAGGAGCAGGGCAAGCTGCGGCTGGTCTCGGGCATCAAAACGGTGCAGACGAAAGAACTGCCGCGGGTGCAACCCACCATCATTTTGGCCGATACCAGCGATACCTTCCGCGGGATGGTGGATGAGATCCAGCGGCTGACGGGTAAAACGGTGAATGATATGCTGGTCTCCCTTTTCTATACCATGACCGAGGCCCTGCATTTTTCCCCCGAGATGGTGGTGCAGTTGGTCGCCTATTGCAACAGCATCGGAAAGTATACTTATCGCTATATGGAAACGGTGGCCACCGATTGGTATGATAACGGCATCAATACCTTTGAGCTGGCCGAAGAGAAGATCCGCCTTTTGGAGCAAAACCGCAAGCTGGAAACCCGCCTGGCCCGCGCCTTTGGGGTGCAGACCGCTTTTTCTGCCAAGCAAAAGGCGGCCATCGCCGATTGGAACGCCTGGGGGCTTTCGGAGGAGCTGATCCTGGAGGCCTATAACCGTTGCATGGACCATAAGGGGCAGATGAGCTTTGCCTATATCAATAAGATTCTGGAAGAATGGAATAAGCGGGGCTGGAAGAAGCCGCAGGATATTGAAGAGCAGCA
>JAZODI010000108.1:0-36727 GCA_045596965.1 Eubacteriales bacterium | reverse complement strand
TTGGTGGGAGAGAGTGGATTCGAACCACTGAAGCAAGATGCAACAGATTTACAGTCTGCCCCCTTTGGCCACTCGGGAACTCTCCCATATGGAGCTGGCGAACGGAATCGAACCATCAACCTGCTGATTACAAATCAGCTGCTCTGCCAATTGAGCTACGCCAGCGTATTCGCCGCCTTTGTTGATAGCGACTCGCGTCGTTACCTTAAATAGTATAATCACTCAGGCGGGTTTTGTCAATATCTTTTTTTGAAAAATCGCAATTTATTTGAAACCCATTCGGCGAGGATGATGCAAAGCACATCCTTCAGCAGATAGGGCATCGAAACGGCCAAAAAACTCAACCAAAGACCTTGGGCGGTAAAGTATCCATACCAAACCGCCCCCAGCAGGTGGCAGACCAGCATCCCGCCGATCCCTGCAAGCACCGAAGGAAGGCGGTTTTTAGTCGGTAATCCGCAACAGACCGCCACCATCAAGAATCCCCACAAAAAGCCTGCGGTAGGGCCTCCAAACAGCCAGCCGATCCCCCCGGAAAAGCCCGAAAAGATGGGCAGGCCCATTCCGCCCAAAAGCAAGTAGGCCGCCACCGCCGCGCTCGCCCATCTCCAACCGAGGCAATAACCGCAAAGGGCGATCGCCAAAGTCTGTAATGTGATGGGAATGCCCGCAGGCAAAGGCAACGCGATCTGGGAGCAAAGGGCGATCACCGCGCAAAATACTCCCGCGCGGATCATGCCGCGCGAGACCCCCTTCATCGATAATCCTCCAGCCGCACCTCGCCCGATAAAAAGGCATGGGACGCACCGTTTTCCTCTTCTAAAAGCAAGGCGCCATCCTCTCGGATGCCAACCACCCGACCGTAAATGCGCTCCTCTCCCCGCAGGGCGGTAACCCACCGATCCTGCAGATAGGAGCGGCGGCGATATTGCTCCATCAGCGCGCCTTCCTCCAAGCGGGAATACCAATCGAAAAAACGATCCAATACCATAGCGGCCAGCCGCGCCCGCAGATCTCCCTCATAGGGCTTCTCTGCCAGCGCGCCCGCAATGGGCTCCAGCGCACCAAAGCCCTCTTTGGGCGCAAAGACATTGATGCCGATGCCCAAAACGCAATAGTTCAGCCCGCCTTTTTCATCAAATGCCCCTTCGGCCAGAATCCCGCAGACCTTTTTATTAACCAAATAAAGATCGTTGACCCATTTGATCTGCAGATCGATCCCCAAAACGGCATCCACCGCCTCAGCGACCGCCACCCCTGCGGCGGCAGTGATCTTCAAAGGGTCGGCAACCTTTCCTTGAGGGCGGAGCAAAATGGAAAAATAAAGCCCGCTCCCCGCGGGAGAGAAAAAGGAACGGCCCATCCGCCCCTTGCCCGCGGTTTGTTGCTCTGCAAAAAGAACGGTGCCCTCGGGGGCATCGGCCTCCGCCATCCCCCGCACCGCCCGATTGGTGGAATCGATTTCATCCACCACCGCAATATGATACTCGCCCTTGGAATATTGGGCGATCTTTTGAGCAGTCCGTTTGTTCATGGGATTATTTTAGCATAAAAGACGCAGGATAGCAAATAAAGATTTAAGTATGTTTTGCAAAATGCACTTTTGAGAGATTGTGGGAAGATGAAGATTGCAGACAAAGAAGATACTCTCCGCCGCACCTATTTTTCGAGCCGCGGGTCGGCGGCTTGACGAAAAATCGATACGCTCCGAGACACGGCAGTCCGCCCATTATCGATGGGCGGCTGCCTCAACGAACCATTTTGCTTTGCAAAATGGTTCAAATCTTCGGAAGCGCGTCAATAAAAAAAGACCATCACCGAACGGTGTGGTCTTTTTTTATTGGCGCGCTGGAGAAGATTCGAACTCCCGACCTTCTGATCCGTAGTCAGACGCTCTATCCAGCTGAGCTACCAGCGCATACATTGAGGCTTTCTCAAAGCGAATAATATAATATCACACATTTTCGCTAAAATCAAGCCCCAATTTTATTTTTTTATTTTAGCCTTTTATTCTACCCCTTCAGGTAAAATACCTTCATAGATAAAGTTGCGGATATTTTGGTTGCCCGCTTCCACTTTATACAAGCGGTACCAGACCCCATCGATCATATTGCCCGAGTTGATCCAATCCTGCTCCAGGGGGAAGACCGCCTGGCGGATGGTATAGCCCGAGAGCACAACCTTCATGGCAACGGAAGTAACCTCACCGGAATCGAGGGTGGTCTGCACCAGAGAGAGCAGGGTTTTAGCAATATTGGGATATTCCAAAATGCTCTTTTCCTTCACCCGCGCAAGGCAGGCGTTGAGAATGATCTCATGCATACTGGCCCGCACGCTGGTTCCGCCCACCGATTTACGCACCCGCGCCATGCAGAGCGCCTGCGCACCCTGCAAAAGCTGCTCGCCGCTCTTTTGGATACCGGGGACTTGGGTTTTATAGCGCGTATTATAGTCGCTGATCATAGCGTTGACTTCCCGCAGATATTTTTCCGGGACTTCCATCCGCACCCCGCCCAGGGAATCGATCACCTTCACCATATTGGTGAAATTGACCACCGCATAGTCGGTAATATCCAAATTAAAGTTCTGATTCAGGGTCTTGACCGCAAGCTTGGGGCCGCCGAAAGCATAGGCGTGGTTGATCTTATCCTTGCCGTGACCTTCGATCTTAACATAGGTATCCCGTTCGATGGCCGAAAGGCGGATCTCCTTCTTTTTATGGTCCAGGGTAACGATGATGATGCTATCGCTTCGGCCTTCCATTCCATCGTCGGAGGTATCGATGCCAAAGAGGGCGATATTCTCCACGTTTTTAGAATGATAGTCCTGCGCCTGGATGCCAACCTCCTCTTTGGAAAGGTTATCTTCCACATTCAGACTGCCGAAAATATAGGAATAAAATCCCAAGAAGATCCCGCCCAGCACCAAAAAAGTGGCCAAAAAGGAGAGCAGAAACTTCATCCAAAAGGTTCGGAAGATCTTTTTATTGAATTTAAACTCAAACATGATCGTTTGCTCCTTTCAGGAGAAGGGAAATTTACTTAGAGATAACAGCCAAAGTCTGGCGGGCGATGGCCAACTCCTCGTTGGTGGGGATGACGCAGACCTTCACCTTGGAATCCTCGGTGCTGACAATGCAGGCCTCTCCGCGCTTCTTATTCTTTTCGGGATCGATGGTCGCGCCCAGGAAGCCGAAGTTCTTGATGATCTCTTCCCGCATCACCGCGTTATTTTCACCGATACCGGCGGTAAAGACGATGGCATCCACCCCGCCCATAGCGGCGGCATAGGAGCCGATGAACTTGGTTACCTGATAGGAAAACATATCCAGAGCCAGGCGGCAACGATCATTGCCGGCCTCGGCGCCCGCATCCAGATCGCGGAAATCGCTGGAAACGCCGGATACACCCAAAACGCCGCTCTTCTTATTCATAATATTGTTCATTTCATCGGGGGTAAGACCCTCTTTATTCATAATGAACATAGCAACAGCGGGATCGATATCGCCGCAGCGGGTACCCATCATGAAGCCGGCCAAGGGGGTGAAGCCCATGGAGGTATCCACGCACTTACCGCCATCGACCGCGGTGATGGAGGAGCCGTTGCCCAAATGGCAGGTGATGATCTTGAGATCCTTGATATCCTTGCCCAGGAGCTTGGCGCACTCGCCGGATACGAAATCATGGGAGGTGCCATGGAAGCCATAGCGGCGAATGCCGTATTTCTCGTAGTACTCATAAGGCAGAGCATAGATGGCCGCGGTCTTAGGCATGCCGTAGTGGAACGCGGTATCATAAACGGTTACCTGGGGAACATCCTTGCCCATGACTTCCATGCAGGCGCGGATACCGGTAACGGCAGGGGGGTTATGCAGGGGAGCAAACTCGGCCAGACCGTCCAGAACGTTGACCTTCTCTTCGTCCATGATGGTGGCTTCCACAAAGGTCTCGGCGCCGTGAACGGTGCGATGACCCACCGCCGCGATCTCCGAAACGTCCTTGATCACGCCCCACTTCGCGTCGGTCAAATGAGCCAAAACGACCTTGATGGCCTCGGCATGGTTGGGCATGGGATGATCCAGCTCCAGCTTCTCGCCGTTGGCATTATGAACAAACTTACCGTCCAGACCAATGCGGTCGCAAAGGCCTTTGGCCAGCACGCTCTCGTTTTCCATATCGATCAGCTGATATTTGAGGGAAGAGCTACCGGCATTGATAACTAAAATTTTCATGGTTTTATATCTCCTTTGAAAAAATCCTTTTATTTTCCATCTATTTATTATATAATAGAGAACAGAAAGTTTCAACCGTTTTTTCAGAAAAGGAATGGGTTTTGGATGATTTACGCTGTTATCTCTGAATTTAATCCCTTTCATAACGGGCACCGCTATCTTTTGGCGCAGCTGCCCCGCGGGGAGGAGGACTATACGGTCTGCTTTATGAGCGGCAGTTTTGTCCAGCGAGGGGAGCCGGCCGCTTTCGGCAAATGGGAGCGGGCGGCGGCCGCCGTGCGCCATGGAGCAGATATCGTCTTTGAACTGCCCCTGCCCTTTGCCCTTTCCGATGGAGACCGCTTCGCCGCCAAGGGCGTGGAGCTGGCGGCGGCATTGGGCCTGCCCGCCACCTTGGCATTTGGCACCGAATCCGATTCCATTGATGGGTTGGTTCGCTTGGCGAGCCTTTCGGAAGAGACGCTCTCCCCCTTTATTAAAAAAGGATTGGATCAAGGCCTTTCCTACGGCGCTGCCCGCCAGACCGCCATCGAGGCAATCTGCCCCGAGGATGCCGCGCAGCTGCGCAGCCCCAATAACCTTTTGGCCTGCGGCTATATCCGCGCCTGCCTGCAAAAGGGGCTGGCCTTTCAGGGCATCCGCCGCACCGCGCCCCACGACGGCGCACCCATCGGCAATATTGCCTCTGCCTCCCATATCCGTAAAAACCCCCAAACCTTTGAGACATTTTGTCCCTGCGCCCAAGGCCCGATGCTCTCGGCCGAAACGGCGGAGCGGGGAATGCTGACTTTGCTTAAAACCAAGTCTGCCGCCCAGCTAAAAGCAACGGCAAACATTTCCGAAGGGCTGGAAAACCGCATCCTGACCGCGCTGGCAGAATGCGCCACCTTGCCCACTTTATATGATACCATCAAAACCAAGCGTTATTCCCACGCCAAGCTCCGCCGCGCCATCGCCAGCGCGGCTTTGGGTCTGCCCGCCGGCCTGCCGGAGGAGGATGCGCCCTATCTGCGGGTGCTGGCCTTCGGGGAGCGGGGGCGCGCCCTTTTGAAGCAGCTGCGCGCAACCGCCGCCCTGCCCCTTTGCCAGAGCGGGCGGGAATGCCAGGCGGCAAGCCCTGCCTTTTTTGAAATGGAGCGGCTGGCTACCGACCTTTGGTGCAGTTGGCGGGAGGAGCCTCTGCCTGCAGGAGAGGACTATCGCCGCGGCGCAGTTTATATCCCTGAATAAAACCTTGCACTTTCGGCTAAAATATGGTAAACTAACGATGTGTGTATTCTGCGGAAAATTCCGCTTTGATTGAAAAAAGCTTCTTGAACGCCCATGGGAAGCTTCATCATCCCTGTTTGAAACGGTATTTTCAAATGGGTTTTTATCTTGTTGTCTGGAAAGGAGAATATATGGAAAAAACAAAAACCCAAACCAAAGCCCGCCAGCAGGCGCGCAAGGCCAAAAAAGGCCCCCGCCCCGCCGAGCGGCTGAACTTAGAGGACTTGATCAATAATAACGACCTGATCCGTGCGGCAGGAGGCAAGCGGGGCAATGCTCTGCCCGAAGAGCGCATCGCCTCCCAAGCCAAAAAACAGCCCGCCAAGAAAAAACCGGCCGCGGCCAATCCCGCGCCCAAAAAGCGCAAGGCCAAATCCAAACTGAAGATCATCCCCTTAGGGGGCCTGGATGAGATCGGCAAGAACATGACGATCTTTGAATATGAAAACGATATCATCCTCATCGATTGCGGCATGGCCTTCCCCGACAGCGATATGCCGGGCGTGGATCTGGTGATCCCCGATATTTCCTATCTGCGCAAAAATATCAGCAAGGTGCGGGGCATCTTCCTGACCCACGGCCATGAGGACCATATCGGCTCTCTGCCCTATGTTTTGAAAGAAATGAATGTGCCGGTCTATGGCAATAAACTCACCCTCGGGTTGGTGCGCCGCAAGCTGGCGGAGCATCGGATGGAGAAGAGCGCCATGCTGATCGAGACCAAGCACGGTTCGGTGATCGAGCGGGGTTGCTTCAAGGTGGAGTTCATCAAGGTGAACCATTCCATCCCCGACGCTTCGGGCTTTGCCATCAAGACCCCCATCGGCACCATCCTCCATACCGGCGACTTTAAGATCGATACCACCCCCATTCACGGCCGCTCCATCGACCTGGCGCGGATCGGTGAGTTGGGCAAGGAGGGGATCCTCCTGCTGATGAGCGATTCCACCAACGCCGGCCGGCCGGGCATCGCCCTTTCGGAGAAGAAGGTGGGAAAACAGCTTTTCAGCATCTTTGAAGGGGCGCAGGAGAAGCGGATCATCGTTGCCTCCTTTGCCTCCAACGTCCATCGGGTGCAGCAGATCATCGATGCCTCGGTGCATTACGGCCGCAAGGTGGCCACCTCCGGGCGGTCGATGGAGAGCGTTATCGCGGTCGCCCATGAGCTGGGCTATCTTAAAATTCCCAAAGGAACGCTGATCCCCTTGGAGCAGGTCTCCAAATTCCCGCCCAATAAGATCACCCTGATCACCACCGGCTCCCAAGGCGAGCCGATGAGCGCCCTTTACCGCATGGCCTTTTCCGACCATCGCACCATCTCGGTCAACGCCAACGACCTGATCATTATCTCCGCCTCCCCCATCCCGGGCAATGAGCGGCTGGTCAGCCGCGTGGCCAACGAGCTGGAAAAGCTGGGCGCTACCGTTGTGGATAATAAAATGGCGGATATCCATGTTTCGGGCCATGCCTGCCAGGAGGAGCTTAAGCTGATCCTGGGGCTGGCAAAGCCGAAGTTCTTTATGCCGGTTCACGGCGAATATCATCATCTGGCCGCCCACGCCCAGCTGGCGATGGAAACAGGCATCGAGGAGCAAAACATCTTTGTCGGTGCCAACGGCAACATCTTAGAGCTTTCGGAAAAATCCGCCAAGCTTAATGGAAGCGTGCAGGCAGGCGCGGTAATGATCGATGGCGCAGGCATCGGCGATGTGGGCAACATTGTCCTGCGGGATCGCCGCATTCTTGCCGACGACGGCATCATCATTGCAGTGGCCGCCATCAGCAAGGAGCAGCAAAAGATCGTAAGCGGTCCGGATATCGTTTCCCGCGGGTTTGTCTATGTCCGCGAAAACGAAGATCTGATGGAGCAGCTGCAAAGAATCGCCACCGACGCGCTCCAAAAGAGCCTTGCGCGAGGCAACCTGGAATGGGCGGCGTTTAAGAGCGATATGCGGGATGCCCTTGCCCATTATATCCGCTCCACCACCAAGCGCTCCCCCATGATTATTCCCATCATTATGGACGTGTAAACATCAACCCCGCCTTTGCAGATTTGCAAAGGCGGGGTTTTAAAATTTTATTCTATATTTACTTTCCAATATCCAAAACGTTTGCCGTTCATCCTTGTAATAAAGCCTTGCTTTTCAAGGGATGCGGTAATCGTTTTGACTGTTCTTTCGGATTTTTTAATGGATTCCGCAATTTGCTTTTGGGTCATTTTCCCATCCGTTTTCAGCAAATTCAAAACAGCTCTTTCATCCAAAGTGCAATCCAAAGTGCAAGAATCTGTTTTTTCATTGCACTTTGGGGACGATAGGGAATTGTTGATATGCATATCTCGATTTTTGAGAGAATTCTCTTCCCCGAGCAATAAATTTCTTAAAAACAGTTCCAAATACTCTGTCGTTTCGTAAACGCCCTTTTTAAGATTGGTATAGTTTGCGCGAACCAATGCATTTCTAAAATACCAGGCGTTTTCGGCAAAAATATCGTTTGTCACATTAAACCCTAAGGTGCGAAGATACTTGATGAAGAAAACGGCAGTTGCCCGTGTGTTTCCCTCGGAAAAAATATGAATTTGCCAAAGGCGAGAAACAAAGGCCGCTAAGTGCTTTATGATTTCATCTGTTGAAAGATTTTTATAAGAAAACTCTTTTTCAACGGAAAAATCATAGTCTAAGGTTGCTCGAAGATCCAAAGCTCCGCCATACATGACGGTATCTCCATCCAGCACCCATTCGGGTTTCGTGATATTGTAATCCCTGATTTTGCCGGCGTGTTTGTAAATACCCTTAAACAACTGCCCATGAATAGAAATATACTGCGCCGGAGAGAAAACAAAGGATCTTTCGGATAGCAACTGCGCAATACGAACCGATACTTTATCTGCTTCCTCGGTTCTGATTGCAGCCGCATGAACGGTATTTTCTTTATAATAACTTTGAATTAAACGATCGGCTTCTTCAAAGGTAATATCCCCGTCGATGTTCTTCTTGGCAGTTTCAATCAAGTATTCACTTGTATTTAACCCGTCCACCGCTTGAAGACCGATTGCGGTATGCCAGGCATAACCCTTTTCTTTCTTCTGCGGTTCCTTTTCGCGCAAATACTCTTCAAAGATATCCCTCATTGTCCCACCTCATTTCCAATAGTATTATTATAACATATCTCCGGGGAAATAGCAAATATCCCGGAGAATTTCCTCCATACAAAATTTTCCGTTGTTTTATCTTTTTGCATTTATATCACCCTCATTATGATAACATAGTGTTAGTATAAAATCAAGAAAAAAGTTTGTATAATGTTATCAAAATGTTTGCGAGGTGTTCGTATGGCAACTAATAAGATTCAAACCGGTATTCGTTTTGAGCCCGAATTGCTTTATAAAATTACGGTTGTTGCAAAGCAGAACAAACGGTCTCTCAACGCACAACTTGAGTTTTTAGCGCAAAACTGCGTGAAAGACTATGAAAAAGAAAACGGCGAAATCCATGTGGATGAAAGCGTAGCCTACAGCAAATAATCCCCTCATCTAAAACGCGCCAAAATGTGGGCATTTTTCGTTGAGGTGCTCGAAGGCGTATTTGGGGCCCCCGCAAAATCCAGAGATTTTGCGGGGAAAAGGAAAAAGAAACGAAAAAGAGCGGATCATTTTCCCTTCAGGAAAATTGGAGCGGTTTTCGTTTCTTTTGACGCAACGGCGAGAGCGCATCGACGGAAAAGGCGCCATTTTCGCGCCCGCTGATTTAAAACGCGCCAAAATGTGGGCATTTTTCGTTGAGGTGCTCGAAGGCGTATGTCGATACGGCGAGAGCGCATCGACGGAAAAGGCGCCATTTTCGCGCGTTTTAACACTTTGGTTCGCGGCTGATCCATATAATATCTTCTCCTATTCTCTCCACATCGCACCATGGAATCCTGCTTGCTTCCTTATTAAAGAACCCCCTGCGGCAGAGCACCAATGCTTCGACGCACCCGCGCTCACAATCGATGATGATATCTTTGGGATAGCCCAGCTTCCGCCCTGTGCAGGAAACGACTACTTCTTTCTCGGTTAGGCATTCCAATGATAATTCCATAAAATCACCCCCATACCACTTATATGAAAGGATGATCCCTATGAATACACAATTTAAAGACCAGGCTTATACCGCCGCCAAGGAGCTGATCGCTCTGGCGAGCTTGAAGGAGGGCGACCTGCTGGTTGTTGGATGCTCCTCCAGCGAGATTTTGCAGGAAAAAATCGGCACCCATTCCGCCCCCGAGGTGGGGATGGCGGTAGCCGAAGGAATTTTAGCGGCCTGCCGCGAGGCAGGGGTTGGGCTGGCCGCCCAATGCTGCGAGCACCTGAATCGGGCGCTGATCTTAGAGCGAAAAGTAGCAGATCGGCGGGGATATGCCATTGTGAACGCCCGCCCGATGCCCAAAGCAGGCGGCTCCTTTGCCACCGCGGTTTACGACCTATTGGAGGATGCAGTAGCGGTGGAGCACATCTCTGCCGAGGCGGGGCTGGATATCGGCGGAACGCTGATCGGAATGCACCTGCGGGAAGTAGCAGTACCCTGCCGCCTCAATCAAAAAAAGATCGGTGAAGCGCTCCTGCTGGCCGCCCGCACCCGCCCCAAATTCATCGGCGGCGAGCGCGCCTGCTATCGCGAGGATTTAAAATAACCAAGTGTCCTGAAGGACACTTGGTTGCGATATAAACCCCCGGCGGGGTTTGCGATATACTTTTAAAAGTGCGATATATAACCTTTCGGTTATGCGATATGCCTTTGCCATGCAAAGGCGAGAACCATGAAAAAAATCTCTCAACGAAGCCATTGGCGCGATTGAGAGATTTTTTATTTTAGAAAAATAAATGCTCGATCAAAATCTTTAACCCGATGCCGATCAAAATTGCACCGCCGAAGATCTCGGCCTTTTGTTTCAAAAGACCGCCGAAGATCCGCCCGATATAAACGCCTGCGGCGCTGATAATGAAGGTGGCAATGCCGATGATGGCGGCGGTGAGAATGCCCTCGCCATAGCCATTCAGTTCGGTGGAAAAGCCAACCCCAACCGCCAGGGCATCAATGCTGGTGGCAACACCCTGGATCAGCAGATTTTTCAACTTAAAGGGATGGGCGCATTCCTCATCCTCTTCTTTTTTCAGCGCGCCGCGGATCATATTAAAGCCGATCCCGCCCAGCAGGATAAAGGCGATCCAATGATCCACCGGCTGAATATATTTGAGACAGCTCAGCCCCAAAAAGAGGCCGATCAACGGCATCATCGCCTGAAAGAGGCCGAAGGTGATGCCATCGGCCAAGGCATGACGAAATTTCAATTTGCTGCACCGCATACCGTTGGTGATGGAAACAGAAAAAGCATCCATCGCCAAGCTGATGCCCAAACTGATTGCATAGATGATCATTTTAAAAGCTCCTTGATTCCTTCCCAACTTTTCTCGGCCTGCTCTGCCGCCTGCAGCCGCGCCGATGCGCCTGCAACGGTGGCTTTGATCAGATCCCCATCGATCTTTTCAAATTCCAATTCTTCGAAATAAGCCTCATCCTTTAAGGATGCCGCCTGCAGTTGCTCCTTCACCTTCTGCAAAACAAGGGAGGGGCTGTATTCGTTCTCTTGCGCCAGCGTTTGGAGTTTTTCTTTATAGTCCGAATAACTGCCGTCTGCCATATAGGTTTTTTCCTCTTGGGTCAGCATAAGCTTTTCCTCTGCCCGCTCGGGCAGAACCTGATAGAAGGTGGGCAGAAGCAGGATCACCTGATCCTCCTCCATCCAGACAGAGCAATCGAATAAATATTCCTTGCCCTTCTCGAGGTTTTCCCGCTGGGCAAAATTTTCACTATTACCCATCACGCAAACGGTAAGGGTCCGCTCCGGCAGGCAGCCGAAGAAATCCTCGGTGATCTCCACCCGATAGAAGGTATTCTTGCCCGCCTCGGCATCATAATATGTAATCGCCTTGGGCTCAGCCATCGCGGAGGTTACCCGCCCTGCGAAAAAGAGGTGGCCTTCGGCAAGGGAGGCGGAGGTCCTTTCAAAAAGATCCTCCAACTCTACCTGCGTATCGGGGGCTTTGGCGCACCCGCTCAACAGCAAGACCGCCGCCAGAAGCAAGGCAAAAAATTTAGTTTGTTTGTTCATCGGTTGCAACTCCTCCAAACAGGGCGTGCACTTGGCTATAGAATAATTTCTGGCGTTCATAATAACTATGCTCGCCGAAATACATGCTATACATAACGCCTGAGATCTCGGTGAAATATTTATTTTCTATCGTCTCTTTGAGATTTTTGGGCAGGCCGTAGCTTTGGTTCAGATCCAGCACCAAGGGGCTGACGGAAGTATCGATCAACCCCCGATGGAAAACGCAAGTCTTGCGCTCGGCTGTCAGTTGCCGATCGCTCAGCCGCGCCAATTCCAAAACGGTATTATAATCGGTTTTGAGATAGGCGCGCACCATCCGCGGTGCCCAGGCATCGGAAGCATCTTCCACCAAAAGCTCCATCGATGCAATATCAAAGGCGGTGGCGCCTTTTGGCATCTCCAGAGCAAAGGTGGAGCTTGTTCCCAGCTCAAAATCATCCTTGCCGGGGGTATCTAAAGGATAGTCCTTATAATAAGAACCCTCAAAGTCATCGATAAACCGCACCCTTAAAAGCATGGTGCCGTTATAGCCCAGACCGTCCAGCTCCGAAAGTTTCACCTTCCCGACCTGCTTCTTCAGGATCTCGTTTTGATTTTCCAGCCCGACAGTCTCCACATCCAGATAGAGGGTATCGCCGGTCAAGAGCCCCAAAGAGATCAGCGCATCCCGCTTGATGGCAGGATCATGAGCCGTTTCCCGCTCCTCGCCGCAAACCGCCAAAACATAGGGGAAGAGTTCCCGCGCGCGGGCAAATTCTGCATTTTGCTCGGTGGCGATGGGCAAGACCGTTTCATTCTGTTGCTCGGAAAATTCCCAAACGCTCTGCCATGCCCCTTCGGCCAGCAGGGTGCGCTTTCCGCCCAGCAGGAAGGAAACCTGCGCTCCGGTGCAACGCCAATTACCGTAAACACCCTTGGCATCGGGGAGCAATACGAGTTTATATTCGGTAATATCAAAAATTGAAACGCTTGCAGGCAGGATCAAGGTGAACTGATCGGTATTGCCGCTCTCGAAATTATCCATCCGCTTATTCTGCAGGGTATATTCCATGATGTTGCCGTTTTGAAGGGTCAGCACCAGGTTCACATTCCCCCGATCCAGATCCACCTTTTGAGGATGGAGGTTATCCGCCTTCTCGGTCTGCACCGTTACCTGAATGCGGTTGGAGGAGCCAAGATCGTCTAAAGCCGCCAGGATGGGATTGGATGAATCGTAATCGGGATCGGAAAGCCGCCGCACCAAAACCGCCTCATCCGCAAAAAAGGAATCGGCCAGCCGCGCAGAAGCCACCGCCAGAGCACCAACAACCAGCAGTAATAAAAGCATTGTATATAAACGGCGGGCATAAGGGCCGGTGATCCCCCGGAGAAACTCCTCCCTGGTGAAGAACCGGCGCATCCGCCGCATCCCCCAGCGAAGGTTGACCGAAAGAAATTTTGCCAGCCGCCCGCGGCGCGCTTGCTTTTTTAAACGTCCGAAAATACGCAATGTATTTTTCTCCTTTAAAAACACTTTAATTTATATTTTAACATATAAATATGAAAAAATATAGTATGCCCGTCATCTTTTTTCGTATTTTTTGAATAATCCCCGCGCCGGCCGCCCAAACTATCTGCAGACCAAATGTTAAAATCTGCAAAGGAGTTGAAAATCATGCTGAATAAAATCGCATTATCGCTGGTGATCATCGGCGCGTTGAACTGGGGTCTTGTGGGGCTCTTTCAATTCGATCTGGTGGGCTTTATCTTCGGCGGAATGGATGCGCTGATCAGCCGGATCATTTTTGTTCTGGTGGGGCTGGCAGGGATCTGGTGCATCAACCTGCTCTTCAAGCATCTCGGCCCCGATCATGCCGATGAAATTCGCAGAGAAAGATAAAACACAGCCGCATTCTCAGGAATGCGGCTGTAATTTTAAAATAATTTTCGAAGTGCACTTATATAGGTGCGCAAATAACACTTTGTCTCTTTATAATAGGATTTACTTGATATTCTAATTATGGAGAAATAAAAATGTCAATCCTTGAAAAATTATATTTTGGAAAAATAAATCCTGCAGTAAGATCCATTATACAGGAAAGTGAATACCAAAAGCTTAATGAGCGGCTTATTAGAGATATTGATGAATTCATGGTATTGCTGAACCATGAAGAAAAACAACTTTATAAAAAAATAAGCAATCATGTTATCGAACTCAACTGTATATCTGATCAAGAGAGCTTTATTGAAGGATTTCGTATTGGCGTACAACTCATGTGGGAAACACTTCATTTCAAAAGCGAAAATTTTCTTTAATAAAGCTAGAGTTGCTCCACACCTGAATGGGCCACTGGATATTATTATCGACCACACGCAAATGGGTAATGAATCAGCTGATCCCGGCTCCCTCTGACGAGGGAGCTGTTGAGCGTAAGCGAAACTGAGGGAGAGAAATATATAGCATAACATATCCTTTCATTGTTCTCTCCCTCCGTCTTTTTGCTTCGCAAAAATCCACCTCCCTCGTCAGAGGGAGGCTTACCGCTGCGGCGAGCCTGGGCATAGCTAAAGCTTTTTGGAGCCACCGGTACAGCCGGCAGTTTTCTTATGCAACAAAAAACAGCCGCAAATGCGGCTGTTTATTTTTTTATTTCTTACCCTTTTTGACCAGCAGGGCGTTAATCTTGTTGGTGGGTTCCAGAAGGCCGCTGATGGATGCATCATGATTGAGGGTATCGATGATATAGGAGATATACTTGGAAAGATCGACGGGGCAATACCACTCGCGGGCCAGCAGCTCGGGGGTGGAATAGATGCCGTTGGTGGTGAAGACCTTGGTGATGAGGCCTTCTTCATAGGCTTTATCGAAATGCTCCAGGCCGCTGCAGAAGAGGCCGAAGGTGGTGCAGACATAGATGTTGCGCGCATTGAGGCTCTTGAGCTTGGCGCCCAGATCCAAAACGCTATCGCCGGAGGAGATCATATCGTCGACAATGATGATATCCTTGCCCGCCACATCTGCGCCCAGATATTCATGGGCAACGATGGGGTTTTTGCCGTTGACGATGCGGGAATAATCTCTGCGCTTATAGAACATACCCAGATCCACGCCCAAAACAGAGGAGAAATAGATGCCGCGCGCCATAGCGCCTTCATCGGGGCTGATGATCATCAGGTGATCGGGATCGATCTGAACGTCGGGAACATTATTGACCAGCGCCTTGATCATCTGATAGGTGGGCATAACATTATCAAAACCATGGTCGGGGATGGCCATCTGAACGCGGGGATCATGGGCATCAAAGGTAATGATATTGGAAACGCCCAGCGATACCAGCTCCTGCAGAGCGGTGGCGCTATCCAGCGACTCGCGGCCGGTGCGGCGATGCTGACGGCCTTCATAAAGCATCGGCATGATCACGTTGATCCGCTTTGCCTTGCCCTGGGCGGCGGCGATGATACGCTTGAGGTCTGCATAATGATCATCGGGACTCATGGGAACAGAGCGCCCATACATTTTATATTCCACACCATAGTTAAAAACATCGGCAATGATATAGAGATCCAGACCGCGGACCGAGCGTTTGATGACGCCCTTTGCCTCGCCGCTTCCGAAACGGGGGCAGGCGACCTCGATCAAAAAGGAATCCCGATCGTAGCCGCGGAAGGTGATGGTATCCTTATGCTCATGCTCCCGCTCGCTGCGCCATTTGGTGAGATAAAAATCCAGCTTTTTACCCATCTCTTCGCAACCGGGCATGGCGATAATACCCAAGGGGCCGACAGGGATATTGATCAATTCCTCTAAATAATCTGCCATTTTTTACTTCCTCCTCATGATGCAATTAAACATTACGGTTCTATTTTACTATATCTTTTTTGCTTTGTAAAACCTATTTTCATAATTTTCGAAAAAATCTCGAAAACCGACAAATTTCCCTCCAAAACGCCTCGGTTTTTATACACAATTTAAAGGGAGAAGTGCGCAACGCGCACTTCTCCTTCTTATTAACCTCTCTTGGAGAGAACGTCCTTTTCGTATTGAGCAACGATCTCGAACCATTCGTCCTCGGTGGGGATGCCTTCCCGCTTGCAGTATTCATCCCAGATATCGCCGAAGGGATAGACCTTCATCGCCTCGCGCTCGGCCATCAGGCGGGTGAAATTGCCCTCATCCTGCAGGCCCTTGAAATAAGCATGGGGCTCCAGAAGGGCGGCGAGCAGAGCCTTTTGCATATTGCGCATACCAACAACCCATGCAGAAACACGGTTGATGGAGGCATCGAAATAATCCAGGCCGACCATAACCTTATCGGTGGCATCGCAACGAACCACTTCCTTGGCGATCTCCTTGAGCTCATCATCCAGCAAGACAACATGGTCGCTATCCCAGCGCATGGGGCGGGTAACATGGAGGGGGATCCGATCCTTGAATGCCAGCAGGGCGGGGATCTTATCGCTGATTACCTCGGTGGGATGATAATGGCCGCTATCCAGCAGGTTATAAACGCCGGGATGGGATGCGGCATAGGAAAGATAGAACTCGGAGGAGCCAACGGTATAGGCCTCCAAGCCGATACCAAACACCTTGCTCTCCACGCTATCGATAACACCTTCATACTTTTCGGCAAAGATCTGATCCAAGCTATCCTTCAACCGCATGCGGGGGCCGAGGCGGTCGGCGGGAATTTCCTTATAACCATCGGGAATCCAAACGTTGCAAGCAACCTCGCAGCCCAGCTCCTTGGCAAAATAGGCCGCGATCTTGCGGCAAGCGATGCCATGGCGCACCCAGAAGGCGCGGATCTCGTCGTTGGGATGGCTGAGGGTCAGGCTATCGGATGCCTTGGGATGGCTGAAGAAGGTGGGGTTGAAATCCAAGCCCACATTATTTTTCTTGGCGAACTCTACCCACTTTGCGAAATGCTTGGGCTCCAGAGCGTCGCGATCCACAGGCTCCCCATCAAAGATGGCATAGATGGCATGCAGATTGATCTTCTTTTTGCCGGGGATCAGCTTGAGGGCAACCTCCAGGTCGGCCATCAGCTCCTCGGGGGTGCGGGCCTTGCCGGGATAATTACCGGTGGTCTGAATACCGCCGGTGAGGGCACCGCCGAGATTTTCAAAACCGATAACATCATCGCCTTGCCAGCAATGCATGCTAACAGGGATCGCCTTTAAGATCTCCATTGCTTTTTCGGTATCTAAACCGAACTTCTTATACTTCTCGCTTGCAGAATTATACCGCTCCATGGGAAGTCCTCCTTTTATAATCTTATAATTTTATTTTAAACGATTGAGAAAAACCGTCAATCCTTTTTGGGCAAAACAACAAATTCACCCACCAAATTGGTTAAAAATATACCCTTATTTATAGTTCGATGGCCTGCTCCAGGGCAAAGCTATAGATCACCTTGCGGGTAACCTTCAAGCCCTTTTGCCGCCGCAGGGCCTCGGCATAAAGCTCCATCTGCACCTGATAGCGGCGGATCAGCTCCTCGGGGGAATCGACCCGATCGGTCTTATAGTCCAAGAGCATCGCTTCCTTGCCTTGCACGCTATAGCAATCCAAAACGCCCTGGATCAGGATCTCCCCTTCGGCCTCTTGGCCGAAAAGGGCGGATGCCTCCATGGGGAATAAGAACCGTTCTTCCTTGCTATAGTAATCCGCCTGCAATAGGTCGGCAAAGCAGGAACTTTGGGTGAAGCGTCGGATTTTATCCACCGCGATCAGCTTGCGCTGATCCTCCAGGATAAACCCATCCTGCACCAAGCGGGCAAGCTCCGATTCGGGATCTTGCCGCAGCCGCTCGAAATTGCAAAACTGCAACGCCTGATGGAGGGCGTTGCCCACCTCATTACCCCGCGGCGCAAACCGATTGGCAAACCGCGGCGCCGAAGCCCGCAGCCGCTCCTCCAGCAGGGGCTCGGCATCCTCTTCGGGCTCTCTCAGCCCTTTGAGTTCCGAAACCGAAAGCTTGGCGGGCAGGCGCACCGCCGAAAGATGGGGATAGACCCAATCCAGCCGCGTTTGGAACGCCTCCCGATCGAAGATTTCTTGCTCCTTTTGGGGCAAGGGGGCATTTTCGCCCTGCTCCTCCAAAGAGCCTTCCACCCATTTGGCAAAAATCGGCGGATACTGGCCGCCCGCAATCCCATTTTCAAGGCGCAGACTTTCGCCTTCCTGCGCGCCTGCAAAAAGGGTGCAGATCCAGCGCAGATAGCAAGCATCCTTGCCGGTGAGCAGCCAGCGAGGCAGGGGCTTGCCCAAAAGGGCACCCTCCACCGTCCATTGGGCGATGGTTTCTTCCTTTTCGTTGGCCAGAATGATCAGCTTACTCTCGGGGCGGGTGAGCCCAACATAGAGCACCCGCTCCTCCTCGCTGACGCTATCGGCCAAGATCTGATCAGCCAATACCCGCTGAGCGATCGACCGCCCCCGATAAAAGCAGGCGGGCTGAATCTGCTCAACCGCCGCGCCGAAGCGGGGATGGAGCAGGATCCGCTCCGAAAGGTCGGTGCGGTTAAAGGTCTTCTGGCCATCCCCCAAAATGCAGATGGGGAACTCCAAACCCTTGGATTTATGGATGGTCATGATCCGAACGCTATTCCCCTCGGCCTGCAGGCGGGCACCGCCCCGATTGCCGTTTTTGGAGATGCGGATATGCTCGGTGAAGGCATAAAGCCCCCGATACCCTTCCTCTTCAAAAAGGCGGGCGTCCTCCGCCAAAAGTTCCAAATTGGCGCACTTTTCCGCGCCCCCCGGGGCGGCGGCATAGGTAGCCAAGATCCCGCTCTGCTGATAGATGCGATAGAGCAGATCGTAAACATAAAGGGTGCCCGCCAATTGGCGGTAGCTCTCAATGGTTTCAAAAGCCATGCGCGCCTTTTCGCTCTTTTCTGCCGCCAGACGCAGATTATCATAAAGGGGCTGGTAGCGGTTGCGCAGAGCGGCCAACTCCCCTAAGGAAAAGGCGAAATAATCCCCCAGCAGGAGGGAAACCAGCGCCATATCGTCGTAGGGGTTATTCAAAACGAGCAGATAAGAAAGGATGCTCTGCACCTCCGGCAGATCAAAAAATCTTACTCCCTCATTTTGGTTGATCACCGAAATTCCCTGCTCCATCAACGCCTGCTCGAAAGCGGCGGCAACGCCCGATGCGTTGCGCAGAAGGATGGCAAAATCCCGATATTCCACCGGCCGAGAAAGCCCATCGGGCAATAAAAGCTCCTGCCGCTCCTCCACCATCTTGCGGATGAGGCGGGCGGTATAGCGGGCGTTTTGGTCCACAGGGCGGATCTTCTTGCCCGTTTTGGGATCGTTTTCAGGTTGCAACCGATGGATCTCGGCGCAAATCTCCTGGGGCTTTGCGTAGGTACGGCCGTTTTTGAGCCGCTCCGACTCGGTATAGTCCACGCCCCCCAAAGCGGAGCTCATGATCCCGCCAAACACCTCGTTGGCAAACCTTAAAATCCCCGGGTGGGAGCGAAAGTTTGCATTAAGTTCCAAAACATCGGCCGAGGCAGCCTTGCGCTTTTGATCAAAGATCTCGGGCTCGGCGCCGCGGAACCGATAGATGCTCTGCTTCAGATCCCCCACCATGAAGAGATTTTTCTCCTCTTGGGAGAGGGCGCGGAAGATCAGATCCTGCACCCGATTGGTATCCTGAAATTCATCGATAATAATTTCATCATAATCCTGCCGCAATTGCAGGGCCAGCTCGGTGGGGGTCAGGCGGTCGGCGGCGGGATCATAATCCGCCACCAAGAGCCTCAGGGCCATCTGCTCCATATCATGGAAGGAGATCCAGCCCCCCTTGCGCCGCGCCTTTTCCAGCCGCGCCGAAAGCTCGGTGCAATAGGCGAAATAGCTTTCCAGCAACCGCCCTTCCTGCTCCAGGCAGGCGATCGCCTCTTCTTCCGAGGCGGTGAAGGGTGCAATAAAGGCGGTAACCGCCTTTTTGATCCGCTCCCGCTCGGCCTTGATCTGCTCGATCTCTTCTTCCTTCAACAGCTCTTTGAGCCAATCCTTCCAGGAGGCTTTGGCAAACCGAAAGGTTTTGGCATGGGCGGCAAAGGCCTCATAGTCCCGCTTTTGGGGCAGGGCGGAAAGCTCCGCCAAATTCTGTTGCTCCTCTTCAAAAAAGTCCATCAAGGGGGCGCAATCGCCCAACCCCCAATGGGCGCGGAGCTTTGATAAGAAAAAGGCATGGCGCACCCGCAAAGCCTCCAGCTCTTCGCTTAAATAAGTAACCAGCCCATCCTCATGGAAGCGGTCAAAGAAGGGTGCGTCTTTTTTTCGATAAGGAGCCAGCGCCCGCTCGATATAATGCGCGGGCAGGGGCTGATTTTCCAAAAACCGCATCCCCTTCACCAAGAGGTCGGCAAGGGCCTGATCGTTGCGCCCGATGGCGTAGCATTGGAGAAAATGCTCTGTTTCTTGGTCTTTGCGTCCGTAAAGCTCCTCGATCAGCCCTTCGGTCTCCTCGGCGATCATCGCCGCCTCGGCAGTCTCATCGATCAGCCGAAAGCGGGGATCTAAATCCAGCCGCTCAAAATGGCGGGTGATCAGCCCCAGGCAGATGCTATGCACCGTTCCGATCTCGGCGCTATCGATCAGCGCGCTCTGGCGGAGCAGATGATCGCTCCCGCCCTCCCGCAATTTTTGATCCACCGCCTTTTTGATCTTCTGCCGCATCTCTTCGGCGGCGGCGGTGGTATAGGTCATCAGCATCAGGCGGCGGATATCCCCGCCCTGCTCCGAAAGGTAACGCAACACCCGCTCCACCAAAACGGCGGTTTTACCGCTCCCTGCGGCGGCGGAGACCAAAAGAGCGTTGCCTCGGCTTTGGATGGCGCACTCCTGCTGCTCGGTAAAGGTTATCTTACTCATGGTCCGCCTCCTCTCTCCAGCCGAAGGGATCCTCGGAATATTCTTTCTTTTTCCCTGCCTCGGGGGTATAGCCGCAAAGGCCCGCAAAATCGCAATAGGTGCAGGCATCGGGGGAATGGCCCTTCAAGGGCCGCGCCGCAACATTCCCCGAAAGGATGCCTTCGGCGGTCTCCTTCAAAACCCTTTCCATATGGTCCACCATCTCCTGCATCAGGGATGGGTCATAGACCTTCAGGCCCTTTTTGAGGGCGCCGTCTTTGGTATAATCCACCTTAAAATAATGGCTCCCCTTGCCCCCATCCAATGCGGCAAGGGCAATCTCATCGGCAGAGAATGCACCGCCGCGCTTATAAAAAGCCCGCAGTTTTTCTTCCAGCTTCTCCGGCGGGATGGGTTGGTCAAAGGTGGGGGTTTGGGCTTCCATATAGCAACCCGCCCCCGCCAAAGGCTCTGCCCAACGGCCGCTCTTCATCAATCCATAAAGGTAGATGGGCAATTGAACGTTATCCCGATTGGTGATGCCCCGCAGGTCGAAGGTCTTGGGGCCGGTCTTATAGTCGGTAACCTTAAGGTAGGTCTTGCCCTCCTGCTCGAAGGTATCCACCCGATCCACCGAGCCGATCAGCTCCACCGCGCCGCCATTCTTGAGGGGAAGAATATTCCCCCCTAAGGGAACCTCCACCCCATAGGGGCGATACTGCCCTTCCTTGAGCTCGCCCAAAACATTCTCCGCCACGCGGCAGAAAAGGGCGGTCATCCGCCGATAAAGGGAATCAAAACGGTTGCTGCGGTTGAAATCCCGCAGTTGGTCGGCCAGATATTCCGCCGCCACTTCCTCTCCAAACCGTTGAATTTCGCTCGGAGTATACTTATCGTAAACAAATTCTTCGGTTTTCAGCCGCTCGATCAGCTTTTCCATGCCGTAATGCACAAAGATGCCGATATTGGCCGCATCAAAGGTGATGGGCTCGGTGGGCTTGATCCGCATGGTCTTTTCCATGAAATAATGGAAAGGACAATTTTGATAAAGGCTGATCTGGCTATAGCTCAGCCGCAACCGATCGCCAAAGAGTTGCCGCGCAATTTCGGCAGGGATGGTATCTTCCTCCCCGCGCGCAGGGGGCAACCCCTCGCCCAGCGCGGCCAGAATATCCTCTCGCAAAGGCGGGCACCAACCGGTCAGCTCCCGCGCACCCGCGGGGGTGATGGCAAAATCATAAAGGTTCATGTCTGCGCGATAGATGGGTTTGAGATTGATAAGCCGTTGGAGCTTATCCAGATAGACCGAAGGGATGAGGGGCTCGCCGTTCATCCGAAAGGCGCTATAAGAGAAGGTCAGCCCGCGGCGCGCGGAAAAGAGCGCCGCATAAAGGCGATGCTGGCCCTGCAGATGATGCTGCTGAAGAGTTGCGTTGCAGGGCAGATTTCCTTCCGCAAACAGCCGCCGTTCCCGATCTCCGATCAGCCCGGTATCGGCAACGGGCATGGGCAGAAGCCCCTGATTGCATCCAACGATATAGAGATATTCCACCCCATCCAGGCGGCTATGAGCCACCTCGCCCATCGCCACTGCATCCATGGTGGGCGGGGCAATATTGAGAGCGGTCTGCTCCCCGCAGAGGCCGATCAGCTCCTCCGCCGCATAAAGGGAGAGAGGGGCATCCTCAAAGATAATATAAATATCGTCCAAAATATCGGTAAGGGTAGAATATAATTTCAGATACTCGCGGCTGAGGCGGCGATTTTGCTGGGTTTGCCAAGCATTTTCGCCCTCCTCGCCCAAAAGGCTTTGGGCAACCTGCACCATCTGCTCCTCCACCTTGAAGTCGCAGAGCAGTTGGTAGATCGCCTCGGCAAGGGATGCGCCGGTCTGCCCCACCGCCTCCTTCATCCGAAGCAAGGGCGCGCAAACCCGCTTACGCAGAGCGTTGAGCTCCGCCAAGATGGCAACCGCTTCCTCATCGGGCTTGCCCATCCCTTTGGGGTTTTGGGTCCAATCCGCCTCCCGCAAAAACCGCTCGCCGTTTACCTGCCAAAGAATGCAATAGTTTTCCAAGCGGCTGATCAGATCCCGATCCTCACCGCAAAGGCCGGTCTTTAAAAAGGCCAGCAGATCCTCCCGGCGGAAATACCGCTCGGGGCTGATGATCCGCAGCGCGCTCTGAACAAAGGCAAAGATGGGCTTGCCCAAGGAAGAGCGCCCCTGATCCAAAAAGAGGGGGATATTATATTTTTGAAAGATGGTCTCGGCAACCGGTCCGTATTCCGAAAGACTGCCCGCGATGAGGGCGATCTGCCGATAGCGCACCCCATCCTCCCGCACGCGGCGGGCAATATCCGCCGCCACCATCGAAAGCTCCTCGCAAATGTTGCGCCCCGCCATCAGGCGAATGTGCTCCGCCTCAAAGGGCGCGGCGGGCGCAGAGGAAAAGAGATGCTTTTCCAGCATTTTGAGGTCCTCATATTCCAAGCGGCGGGAGTCCCCCGCCATGGCAACGGTTTGGATTTCAGCCCCCGCGCTCTTGGCCAACCGCTTGAGGGCGGCCAACTCCTTTTTGGCGGGCTCAAAGAGCAGAGCGGGATCCTGCTCATCCACCAAAAGGGCGCAATAAACGGCGGGGCTTTGGGCAAAGATCACCTTCAAAAGCTCCCGCTGACGGCCGGTGAATCCAAAAAAGCCATCCAGCACCACCGCTGTGTTTTCAAAAAAGCCATGTTCCTGCGCCTTGGCAGTGGCCGCCGCCAGATCCTCGGCGGCGGAGCGGTTCTCCGCCGAAAGGGCGGCGCGATAGGCATTATAAAGCAAAAAGAGATCGGCATATTTTTTCTGCCAATCCTGCCGCCCGCTCTGGGCCAGCAGGGGCAGAACCTGCTCCTGCTCCAGGCCCGCAAGGGAAAACTCCCCAAAAACCTCTGCCAGGCGGGCAACAAACCCCATGGAGGGGCGGGCGGTGCGGTAATAGTTCAAATTATTTTGCTGCTCCTGCAACACCCGATAGATCAGCGCGGTCTGGCGGGCATTGCTCATATAAGAGCCTGCCACCCCGCCGAAGGCGCGGAAGATCTCGTTGCAAAGGCGGCGGAAGGACGCCACGCGCACCTGATCCAATCCCATGCCGCCGATCCTGCGCTCCAGCACCATCGAGCTCTGCTCCGGAACAAGGTAAAACACCCGCTCATACCGCTCGGCGAGCAGGGGCAGTTGCTCCATGATCCATTCGGTTTTTCCCGTTCCGCTTCGGCCGGTAATAAAGGTAACCATCCCGCGCCTCCTTTCTTTTAAAAATCTATATATTTATTATAAATAATTTTTTCTATATTGTAAAGAAAAAAGGCTTTCGATCTCTCGAAAGCCTTTTCTGTTTATAATAACTCAAATTCACATTGAATACCGTAGTGATCCGACGGAAACAGTCCGTCATAGGTTCTTGTAATCACCTCATAACTCTTAGGCACTACCTTCTCGCCGGAATAGAAGACAAAATCGATGAGTCTGCCCTTATCCTGACCGACGGGCTCATAGATATTGAGGGTGCCTTGGAAGTTCTCAGGGTCGATCTCCTCGCGGACATCCTTGAAGAAGCTGCGCATGGAATGCCAGCCGGTGCTGTTGAGATGGAAATTGAAATCGGCGGTGCAGAAAACGTTGGTTTCCCGGGGCAGACCCAGGGCGCGGGCGCGGCGGATGATCACCTGCGCGCTCTCGCGGTTGCCGTCGGTACTGCCATCAAAATGGGTGTTATAATAATGAACGATCTTGCCGCTTTCGATCTCCTTTAAGGCAACATAGGTGCAGCTGCGGGGCAGGCCGAACCCGCCGCCCCAACCGCCAACGCTGGGCACTTCAGGGGTCTTGGAAAGCCAGAAATAGCCTTTATCCACCAGCTCATAGCGATCCTTGCGCCAATAGATGGGGATGATCTCTCCGTGTCCGTTGCCTTCGGTATAGGATTCATAATGGTCGAAGCGATCGTCCAGCGCTTTCAGTTCCTCCATCCATTGAGGAACAACTTCTTGAAAACCGCAGAGATCCGGCTCATAGTCCTTGATAATATCCAAAATACGAAAAGCACGCTCGGCGATGGAATGGCCGTTGGGGTCGTTGTTGCACCGCAGGTTAAAGGTCATCAGTTTCATAAGAATATCCTCCCCACTCTTTTTTTCTTGATTGTATCACGCTTTTGAGAAATTTACTATAACTTTTCTGCTCATTATAAATAAAAGGCTATCTTTCGATAGCCTTTTTCTTATAAATCAAATTCTGCGATTAAGCCATAATGATCGGAAGGGAATTTGCCGTCATAGAGGCGGGTAATGACCTCATAGCTCTTGGCCTCAACATCCTTGCCCGCATAGAAGATGAAGTCGATCAGTTTGTTCATGTCCTCGCCGACCTCTTGGTAGATGTTCAGGGTGCCCTGCTTATTTTCGGGAGCAACCTCTTCCCGCACGTCCTTAAAGAAGGTGCGCATCGCCATCCAGCCGGGGCTATAGGTGGTCATATTGAAATCGGCGGAGCAAAAGAACGCATCCCCGCGATCAAATTCTTCCGCCCGATGGATGATCAGCATGGCGCTTTCCCGCGCGGTGCGATCGGCGCCATCGAAATGGGAGTTATAATAATGAAGAACCTTGCCGGTTTCTTTCTCCCGCAAAGAAACCTGCACGCAAACGCGGGGAATACCGAACCCGCCGCCATACCAGCCCTTACTGCAGACCTCGGGAGTGGGCGAAAGCCAAAAGCGGCTCTTCCCCACCAGCTCATAGCGGTCCTTTCGCCAGGAGATATCGATAAACTCCTGATTGCGATCGGCATATTCCCGATAATGGTCGTAGCGGTCGGCCATCGCCTCCAGCTCTTCCTCCCAGGCAGGAACGCCCTCTTGAAAGCCGCAGATATCGGGCTGATAATCGTTGATAATATCCAAGATACGAATAGCCCGCTCGGCAATGGAATGGCCGTCGGGATCGTCGGCACAACGCAGGTTAAAATTTAATAATTTCATGATGCTTTTCCTTATAACTCAAAATCGGTAATAATCCCATAATGATCCGACGGGAACAGACCATCATAAGTTCTGGTAATTACCTCATAGCGCTTGGCCTGCACGCCCTGACCGCCGTAAAAGACAAAATCGATCAGGCGCCCCATATCCTCACCGATCTCTTTATATAAGCAGAGGGTGCCCTGCTTATTTTCGGGAGCGATCTCCTCCCGTACGTCCTTAAAGAAGGTGCGCATGGAATACCAGCCGGGGGTATAGGGATACATATTAAAGTCTGCAGTGCAGAAGGTGGGGGCGTTGCGGTCGATTTCCTCCTGCTTATGGATGATCAGCTGAGCGCTTTCGCGGGCGGAAACATCGCTGCCATCGAAATGGGTATTATAAAAATGGATCACCTTGCCGCTTTCCAGATGCTTGAGGGCAACATAGGTGCAAACGCGGCAGATGCCAAAACCCCCGCCCCAGCCCTTGCTCCGAACCTCGGGGGTGGGCGAAAGCCAAAAACGGCGGTGGTCTACCAATTCAAAAACGCTCTTTTTCCAAAAGATGGGGGTTGCCTCGAAATCATGCTCGCCCCGCCAATCGATCACATGGTCGTATTCATCCGCAAGAACCTTCAGTTCTTCCATCCATTGGGGGACTGCCTCCTGGAAGCCGCAAAGATCGGGCCGGTAGTCCTTAATAATATCTAAAATACGCAGGGCGCGCTCCCCAATGGAATGGCCGTTAGGATCATCGGCGCACCGCAGGTTAAAGGTCATCAGTTTCATGAGAATATCCTCCCTTCTCTTTGAGGATATTGTACCACGCGGAATTTTTGTTTTCAACCAAAATATGAAAAAACGACTTCATTTCGTTTATAATTTCTGCTTTTCCTCTTTTTCTTTAAAATGTGCACACCCTTCTGTTGCAGGTCTGCGCAATTTACTGCGCGGAAATACGCAATGCCCTTGATTGATCGGTCTGTAGCATTTAGTATATTTAATGTAATGTCTTCGATAGTGAATGCAATTATCGCAGATTTTTTCTGTCATGAATATCACCTCAAATATATTTCAACCTGTTTCAGGTTAAATGTCAATAACCTATTTCAGGTTATTGTATAATAAATAGCGTAGGGAGGTGAGCGAATGTATCAACGACTTCGAAATCTTCGCGAAGATAAAGATTTATCTCAAAAAGAACTTGCTAAGATTTTAGGAATGTCGCAGACCGGCTACTCAAAATATGAGACCGGAGAAAACGATATCCCAACCACCATCTTAATCAAGCTTGCCGATTTCTACGGCACCTCGACCGATTACCTTCTCGGCCGCTCTGATCAACGATAACCATAATCCTCCGCTATGCGGAGGATTTCTTTTTTAAGTAAGTTCCAACGCCAATGGCCATATTTCTTTACATGCCGCCCCAAAATAAGCCGTTTTGTCCCATGGCTTCTCCTTGAGGAGAAGCTGTCACGAAGTGACTGATGAGGTGTATGCAACGCAACCGATCTCCTTTTCTATCGCACCGACACCTCATCCACCGCAAGCGGTTCCCCTTTTCTCGCTGCGGCTCGGTCACGCTTCGGATCTGACTCTCCACCGGAGAGTCATTCAACGCCGAAGCGCGCTTCGCTTCCTCAAGGGGAAGGCTTTTGCGCGACGCCCCTTGATTTTGAATAACAAAAAGGCACACAAAATTTGTGTGCCTTTTTATTCGCTATCATCGCCTAAGCAAATATCGAGCCCCCTGCGCTTTGCGCAGGGGGCCATTTATTTAATTATACCAACTGAACGATGGCCATTTCTGCACCGTCGCCGCGGCGGGGACCGATCTTAACGATACGGGTGTAGCCGCCGTTGCGCTCCTCATAGTTGGGAGCGATCTCGGTGAACAGCTTATGAACAACTTCTTCCTTGGTGATATAGGCAAAAGCCTGACGCTTGCTATGCAGGGTGTTGGCCTTGCCCAAGGTGATCATCTTTTCGGTTGCTCTGCCCACTTCCTTTGCGCGGGTCAGAGTGGTCTCAACAGAACCGTTCTCTAAAAGATAGGTCACCATGCCTCTGAGCATCGCCTTACGATGAGCGGTAGGGCGGCCCAATTTTCTATAACCGGACATGAGTGTTACCTCCTTATCAAAGTATCAATCAAAAAATCTTATTCGTCGTCCTTCTTCAGGGAAAGGCCCAGCGAAGCAAGCTTGCCGATAACCTCATCCAGGGACTTTCTGCCCAGGTTGCGAACCTTCATCATATCTTCTTCGCTCTTATTGATCAGATCCTCAACAGTATTGATGGTGGCTCTCTTCAAGCAGTTGAAGGAGCGAACGGAAAGATCCAGCTCTTCGATGGTCATCCGCAGAGCGGTGATGGTGCGGGATTCTTCCTTCTCTACCATGATTTCGGCATTCTTTGCCTTTTCGGAGAGATCGATAAACAGCGAGAGATGCTCGTTCATAACCTTAGCAGCCAATGAAACCGCATCGCTGGCGGAGGTTACCGCATTGGTCCAAACCTCCAGCGTGAGTTTATCAAAATCAGTGATCTGGCCAACGCGGGTATTCTCCACCTTATAGTTCACCTTGGTGACAGGGGAGAAATCGCTATCGACTGCCAGCATATTGGGCTGATTTTCGGTATAGGCCTTATTCTTTTCAGCGGAAACATAGCCGCGGCCATGATCGACGATCAGCTCCATATTCAAAGCAGCGCCCTCGCCGAGGGTTGCCAGAACATGATCGGGGTTGAGGATCTCTACGTCACTATCGGCTTTGATATCACCGGCAGTAACAACGCAGGGGCCCTTGGCCTCGATATATACGGTTTTTTGCTCGTCACAATAGAGTTTCGGGATAATGCCCTTGATGTTCAGAATGATCTCTGTTACATCTTCCTTCACACCCTCCAGAGTGGTGAACTCATGGGGAACATCATTGATCTTCGCGGCCACAACAGCGCAGCCGGGCAGGGAGGAAAGAAGAATGCGGCGCAGAGAGTTCCCCAAGGTCAGGCCGTAGCCTCTCTCTAAGGGGTCTGCAACAAATTTGCCGTATTCACCATTATCACCGATTACCTCGGTTTCGATCCGGGGTCTTTCTATCTCGATCATATCTAAAACCTCCTTAAATTTTACGCACAATTCATCCGCGCGTTTTCGTTTAACATCCTAATCACTATCTTGTATCTTCTTAGCCTTTTGGGGAAAGTTCCGCCGCCAAAGCAGGCGGAACTTTTCAAGCATTATTTAGAATACAACTCGACGATCAGATGCTTTTCGATCGGGAGGTCGATATCCTCGGCTTCGGCAACGCCGACCACCTTACCGGTGGTGCCGTTCAGTTCGAGCCATTTAACAACAGCACGCTTCTCATTGGCTTCCAGGATCGCCTTGATCTTGGCAGAGCTCATGCTGCCTTCCTTAACTGCGATTTCATCGCCAACATTTACCAGATAGGAGGGAATGTTGACCTTCTTGCCGTTGACGGTGAAATGACCGTGACGGACAAGCTGACGGGCCTCAGGACGGGACATAGCAAAGCCCAGTCTGTAGACAACGTTATCCAGTCTGCTTTCTACGATAGAGAGCAGGTTATCACCGGTAACGCCCTGCTTTTTAACAGCCATCTCATAATACTTAGCGAACTGGCTCTCCAGAACGCCATAATATCTTCTGACCTTCTGCTTCTCGCGAAGCTGGGTACCATATTCAGAAACCTTTTTTCTGCCCTGGCCATGCTGACCGGGTGCATAAGCACGGCGGGTGATCGCGCACTTATCGGAATAGCAGCGCTCGCCCTTCAGGAACAGCTTCTGACCTTCTCTGCGGCATTGACGGCATACAGCGCCGGTATATCTAGCCATATCGTCATATCCTCCTTATACTCTTCTTCTCTTCGGGGGTCTGCAACCGTTATGGGGGATGGGAGTAACATCCTTGATCAGGGTGATCTCCAAACCAGCGGTCTGCAGAGCGCGGATCGCAGCTTCACGACCGGCGCCGGGGCCCTTAACGAATACTTCAACGGTCTTCAGACCATGTTCCATTGCAGCCTTGGCAGCAGTTTCTGCAGCCATCTGAGCGGCGAAGGGAGTGCTCTTTCTGGAGCCCTTAAAGCCCATGCCGCCGGCGCTTGCCCAAGAGATCGCATTTCCGTTAACGTCGGAAATGGTTACCAGGGTATTATTGAAGGTAGAGCGAATGTGAGCGGCTCCACGTTCAATGTTCTTTTTCACACGGCGCTTGCCGGTTGCTTTTTTTACAGCCTTTGCAGCCATTCTTCATTCACTCCTTACTTTTTCTTATTTGCCATGGTCTTACGGGGGCCCTTTCTGGTGCGGGCATTGGTCTTGGATCTCTGACCCCGTACAGGTAAACCTCTTCTATGTCTGGTGCCTCTATAGCATCCGATCTCGATCAGACGCTTGATGTCCAGCGCAACGTTTCTTCTCAGGTCGCCTTCCACAACATAGGGTTCCATCGCAGCGCGGATGGCGGCTACTTCGTCCTCAGTCAGATCCTTGACGCGAGTGTCGGGATTGACGCCGGCGGCAGCCAGAATGTCGTTGGAGCTTTTACGACCGATGCCGTAGATATAGGTGAGACCGATCTCTACGCGCTTTTCTCTCGGTAAATCGATACCAGCAATTCTTGCCATTTGGTTATTACACCTCCATTTTAATCGAGCAGCGATTCAAGGCTTAGCCCTGCTTCTGCTTATGCTTGGGGTTCTGGCAAATTACCATAACCTTGCCATTTCTTCTGATGATTTTGCATTTTTCGCAAATGGGTTTAACGGAAGGTCTTACCTTCATTGAAATTACCTCCATTCGAGTAGGGTAGAGTGAATAATCTGAACGCCGTTTTCAAAAGGCGGATTTTCACTCATCCTATGTTAAAATACTCGTTAATCCGATAGGATTAACTCCGTTTTTGCCTTGCCTGAGCAAAAATCCGCTCTTTTGAAAATCATGGACCCCAAAGGGGAAATATTTTGAGGGATTTTTTCTCAATTTGGATGAAAGCAGGCAGTCGCCTGGTGAGAACAAATTGGGGAAAAAGCGCCGAAATATGCCCCTTTGGGGCGGGTTCGGATCATTCGCTCTACCCTATTTATTTGGCTCTCCAAATAATTCTGCCTTTGGTCAGATCGTAGGGAGACATCTCCACAGTAACCCGATCGCCGGGCAGGATCTTGATATAGTTCATACGCAGTTTGCCGGAAATATGGGCGTGAATCTTATGGCCCTGATCCAGCTCTACCATGAAATTGGCGTTGGGCATCGCTTCAACAACAACGCCTTCCAATTCGATCATATCTTCTTTCGACATATGAGCCTCCTATGATCCTCGATATGAGGACAGACTTTCCCAAAGCAGCCGATCCCGATTTGGCAACGCTTCCAGCTTCCCGATCCGCTTTAGGTGCTTGATGCCCTTTTTGCGGGGGTTGGCTATTTTGCGGTGCCGACCGTCGGCGATCCAGACCTGCCGGGTATTAAAATCTTTAACGACAACAAATATTGAACCTTTTTCTTTGCCGGCGGTAACCTCTACCACCGACCCTACTTCCATACGCTCCATATCCCTTTAATCCACCAAGGTCAAAATATGACCGCAGGTTTCGTCGATATAGAAGGTATGCTCGTAGTGGGCGCTGAGTTTGCCGTCTGCCGTTGTAACAGTCCAGCCATCCTCATTGCTCACGATCACACGGTCTGTGCCTTCATTAATCATCGGTTCGATGGCGACCGTTGCCCCCTTAGGGAGTCTTAAGCCATGGCCCGCACGCCCAAAGTTCGGAACATTGGGATCTTCATGGAGCGCCCGGCCGATGCCGTGGCCCACAAAATCCTTGACCGGACTGTAGCCGTACTCTCGGACATAGCTTTCAATGCAATGGCCGATATCCCCCAGACGCACACCGTCTTTGAGAAGCTTATGGGCTTCCATCAGGCTTGCTCTGGTTACTTCGATCAGCTGCATTGCCTCCGATGAGACCTTGCCCACCGGGAAGGTATTGGCCGTGTCGCCGTGAAATCCACCGATATACGCGCCCACATCCACGCTCACAATATCGCCTTCCTTCAGAAGGATCTGATCGGAGGGGATGCCGTGAATCACCACATTGTTGATGGAGATACAAGCGCTTGCGGGGAATCCGCCGTAGCCCTTAAAGGATGGAATCGCGCCATGGGAGCGGATGTAGCTTTCCACTACCTTATCCAGCTCTTTGGTGCTCATCCCGGGGCGGATGGCTTCCCCCGCCGCCCGAAGCGCGCCGCCGGCGATTTCGCCGGCTTTGCGCATCAAGCGGATATCACTATCGGATTTAATGATCATCATTTCAAAAACGCCTCGATAGCTTCAAAGGTTGCTTTGGTGGTCTCGGCCAGTTCTTCCCGGCCTTCCACCGTTACCAGCTTGCCCCGGCCGGCATAAAATGCCTTGAGGGGTTCGGTGGTCTCGTGATAGGTCTTCAGCCGATCCAATACCGTATCGGGATGATCGTCCTTGCGGATAATCAGCTCAGCCTTACACGCATCACAAGTTTTGTTATCTTCAGAGGGCTTAAAGTCGACATGATAAGTCATGCCGCAAGCGGGGCAAACCCGCCGACCGCTCATACGCTGCACAATCTTTTCATCGGCAACCTCCAAAGAGAGTGCCATATCGACTGCAACGCCCATATTCTCCAGCGCCTCGGCCTGGGGAATGGTGCGGGGGAATCCATCCAGGATGAATCCGTTGGCACAATCTTCCTCAGCCAGCCGCTCCCGGATCATGCCGATAACAACCTCATCGGGAACCAACTTGCCGGCATTGATCAGGCTTTCGGCCTGCTTGCCCAGCTCGGTTCCGTTATGGATCGCCGCACGGATCATATTACCGGTGGAGATGGTGGGGATATTATATTGAGCGGAAATGTTTTCAGCCTGGGTGCCTTTACCGGCGCCCGGGGCTCCTAAAAGAATCAGCTTCATGCTCAGCACCTATTCCTTATTCCAAAAAACCCTTATAATGACGCATCAGCATCTGGGACTCCAAAGTCTTAACCAATTCCAGCGCAACGCCGACAACGATCAGCAGAGTAGTACCGCCGATGGCAACGGAGGAGAGGCCGGAGTTGATCATGGCTGCAACGTTGGGCAGCGCAGAGATCAGGCCCAGGAACAGCGCACCGATCAGGGTAACGCGGTTAAGGCTCTTGGTGATGAACTCTGCGGTGGGCTTACCCGGGCGGATACCCATGATAAAGCCGCCGTTCTTCTTCAGGTTATTGGCTACCTCAACAGGGTTAAAGCTGATGATGGTATAGAAATAGCTGAAGAAGATGATCAGCAGGAACATCAACAGAGTGTAGATCCAGCCGCCGACTTCCAGGGCATCCACAAATCCTGCAAACCAGGTCTTTTTCAGGCCGGGGAAGAAGTTGAGAATGGTGGCAGGCAGCATAACAAAGGACTGAGCGAAGATAATGGGCAGAACGCCGACCATATTCACCTTGAGGGGAATGTTGGTGTTCTGACCGCCATACATCTTGCGGCCCTTGACCTGCTTGGCATACTGGACAGGAATACGGCGTTCGCCGTTGGTAACAAAGACAACAAAGCCGATCATTACCAGGAGCAGCAGAGCAACTGCGATCGCAATTACCCAATGGAGAGCACCGGCCCGCACATTGGCGATCACGGTCCAAACCGTGCTGGGGATCCCGGCGATAATACCGGCGAAGAGGATCATGGAGATACCGTTGCCGATACCCATATCATTGATCTGCTCACCCAGCCACATAACCAACGCAGCACCGACTGCGAAGGAGAAGACGATAACCAGCGCACCGAAGACGCCTGCATCGGCGGAAACAACACCGGCCGCATTCTTGAGGATGGTGTAGTAACCGAAGCCCAGCAGGAAGGAAAATGCGATCGCCAGATAGCGGGTCCATTTTTCCATGATCTTTCTGCCGCGCTCGCCGTCTTCTTTCATCAGCCGCTCCAGACGGGGAATGGCCACCATCAGCAGCTGCATGATGATCGAAGCATTGATATACGGGGAGATGGAGAGGGAGAACAAGCCCGCCTGTTCCATCGCGCCACCGGACATAATGTTCAGGTAGGAAAAGATGTTGCCGTCCGCACTGTAGCCGGCGAAGAGTTCATTCATCGCGGTGGCATCCAGAAACGGAACAGGGATCTTACATCCCAAACGGAAAATTATGAGGATAAACGCAGTGAACAAAAGCTTCTTTCTCAAATCCTGGATCTTCCAGGCATTCTTGAAGACGCTGAACATCTTACATCACCTCAACCTTTCCGCCGACAGCCTCAATCTTCTCTTTTGCACCGGCAGTTACTTTAACTGCCTTAACAGTGATAGCCTTGTCAACGGAACCGGAACCGATCACCTTCAAACCGTCCATAGCCTTCTTGGCGAAGCCGGCGGCGATGACCGCATTGATATCAACTACATCCCCGGCATTGAATGCATTCAGGTCGCTCAGGTTCAAGACAACATACTTCTTAGCGAAGATATTGTTGAAACCGCGCTTGGGCAACCGTCTTTGCAGGGGCATCTGGCCGCCTTCAAAACCCAGGCGGATGCTGCCGCCGGAACGGGCCTTCTGACCCTTATGGCCGTGGCCGCCGGTCTTACCGTTGCCGGATGCAGGGCCTCTGCCCTTTCTCTTAGCAACAGAGGTAGAGCCGCTGACAGGAGCAAGTTCGTGTAATTTCATACTGTTTCCTCCTCCTTACTTCACATTCTCAACCTGGAGCAGGTGAATGATCTTCTTGATTTTGCCCTGGGTGGCAGCGTTATCGGGCTGAACGGTGGTATCGTTGATCTTCTTCAGGCCCAAAGCCTTCGCAGTAGCGATCTGATCCTCCTTGCAGCCGATCAGGCTCTTTACCAGGGTGATTTTAATTTTAGTAACTTTAGCCATTTTTCGTGCCCCCCTTAACCTAAGATTTCTTCTACGGTCTTACCGCGCTTTGCGGCAACGGTGGCAGCATCCGTGCAGGCGGTGAGGCCGGCGATGGTTGCGTTAACAACGTTTCTCTGGTTGCGGGAACGCAGAGCCTTGGTACGGATGTCCTTAATACCGGCCATCTCGATGACAGCACGAACAGCGCCGCCGGCGATAACACCGGTACCGGGAGCAGCGGGCTTCATGATAACCATGGAAGCGCCGAACTTGCCCACGATCTCATGGGGGATGGTGGTATCCTTCATGCTGATGGTAACAAGATTCTTTTTGGCATCTTCGATACCCTTGCGGATCGCTTCGGGTACTTCAGCAGCCTTGCCGAGACCGGCACCAACACGGCCCTTGCCGTCGCCGACAACAACCAGTGCGGAGAACTTCATGATACGGCCGCCCTTAACGGTCTTGGAAACCCGGTTCAGGGAGACAACTCTCTCTTGGAGTTCTTCATTTGCATTATAATTAGCCATTTTCATTTCTCCTCCAATTAGAATTTCAGTCCGCCTTCACGGGCGCCTTCGGCGAGTGCTTTCACACGGCCGTGATAAACAAAACCGCCACGATCGAAAACAACGGTTTCGATCTTTACTTTCAGGGCACGCTCAGCAACGAGCACGCCGATCTTCTTAGCGGCATCAGCGTTGCCGCCATATTCGGTGAAGTCCTTCTCCATGGAGGAGGCACTTACCAAAGTCTTGCCGTTCACATCATCGATGATCTGGGCATAAATATGCTTTGCAGAACGAAATACGCAAAGACGGGGGCGCTCGGGAGTTCCGAAGATCTTGGCGCGGACCCGCTTATGCCGTTTGATTCTTGCAGCATTGCTATCAGGCTTCTTAACCATAATCGTTTCCTCCCTTTATTACTTAGAGCCCTTACCGGCTTTACCTTCTTTATGCTTCACAACCTCACCGACATAGCGGATACCGGCACCCTTATAGGGCTCGGGAGGTCTCTTGAAGCGAACGTTTGCCGCAAAGTGACCAACTAACTGCTTATCAATACCGGAAATAACAACCCGGTTCTGCGAAGGAACCTCGATGGTGATGCCATCGATGGGCTCCATAATGACAGGATGGGAATAACCCAAGTTCATGTTCAAGGTCTTACCCTGCAGCTGTGCTCTGTAACCAACGCCCTTGATCTCCAATTCCTTGGAGTAGCCGTTGGTAACACCCTCTACCATGTTGGCGATGAGGGTACGGGTCAGGCCATGAAGAGCGCGATGCTCTTTTTCATCGTCGGGGCGGGTAACCAGGATCTCAGCACCCTCAACCGCGATGGTCATATCGGGATGCATGGTCTTGGTCAGGGTGCCCTTGGGGCCCTTGACAGTGATGGTATTGTCACTGTCTACCTTGATTTCAACACCTGCGGGAATAGTGATCGGTTTTCTACCAATTCTCGACATCAGAATTCCTCCTTACCAAACATAGGCCAGCACTTCGCCGCCTACGCCCAACTTTCTGGCCTGCTTATCGGTCATAACACCCTTAGAGGTGGATACGATCGCAGTGCCAAGGCCCTTACGTACGCGAGGCATATCCTCAACGCCGGCGTAGATCCGCAGGCCGGGCTTAGAGATTCTCTTCAAGCCCTGGATGATGCGGGTCTTATTCTCGCCGTACTTCAGGGTAACAACGATGTTGCCCTGCAGGCCGTCTTCTTCAACCTTCATTTCTTTGATATATCCTTCATCGAGCAGGATCTGGCAGATGGCCTTTTTCATGTTCGAAGCAGGAATAGTAACAGTTTCATGTTTTGCAGCATTTGCATTCCGGATCCGGGTAAGCAAATCTGCGATAGGATCAGTAATCTGCATCTGTCGCTCCTCCTTACCAGCTGGATTTCTTTACACCGGGAATCTGGCCCTTATAAGCCAGTTCACGGAAGCAAATTCTGCAGATGCCGTAGTTACGCAGATAAGCGTGAGGACGGCCGCAGATTTTGAATCTGTTGTACTCTCTCGTGGAGAATTTCTGGGTCTTTTGCTGCTTTAAGATCATAGATTTCTTAGCCATTTTAAATTCCCCCTCTTACTTCTCAAAAGGAGCGCCAAACAGAGTCAGCAGCTCTTTTGCTTCTTCATCGGTCTTCGCGGTGGTAACGAAAACAATGTCCATACCACGGATCTTCTCGACCTTATCATACTGAATCTCAGGGAAAATCAGCTGTTCTTTGATACCGAAAGCATAGTTGCCGCGGCCATCGAAGCCGTTGGCATT
>JAZODI010000107.1:0-1945 GCA_045596965.1 Eubacteriales bacterium | reverse complement strand
AGCCATTCATGGCTCCGCCCCCCGCCTGATCGAGCAGGGCCTGGGCGAATATGCCAACCCCTCCAGCATCTTTAAGGCCGCCGCCATGCTGTTGCGCCATATTGCAAGAGCCGAGGCCGCTGAAAAGCTGGAAAAGGCACTGCAGATCTGCACCGAAACGGAGGCCAAAATTGTGGCAACGGGTGAGGCTGAAAATGCCACCTGCGCGGAATTTGCCAACTATGTCATGGAAACAATCCAAAGTTTAGACCGCTGAAATCGGGTGCTTTTCCGATTTTTCGGTCTTGACGTATCGACATACGCCTGCGCCCGAAGAAATCAAAAAATCATCCCGATTTGATCGGTCTTTGGTTTTAAGGATGACTGTTGAAATCGGCGATCTTTCCGATTTGAACGATTTTAAAGTAAAAGAGAGCGTCCCGATGGGACGCTCTCTTATTGTTTTATTTTACACCGTATTGGGTGATCATTTCGCGGAAGAGTTCGCGCTGCTTTTCGGGAAGTGCCTCGAGGATCTCTTCCGAAGAGGCATCTTTGCTCAGATTATCCATCAGTTTTGCCGCCTCTGCCTGCAGATCTAAACGAAGATCCTTGGATTCATACGCAGTCAGAACGCTATAGCGGAACCGTTGGATCTGCGTTGCCGTGCCCATCTTTACCTTTTCGGCAAGCATGGTCTTATCGGCAAAACTGCTCAAACTGTGGTCTCTGCTTGTATTAACATAGTAGACTCCGCCTTTTGCCGCATCGGTCTTTTTTTCCAAGATGAAGATATACTCAATATTATCTTGTGTTCGATCACAACTCATTATCTCTAAGATGTAATCATCACCGCGCTTAAATTTGGATTTTTCGTGCAAAACGATAACTTCTTCGGCGGTTACTTTCCCATAGAGCGGTTCAAGCACCTTTAGTTGAACGGGGAAATAGGTATATTCGCCGATTTCATAGGATTGCCCTTCGCCGATCTTCTTGCCGCGAAAAATAATGTGGTCTTCCAGATTGATGGCCTCTTTGATGGCGCTGAAATTCTCAAAACGATCATCGATTTTTGGAATGTTACGCTCGGCTTTTAAAGAAGGCATCAGCGGGCGAGAGTCGATGAGTTCGGATTTTTCGGAGGTGGTTGGTTGCTCCTCTTTTTTATCCGATTCGCTTTCGCTTTTTGCAGGCTCATCCTTGGAGGTAGGGGTGGAAACTTTATTTGAATCAGGTTCATTCTCTGTTGAAACCGGAACTTTTTCTTGGGTTGAATCGGTATCTTTGATCGCTGTTTGATTGCCTTGGTTCAGCGTAGCCATCGATGCTTCTTCATCGGTCCGTGCGCAACCCGAGAGCAACAGCAATAGAACAATTAAGAAAGCAACTGTTTTTTTCATAAGTTCGGTACTCCTTTCCAAGGCAATGGGTGAGAATCTTCCTAAATGAATTATATCATTGCGAGCACATTATGTAAACACCTAAAATAAAAAATAATAAAGTACAATTTAATTGTACTGATTCAGCAAAGAAATAGGAAATAAAAAGCCCAGCAACACAAAACATTTGTGTTGCTGAACTCAGAACAACAATAAGTAGGTGGTATAAATATATTTTTATCCTCTTTACTTTTTGATTTTAACGTGGTAAAATAAAAATATACCACACTACATTTTTATGATTGATAAATATTTATATTCGTAGGAGAGATACTACCTTGGCAAAAGGTGTTTCTCTTTATTCTCCTACGGATGGATATTTATCGGTGTAGTGTGGTAGCGAAACCGAGGGAAACACTTTTTCGGCACACCCTTCGGGGTGTGCTTTTTTTTAATTGTGAGGTAAAAAGTATGGGGAAAAAGCAAATAACGGATGTAACAGGTACACCCTTAACACCATCCTGGCAAGGGCGTAAATGCTTAGGAAATGGCGAATACTCGGAATATGAATGCTGTTGCGATGAGTG
>JAZODI010000106.1:0-5833 GCA_045596965.1 Eubacteriales bacterium | reverse complement strand
AATTTATTAAAAAGCATGTAAAATGGTTGGTTATTATCATAAATGCCTGCGTTTCGGCGGTGGGGTTGCTGATCGCCTATTTCAATCAGAGTCTTTTGGATCTATTTGCTCTGGCGGGGGTTTTATTTGAAATCAATGCGTTATGGCTGACCCGCGAGCGGGCGATCCGATGGGTTTCCCTCTTTGCGGCGCCCTGCTGGTTTATCTATAATTTCCTGAGCGGCGCCTATGGCTCCGCCATCGGAAATGTTTTTACCATCGCATCCATCGTTGTCGCGATGATTCGATATAAAAATTTGAAGGATACGGAGATTTAAATGAATTTAACTTCTTTTTTCAAAAGCGTGCTGGAGGCCGATGCTGCTCCCATTGTGCTTTGCGATTTGGAGCATACCGTTATCTATATGAATCCCGCCGCGGTTACCCGTTATGGCGCCGATCTCACCGGCAGGAGCATCAAAGCCTGCCATAACGCCGCATCGGGCGAAAAGATCGACTGCGTGGTTGCCTTTTTTGCCAAGAGCAGGGAAAACAATATCGCTTATACCTACCATAACGAAAAAGAGAATAAGGATGTTTATATGGTCGCCCTGCGGGATGAGGAGGGCACCTTGATCGGGTACTACGAGAAGCATGAATTTCGCGATAAAGAAACAGCGAAATTATATGGGATGAAGGATTAAAATCCAGCAGATTTTCTTTACAAAGTTGGTTTAATATTGTATGATAGGATGGATTGGGGGGATATGATGAAAAAACCGATTTTTTATACCGAGCTTTCCTATGCCCTCGGAATGGTGCTGATCGCCTTCGCCGCGGCGCTGACCGCGAAGGCCGATTTCGGGATGAGCATGGTGATGGCGCCCCCCTACATATTGCACCTGAAAATAGCCGAGGTTTTCCCTTGGTTCACCTTTGGGGTTTCTTCTTATGTTTTTCAGGGCTTTTTGGTGTTGCTGACCATCCTTTTGGTGCAAAAATTTAAGTGGGGCTATCTCTTTTCCTTTGTTACGGCGGTGCTCCATGGATTTATCTTAGACGGCATGGTCTGGCTGGTGAATTTTCTGCCCACCCACGCCCTTTGGATGCGGCTGATCTATTTTGCCATCGGCGCGTCGGTCTGCTCCTTTGCGGTGGCGCTCTTTTTCCATACCTATATCTCCCCCGAGGCCTTTGAGCTGATGGTGAAGGAGCTGGCGGAAAAATGGAAGTTTCCCATCCATCGGGTCAAGACCGCCTATGATTGCATCAGCCTGCTACTCTCGGTGATCCTTTCCTTTGGATTTTTCGGGTGGGGTGCGATGAACGGCATCGGCTGGGGAACGCTGGTCTGCGCGCTGGTCAACGGATTTTTGATCGGCCGATTCGGTAAGCTTTTGGAAAAGCATTTTGAATTTCGGGATCGGTTCCCGTTGAAGAAATATTTTGAAAGGTAAAGGACTATGGGTATTCAAATTCATCGTTTTTCGGTTTCGGTCAATTGTAATCTTCCTGCAGAAGGGGTTGCAACCGATTGCGTGCAGGATTTTCAGAAAATGTATCAGGACAGCGGGTTTATCATTCTGCCCGAAAGCTATAGCGAAGAGGGTGCGCCCACCCGCCTGGTGATTAACTGCCACGGCGCGGGCGGAACGGTTACCACCGATGATTCCCAGGTGGAGCACCAAGCGGCCACCCAATACCTGGTGGCCAATGGGTTTGCGGTGATGGACGTCAACGGCCTGCCCTTCGAATATGCCGCCGAGATGGGCATCGATATCCGCAATAATATCGGTAGTCCCATTGCCATGCGGAGCTATGTCAAGGCCTATCACTATTGCATGGAGCATTTCAACCTCAAGCCCGCGGTGTTTGTCCATGGCGGGTCGATGGGCGGCATCAGCAGCACCAACCTGGTGTTGAGCGGGATGATCCCGGTGATCGCCCATTCGGCGTTCTGCCCTGTTTTGGACACCTATAACCAGATCTTCCTCCATCCCTGGAGCGGCGGCCTGCCCAAGGAAGCCCTGGGCAAGATCTATGGGCTGGCAAAGGACGCGCAGGGCGAATATATCTATGAGGAACAAAAGGTCTGCGGCTATAACCCCGCCAAAAATAAAAAAGCGGAATGCTATCCCGTTCCGGTAAAGTTTTGGCAATGCGTGGATGATCCCATTGTCCCCTACGAGGTGACCGAAAAGTTTATCGGACGCATCAAAGCGGCGGGCGGGGTTGCATACCTGCGCCCCTTCCCCTACGGCGGCCATGAGCCCCAGGACGTGGGCGATCGCGTTGAGAACCCCTGCGGCATCGATACCTTCAAGGGCGAAAAGATCCATATCACCCCTGCGGTAGAAGAGCTTTTTATCTGGATCACCAACCATAATTAAAAACAGGCTGTAAAAAACCATTGGTTTTTTACAGCCTGTTTTTAATCTTCCATCTGTTTGCCAAGAAAAAGGGCGGCGGCGTAGAGCAGCCGCTCTTCCGTTTCGGAAGGGGATTTTTCGGGGGCGTTTAAAAAGGCGACCATCCCCAAAATGTCGCCGCCTGCCAAGATCGGCCAGGCGCAGGCGATCTTGAGCTGTTCGTTGTCCTTCAAAAGGGGGATCATCACCCGCTCAGGGCCCGCCATAAAGGCCTTGCGGGTGCCGATCATCTCCTCGCATTGGGGGCTTAAAGGGCGGTCCAGCGCCTCCCGCTTGCCGCCGCCCGCGAAGGCGATAACATTATCCCGATCGGCGATGGCGCAGGGCAGCCCCGCCACCGCATGGAGGGATGCGGCATATTCGGCGGCAAAATTGGTCAGCTCGCTGAAGGGGGAATACTTTTTAAACACCACCTCCCCATCCTTGCCGGTGAAGATCTCAAGGGGATCACCCTCCCGGATGCGTAAAGTGCGACGGATCTCTTTGGGAATAACAACACGACCAAGGTCATCTATGCGACGTACAATTCCTGTTGCTTTCATATATTTACTCCTTTTCTCTACTCTAAAACGTGCCAAAAACCCAGTGTTTATGTGGGTTTTCTGGATTTATTGATTTGCTCAAATCACATCTCGACCAAGCCAATTTTACCCCTTTTTTCGTTTGTCCCAGTTGGACATAAGGGGTTAGAGGACTTGGGACGAGTTGTTGTTTTTGTTCTTTGTTAGTATCACACTTTTTGTAGAAATTATGAGTAGAATTTCCAATTGTTTTTAAATTTTTATAAAGAAAAGGCCCCTCAAACTATGCCCTTAGTTACTACAATAGTATTCGCATACAAACAAAAAAACGAACCTACACTTTCTTTTCGGAAAGGATAGGTTCATCTTTTTTAATTCTTCGACTGTGATTAGATGCTTGATTGACACATTTATAGTATTAATGAACAACATTGCAGTAAATGATTACGTATTCAAAAGCATACACATTCTTAACAAACAGCGTTAAGGACGTATCCTTGCATTGTAGGGTGGATTGGTCTGCATTTTTCTCATAGCGAATATCGGTTACTGTGTATGAGAAACGATTGCCTTCCATATCTGCGAAGAAAACACTATCTCCCACAGAAATGTCACGGTAAAAGTCGTACTGTCCTTTTTGGGATGTGCCACCGATCTGCATAGTTCGATCATAAACGCTTCCGCTGAATCGGCAAGGGCATTTTGCGGGGTTTCCCCATTCAGCGCAAACTGGAAGAACCGACTCAAATCGTGGAAGTTCTAATATTCCCACAAAGTCCGTTCCGTCAATGGACAGGGTTGACATTGTACTATCTCTGCGTTCCTCCGGGACGGCACCTTGCGGTTCGGGGATTAACTCACGTATTACGTTTACGTATTCCTTTGCTTTTTGCTCAGACGTATGAATATTCCATTGCCACGCAAATAAGAGTATTATTGCAGCCGCAAGTAAGCACACGCCGATAACTATTAGAATTTTTCTTATAACATCATTTTTTCGGCTCATTATACGCGATTTCTCTTTCCCGTGATTCCTAAGATAATAAGCATACTGCCGGAGACAATCATCAGAATAACCCAAAGAAAAATATTCGAGGTATCACCTGTCTGTGGTGAATTGGGATTATCGGGAACGTCCCGATTTAATGTATTAGTTAGCACAAATGAAGTTTCCCGTTCCTCGATGGTCATGGTGTACCCCGTCGGAATATTACGCTCGACAACTTTCCAATCCGAGCCATCGTCTTTTGCAGACCAAGTATATGTCCAGTGGTTATTTTCTGAAAGTGTTGCCGTTTGATAGCTTTTGCCTTTGCGGAATATCTCGATTTCTATCGTTGCAGGACGAGCTGAACTTCCGCCGTCACCCTTCCAAAGCTTTAATACCTTGAGTTCTATTTCCTCATCATCTCGGCTTGGGGGAATAATCTCGGATTTAGAGGTAACGTCAACCTGATACTGCCATAAACCATCTGCAACCAAACCGGGCAAGGCGATTAAAGCAGAATCAAATACATAGGTTGTTTCATCTTGAATTATACGCTCTGTAATTGCTAAATAAAGCCCCGGCTTTAATGCATCAAAAGATGCTTTACCTTCAAAGTCTGTTTTTGCATTAAAACCTGCCGTGATATCGTTAGCAAGTATATATGTTTCTAAGGTTGATCGAATAACATTCCATTCACCGACTGTCTGTATCCCATTAAGGATCAGCTTGGATTTTTCAAAGGACGACGTAAGTGTATATTGATAATCCGCAGAAACATCGGCAATTTTATATAGATTTACAGGCAATTCCGAAAAAGCAATACCACCGCTACAATAGGAGATCGTCAAAGAACAGTTTTCATTTGTAGATATAGGTTCCTTTGCATCTGATGTTGATGCCGCCTGCACTTGGCAAGGAATTAGATAAAGACAAATGCAAAGCATAAAAGCGATTATCCCAATTCTTCTTTTAGCCATTCTTCTTCCTCCTTTGAGATAAGGGGTTTGCTGCCCTTATCCCGATATTTCACCATCAATACAATCAATAAAATCAGCAAGATCGGAGCAGCAACCACGGGGGTTGCCACCAAAGAGTCAATGCGATACGCATTGGAGGTAACGTGCAGAATAGGAGCAGCGTTCTCTATACGTGTTCCTCGGACAAGTAATCTATGAGAATTGATGCCGTAGGGCGCACAGGTGAGCAACGTGCATAAATCTTCTCCCTCCACAACTTGAACATCGTTTGTTTCATTTGGAAGAACAACTTTGATTTGATCCACCTGATAGGTAACGGTTCGGTTTAGAACCGTAATGGTAAATGTGTCGCCAACTTCCATTTTATCAAGCTCGGTAAAAAGTTTAGCGTGCGGAAGCCCGCGATGTGCGGATAGAACACAATGGGTACTTTCGCCTCCTATTGGGAGAGATGTACCTTCTAAATGTCCACAAGCCACATTCAAAACTTCGGCAGAAATTCCGTGGTACAACGGCAGTTCAACACCGAGTTTGGGAATTGAAACATACCCCATAATGCCGTTTCCGCCAATATTTAAGATGCTGTTGTATCCGTCTATTTCACGGTAATCAAACAGGGGCGCACTGAGCTCACCCAATTGGGTATTGTATTTTTCTGCTTCCTGAAAATACACTTCATAATCTTCAGGCTTTAAAGAGTTGAGAATTTCCTGATAGTTTTCCACTGCCCGGGTTTGCGTTTTGCTATTCCAATATTGGCTCACAGATGGATAAAGCAGTCCACAGACGCCTACGAAAAGCATCAGAACCAATAGGATTCCTATTTTATTGTTCTTCATAAGCATCTCTCCACTGCTTTATGAAAGGGTGCGGCGGATGGCGGGCTCGCCATCCGCCGCCGCTTTCTAAACTAACAAAAAACTAAAACTTTGTATAAGC
>JAZODI010000105.1:0-6126 GCA_045596965.1 Eubacteriales bacterium | reverse complement strand
TCCCGCCTTTCTTTTGAAGGGGAGGAAAAGGAGCGGATGGCTAAAGATATGGAAAGCATCATGAAGCTGATGGATACCATCACCGAGGTGGAGATCTCCGAGGCGGATTATCCCCTCACCGCCGAAGGCGGGATGGAGCTGCTGCGGGAGGATGAGATCCATCCCTCCATGGCGGTAGAGGATGCTCTTGCCAACGCCAAGGGCAAGCTTTACCATTTCATCGCAGTTCAGAAATTGATGGATTGAGAGGTGCAAGCAAGATGAATTTACACTTAAAATCGATCAAAGAATTGCGGGGCTTGCTGGATGGCGGCGATATCACCGCCCAGGAGCTGACTCAATATTACCTCGATCGGATCGAAAAGCTGGATCCCACCATTAAGGCCTATATCACTGTGAACGAAAAGGCGATGGAGCAGGCGGAGGCGGCTCAAAAGATGATCGAGGCCGGTGCGGCAGGACCGCTGACCGGTATTGTTCTCGGCATCAAGGATAATATCTGCACCAAGGGTCTGCGCACCACCTGCGCCTCCAAGATGCTGGAGGATTTTATTCCCGCTTATAATGCGACCGTTTCCGAAAAGCTGGAGGCGGCGGGCGCCATCTTCATCGGCAAGCTGAATATGGATGAGTTTGCCATGGGCGCATCCACCACCACCTCCCATTTCGGCATCACCCGCAACCCTTATGATACCGAGCGTGTTCCCGGCGGTTCCTCCGGCGGCAGTGCCGCGGCGGTGGCCGCGGGGCTTTGCGTTGCCTCTTTGGGAAGCGATACCGGCGGCTCGGTTCGTCAGCCTGCTTCCTTTTGCGGTGTTACCGGCTTGAAGCCCACCTACGGGCGGGTTTCCCGCTCGGGCTTGGTGGCCTTTGCCTCCTCGTTGGATCAGATTGGGCCCATCGGTAAGAGCGCAAAGGATTGTGCCATTTTGCTGGATGCCATCTCCGGCGAGGACCCCATGGATATGACCTCCCGTCCCAGCGAGCCTGTGGCATCCCAAATGGGTGCGCCCGTTGAGGGAACGGTGATCGGCGTGCCCAAGGAATTTTTTGCCGAGGGCCTCAATGCCGAAGTTAAAGCGGCGGTGGAAAACGCCATCAAGGAATTTGAGGCGATGGGCTGCATCATCAAGGAGGTTTCCATGCCTTCTCTGCCCTATGCCATTCCCGCTTATTATCTGATCGCCTCGGCGGAGGCTTCCTCCAACCTGGCGCGCTACGACGGCGTTCGCTACGGCCACCTTTCCAAGGAAGGGGATTCCTTCGATCAGCGGCTGATCGCCACCCGCAACGAAGGGTTTGGCGATGAGGTCAAGCGCCGCATCCTGCTGGGCACCTATGCCCTTTCCAGCGGTTATTTTGATGCCTATTATAAAAAGGCCAACCTGCTGCGGCGGCGCATCCGCAAGGAATATGAAGAGATCTTCAAGACCTGCGATTGCATTATTACCCCCACCGCGCCGAATGTTGCTTTTAAGATCGGGGAGCATAGTGAGGATCCCACCTCCATGTATTTGGCGGATATTTATACCGTTACCGTTAACATTGCGGGCTTGCCCGCGGTCAGCACCCCCTGCGGTTATGATGCCGAAGGGATGCCCATCGGCATGAGTATTGTCGGCAAGCCTTTTGCCGATGGCGAGATCTTGAATCTTGCCGATGCCTATGAGCGCAAGTTTAATTATATTTTAAACGATTTTTGCTTGTAATCCATTGGGATTTATGCTAAACTGAATATGCGAGGGTTGCCTTCATAAGGCAGCACTCCGGATGTTGAAAAGACGGGCGCGGCGCAATGGGCGTGCCGTGAACCATGTCAGGCGGGGAACCGAGCAGCATTAAGCGGATCTTCGTCTATGTGCGCCGAATTCCTGTTTTGAGTCCGTAGGGCTGTCTTATGAAGGTAATCCTCGCATTTTAATTTTTTAGGAGTATGTATGTATCAGGCACTTTATCGAAAATACCGCCCCCTCACCTTTTCGGATGTGGTTGGGCAGGAGCATATCGTAAAGACCCTGCGCGCCCAGATCGCTGATGGGAATATTTCCCATGCCTATTTATTCTGCGGCACCCGCGGTACCGGCAAAACCAGCTGCGCTAAGATCTTAGCGCGGGCGGTCAACTGCGCCGAGAGCGGGGATGGCGACCCTTGCAACGCTTGCCCCCAATGCCAAGGCATCCTCAATGAATCCACCATGGACGTTGTTGAGATCGATGCCGCCACCAATACCGGCGTCGGGGATGTGCGGGAGTTGCGGGAGGAGCTGATCTATGCGCCTGCCTCGGTGAAATACCGGGTCTATATCATCGATGAGGTGCATATGCTGAGTAATCAGGCGTTCAATGCCCTGCTCAAGACATTGGAAGAGCCCCCCGGCCATGTCATCTTCGTTTTGGCAACGACCGAAATTCATAAGATCCCCGCCACCATCCTTTCCCGATGCCAGCGCTTTGATTTTAAGCGGCTGACCCCTGAGCTGATTGCAGGGCGGTTGCAGTATGTGGCAAAGGAAGAGGGCTTTGAATTGGAGCCTGCCGCCGCGTCCCTTTTGGCTCGCTTGGCGGATGGTGCGATGCGCGACGGTTTATCCCTTTTGGATCGTTGCCGCGACGGTCAGCAGCCGGTTACCCTGGATCGAGTGGAGCAGATTGTTGGCGTTTGCGCGGGGGATCAGCTGATGGAGGCGGTGCGCCTTGCCTGGAATAAGGATGCCACCGGCCTATTGAAATTTTATAAGACCGCAAGGGAGCGATATGCAGGCCCTGCTCAGCTTTTTGCCGATCTTTCGGCGGTGCTGCGGGATCTGCTGATCTGCAGTGTAAGCGATCGGCCGCAGGAGTTGATCGAATGCGATGAGCGGGAGCTGGAGCAAAAGATCCGCCTTTCCCGCCAGCTGCCCACCGCCTGCATCATGCGGATGATGCGCACCCTGCAGGATGGTATTTATGAGCTGGGCCGCACCAGTGAGAAAAACCTTTTGGCGGAGATGACCCTCATCTCCCTTTGTCGGGAGGAATTGGGGGAGGATTATGCTTCCCTCAGCGCGCGGATCGCCCGCCTGGAAAAGGGCGGGGTTGCCCCCGCGCCCATTATCAGCGAGCCCATTGCGGCAGAGCCGCCCAAGGAAAAGCCTGCCCCTGCGCCAATGAAAGCAGAGCCTGCGCCCATGGCAGAGCCTGCGGGCGGGGAAGGGGATTGCCCCTTTTGGGAAATGCTGAAAGAAATTTTGCAGGATACGGGCCATGCCAATCTGCTGGGCTTTTTATTGGATATCGAGCCGGCCTTGCAGGGGGATTCCCTTATTTTGCGTTCGGAGCAGAAGTTTTGCATCGACTTTTTGGCGATGCCGGATAATAAAAAGGCTTTGGAAGAGGCGGCGCATCGCGCCGGCGGAAAGCCTTATCGGATTATTTTAAAAGAAGCGGCGGCCTCTCTGCGCGAGGATGATCCGTTGCAGGAATTGATAAAGGAGAATAACTTATGAAAGCAAGATTACCCGATGGATATAATATGAAGCAGGGCGATATGATGCGCCGTGTGCAGAAGATGCAGGAGGATATGCAGACTGCCCAGGCTGAAGTGGAAGCCACTGTTTTTGAAGCAGCCGCGGGCGGCGGCGCTGTTTGCGCCAAGGTTAACGGTAAGAAGGAACTTCTGGAGGTCAAGATCCAGCCTGAGGTAGTGGATCCCGAGGATGTGGAGATGCTGGAGGATCTGATCGTTGCCGCCATCAATGAAGGTATGAAGCAGGCGGATTCCGCCATGGAGAGCAAAATGGGCGCTATCACCGGCGGGCTGAACCTGCCCGGGATGCCCGGTCTCTTTTAAGCCATGCCCAATATTACGCAGCTCAATAAGTTAATCGAGCAGTTTGGTAAATTGCCGGGCGTGGGCGCAAAAACAGCCCAGAAGATGGCCTATTTCATTCTGGCCCAGGGTGATTCGATGGTGAAGGAATTTGCCGATACCCTGCTGGCATCCAAGGATCTGATCCATTGCTGCCCCCGTTGCCAGAATCTTACCGATCGGGAGCTTTGCCCCATCTGCGCTGATTCCAAGCGGGCAAATGCCATCTGCGTTGTTGAAAAACCGGAGGATGTGGAGGCCATGGAGCGCACCCGCACCTTTCAGGGGACCTATCATGTCCTTCATGGGCTGATCTCTCCGGTCAACGGCATCGGCGCCGATCAGCTCAAGATCCGCGAGCTGATGCATCGGGTGGCGGAAGAGCCGGTAGAGGAAGTGATTTTGGCCACCTCTCCCAATGTGGAGGGTCAGGCGACTGCCCTTTATCTCCATAAACTGCTCAAGCCCTTTGAGGTGAAGGTGACCGGCCTTGCGCTGGGGATCCCTGTAGGCGGAACGTTGGAATATGCCGATAGCCTTACCTTAACGCGGGCGATGGAAAACAGGAGGTCTTTTGAATAATGAATACCTATCTGCCGCGGGGTGTTTGCTCCCGCAAAATTATGTTTGATGTGGATGAAGAGGGAATATTGCATAACGTTTCCTTCGAAGGCGGTTGCAACGGCAACCTGCAGGGGATCGGTTCTCTGATCGAAGGAATGGAAATTGAAGAGGCCATCGAGCGTCTGGCCGGGATTCGGTGCGGATTTAAAGGAACATCCTGCCCCGATCAGTTGGCGCAGGCGCTTATTGAATATCAGGAGGAAAATTAAGATGGATTATAAGGCAGAATATGAGCGTTGGTTAAGTTTTTATGAGCTGGACGGCCGCCTGAAGGCGGATCTGATCGCCGTTCACGGCAAGGAGGATGAGATCCGCTCCCGCTTCGGTTGTGATCTTGCATTCGGAACGGCTGGTCTGCGCGGTACCATGGGTGCGGGCACCAACCGCATGAATATTTATACCGTTCGCCGCGCATCCAAAGGCTTTGGAAACTATATTTTGTCGCTGGGCAAGGGCGCGATGGAGCGGGGAATTATTATCGCCTATGACTGCCGCAATAACGGCAAGCGTTTTGCAATGGAAACGGCCCTCACCATGGCCGCCTTGGGCATTAAGGTGCGGTTGTTTGATGCGTTGCGCCCCACCCCTGAGCTTTCCTTTGCTATTCGGGATCTCCATGCCATTGGCGGTGTAAACATTACTGCCTCTCATAATCCCAAGGAATATAACGGTTATAAGGTCTATTTTGAAGACGGTGCCCAGATCTCCGGCGAGCAGGCCGATTTCATTCTGAATGAGATGCAAAAGGTGGATCCTCTGCAGGTGGAGACCATCTCCGAAGAGGAGGCCATTGAGAAGGGCCTTTTGGAGATCATCGGCAGTGAAGTGGATGGGCGCTACCTGGCGCGGGTGCTGGAAGAGCAACTGCCCTTGGGGAATCTGAGCGCGGAGGCCAAGAACCTTTCCATCGTTTATACCCCCTTCCATGGTACCGGCCATAAGCTGGTCCCTGCCATCTTTAAGGAATTGGGCGTAAATGCTCATTTTGTTGAAGAGCAGATGGTTCCCGATGGCGATTTCCCCACCGTTAAGAGCCCCAACCCCGAAGAGAAGGAGGGCTTCACCCTCGGCCTGAATTTGGCTAAAAAGGTGGGCGCCGATCTCATTATCGCCACCGACCCCGATGCCGATCGGGTGGGCGTTGCCGCGCTGGTAGGAGATCAGGTAACCCTCTTTACCGGCAATCAGATCGCTGCTCTGCTGATCGATTTTATCATTCGGGTGCAAAAGGAGGCAGGTACCTTCCCCGCAAACGGTGCGGTGATCTCTACCATTGTTTCCTCTAAAATGCCGATGAAGATCTGCGCCGAAAACGGTGTTGCCTATTTTGAGGTTCTGACCGGCTTTAAATATATCGGCGAGATGATGAACCGCTTCAAGGATGAAGCCTCCCATCAGTTCCTGCTGGGCTTTGAGGAAAGCTATGGCTACCTCAAGGGCGATTATGCGCGGGATAAGGATTCGGTGGTCGCCTCCATGCTGATCGCCCAGATGGCGATGTATTATAAAAATAAGAATAAGAATCTGGTCCAGGCGCTGGAGATCCTCTATAAGACCTATGGTTACTTTGAGGAAAAGACCGTCAGCTTCAAGATCGAGGCAGTGATGCCCCAGCAGAGAATGGATGAGATCATGGCGGGTTTGCGCGGCAATAC
>JAZODI010000104.1:0-16826 GCA_045596965.1 Eubacteriales bacterium | reverse complement strand
TTTTTTCTAAAGGTCTGCCCGACGATGAGCATACGGCTATTCTAAGTTATTATAATTACTTAGAAGTTTACGGTCAACGGCTGGCGCATTTTGAAGGCTTTCGGTTGGGAGATAAGCTTTTGCCCTTCACCGAGCCGGGCTATGTTGCAGATTACTTTCTGACAAGCAGTTATCGGGATCATATTCAAGAATGGCTTGGAGCAGAAATATAAAAAACAAGCGGAACCTCCTGGTTCCGCTTGTTTTTTGCCCCAACTTGCACTGTATATAATTATATGTTATAATATTCCAAAAGGAGTAAACAACATGAAATTTCAATTTGATATAAAAGTCAACGACCAAGATTACTTGGACTTTAATATTTTTTGGATGACCCGATCATCTTACGGAAAAAAACAAATGAGAAATTTCAGGATTTGGATTGCTGCTGCAATTGCAATACCCTTTTTGCTTTCTTTGTTTACACGCGGTTTTTCTAAGGAAAATCTTTTGAGTTTCTTCCCCTTGTTGATCGTTTTTCTTCTTTGTCAGCTAATCTTGAAGAAATTTAACTATTGGTTGATAAAAGTACATATCAAATCCTTGAAGAAAAGCGGAAAGATGGGCTATTCTCCCGAATCGGTTTTAGAATTCTACGACGATTGTTTTGTTGAAACTATGCCCGATGGAAAAATCGAACAAAAATATTCGGCGATTGAGCGAGTAAGCATTGTCGATAACAAAATGATCTATATTCATGTTAGCAATGTTATGGGATATATGCTGCCGATGGCTTGTTTCGAGTCCATCGAACAATACGCCAAATTCTTTGATTTTATCAGAACAAAATGTTCAAACATTGATGTTTATTAAGTCAAATATTAACGATTTAGAATCCCAAGGCGGTGATATATAATGGCAGGAAAAGGAAATATATTTGACGTTATTGGTGTTTTATTACCATTGGCTATTGTGGGCGGATTTGGGTTTGGAATCTTTTTCCTTATCCGCTTATTGCTGAAGCTGAAGAAACGTAATGATTCCAAAAGTATTTTTTATTATGTTATGATGCTCTTATGCTTGGTCATAATGGGGGCTTCATGGATTTTGAACATGGGCTGGCTCAGGGTGTTTCTGACTTTGGCGGCCTTTCCCATCATCCATGCGGTTGTATTCATCATTATAAACGGAAAAGCAATAACAAAACAGGCTTACTCGGTAAGACTGCGGATTTATACAGGGCTTTCGTTTTTGACCAGCGTACTTTCCCATGTTCTTTTTCCCGATGGCGGGGATGAGGGGGGAATGTATGTCTTTTTTGGTTTAATTCAAGACGAAGAGATTGTTGGTTTGGCGACCGATGTTAGTGTGGTGTGCATTGGTATATACATAGTAGTTACGATCCTCCAATTGATCGAGATGGGCCGGATCAAAAAGATGCTTGCAGAAGAGGCCATCAACCAAGCGGAGGAGGGCGAGACGGATCAGCCCCTTTCTTGAACCCTAAGGCGGCGGTGGAATGTTTTTGATTGAACTAATCGGAGAAGCCAATAATCGCCCAAGCCTCCCTCGTCAGAGGGAGCCAAGGTGTCAAGTTGAAAATATAGGACCCCAAAGGCGGTGATATTATGTTCTTAACAAAAAAGAGTTTTAAAAAAACATTAATTTTAACGATTGCTTATTTCTTGTTGGGGAATATCTGCGTTATTTTTTCGTTGCTTTTTTATGCGATGGGGGCTCCCGCTGAACCCTTGTTTGTTTTGGGAATAATTGTATATATTCTTTGCGGTTTGGTTTTTTGGGCGGGTCGATTTGCCGAAGGAAAGGGTAAGCTGATAAATCTTGGCAATAAATTGGTGCGCAAAGAATTAAGGCCTGCAGAATTTATTGATCACTATATAGCTTTAAAAAATGCGCCCGATCTTGTTGTTAAAAAGCCCGATGTGGATGTCTTGGCGTTGGTTGCTGTCGCGTATGATTGCATGAACGATCAAGAAAATGTTCTGGCAACGGTTGAGGAAATGGTTGCGGTTGCCCCCGAGAAAAAGAAGGCATATGCCAACCTTTGGAAAGTTTCCTATATGTTTTCGTATGGGAAAAAGGACGAAGCAGAAAAACTGTTTATTGAAACGCAAAAAATGAAATTAAATATGATGTCTAAAGTGTTGGCAGACGGAATTATGAAAGGCGATCGCGCGATGGCAATGGGCGATTATCAAATGGTGGAGATCAATAATCTTCAATTGTTGGAGCGAGGATTTCCCAAGCTCGATCCATTGGGGAAGTTGATTGCTCACTATATTTTGGGTGAAGTTTATGAAAAAATGCAGGATCCTGAAAAGGCGGTTTTCTACTATCAGTATTGCGCTGCCCATGGCGGCGAAACGGCTATAAAAAATTCCGCAATTGAAAGACTGCAAAATCTTGAAGGGATGGAATAAACCCCAAAACCGCCCTCTGAGGAGGGAGCCATGGTATAGATTTAAAAAATATACGAACCCAAGGCGGTGATATTATGCAAACAAGCGATATGTTGTTTCTGGGAGTATTGATTTTGACGGCAATATCTCTAATTGTCGCGTGTTGCATTTTGAATAAATGGAAGCAAAAAAACTTTGAATTCAAAAACGAAGAAACCCTGCCCTTATTAGCCGGAAGATTGTCTAAAATTCCATTAGCAACAAATTTGGTTATCCTTGGGTTGATTTTGGGTGCTATGTTATTAATTCCTTTATTGCCATTGGCGTTTATGTGTATTTTTTTGTACATTATTTTAATTTTGATTTCTATTACATTCGGGTTGGCAACCGGATTAATGGGCATTGTTTGTTCAACTGTTTGCATAAAGAGGAAGATTGAAGGCGGAATTAAGTATACAGTTGCTTCTTCTATATCAACATTAATATCTTTTGGATTTTTATTATTATATCTCTATCTGAGTTATGATATGGTCCTGATTTGACATAAGTACACGATAAAATTTAAGGCGGTGAAAAAATGTTGAAAAAGATCGGGAAATATTTGATTTTGTTCTTGTTGCTTTTGCCGTTTCTTTTATATACGGGCGTGGTGATTACCAACGATATTCTTGCGGATGGCATTGAAATGGATTTGATGGAATATTCTTTGCCTGCCGATACGGTTTTGGAGGATTCCATGTCGGTTGCGGGAAAACTGGTTGGCAACGGCAACGGAATGCAGTATATGGGCTCCATCCTGATCAGCAGTGTGTTGAATGAAACGCAGTTGAAAGAATATTATGAACAGAGATTCGATTTTATTGAGGTGCACGTCCAAGAGGATGAGAGACTGGATTTTTTGAATTCTCCCAACTATAGTTTCAGAAAAAAGCTTGATGATACGGAAAAAACCTATTATTCCATCACCTGCTGGGATTCCGAAGCGGCCAAAAAGCTTGGCGGTTTTGCGCGCGCCTTGCTGGACTTGGATATGAGGGGACATTAAAAAATAAGCGGAACCATGAGGTTCCGCTTATTTTTTGCTCTCAACATCCCCCATTGCAATTATGAATAAAAGGTGGTATACTATTAAATTGAAGAAATATGCAATTCATTCAAGGAGAGTAAAGATGATCCGAAAGTTTTTACGCACCGTTTTGATTGTTTTTGTTTTCGGCGCATTATTATTGATTCCTGCCCGCGCGGCCGAGGCGGATTATAGCGAGACAACATGGAATGCCAGAGGCTTTTCCGATACAAGCGCGTTATTCGATAGCAACAGAGGGACCTATACCGTTGCAAACGAGGAGGGCGTGATCAACCTGAAAAACCCTAAGGGGATCGCCTATATTTATATTGAATTCGATCGTCTTCCCGAAGAATGGGCCTTAAAGGCGGGCAATCGGATCATCACCTGCGGTCAGCATGGATTTCTCCATGAATATCTGGATCTGGTTTCCCTTTTCGGCAAAATGCCGACTACGGTGGGGCTCAAGTTCCCTGCAGGGACGGTGATTGCCGATGTTTACGGATTTACCGGGGGCGACCTGCCCGATTGGGTGCAGAATTGGGATGCCCCCTGCGAGAAGGCCGACCTGATGCTCCTCTCCTCCCATTCCGACGATGAACAGCTCTTTTTTGCGGGGATTCTGCCCTATTATGCCATCGAGCGGAAGATGGAGGTGCAGGTGGTTTATATTGTCCAGCACTTTGAGGCGGGCGGTGCCCAAGACCACACCCGCCCCCATGAGCAATTGGACGGGCTTTGGAAGGTGGGAATCCGCAACTATCCGGTTATGAGCACCTTCCCCGACGTTTATTCCGAATCCAAAAATCGCGATACCGCCTTTAAGCAGGCGGAAAAAGCCTTCGGAGCGGCGGGGGTGACCTACGATGATTTTAAGAGTTATATCACCGAATGCCTGCGGCGGTTTAGGCCGTTGGTGGTGGTTTCCCACGATCTCGACGGGGAATACGGCCACGGCACCCATGTTTTTTGTGCATCGGCGCTGACCGAGGCGATCCAACTGGCGGCGGCTGGGGAGCAATATCCCGAAAGCGCCGCCCAATACGGCACCTGGCAGGTGGAGAAGACCTACCTGCACCTTTATAAAGAAAACCCCATCACCATGGATTGGGATACCCCCTTGGAGAGCCTGGGCGGAAAAACCCCTTTCCAGGTAACTCAGGAGGGGTTTGGCTGCCATAAGAGCCAGCAATGGACCTGGTTTAAACGGTGGATCTACGGCAACAATAACGAGATCACCAAAGCAGCCCAGATCAAGACCTATTCTCCCTGCCAATATGGGCTTTACGATACGAAGGTGGGCCCCGATCAGGCGGGCGGTGATTTTATGGAAAACGTTTTGACCCATGCCGAGCGGGAGGAGATCGCCCGTCAAGAGGCCGAGGCGGAGCGCGAGCGCCTGGAGGCCGAGCAAGAGGCGAAATTCGAGGCCGAAGCGGCGGCGCAGCAAGAGAAATACCGCAAAATGGCGGTTTACGGCCTTTGCGGATGCGCAGGACTGTTTCTGATCGCGGGCGTGATCGCGCTGATTCGGCGGAGAAAATTCAGATTGGAAGATGAGGAAGAGCGATGAACAAGGTATCCTTAATTATTCCGGCCTATAAACCCGATGAAAAACTGCTGGCTACCCTTCAGGAGGCGGCGGAGCATTTTGCCGACATTCTGGTGGTAGACGATGGGAGCGGCGAAGCATTTGCGCCCATTTTTGAGGCGGTGGAGAAGATCCCCCAATGCACCCTTTTGCGCCACCCCATCAATCGGGGCAAGGGGGCGGCGCTCAAGACCGCCTTTGCCTATTTTATGCAGGAGCGGCCCGATTTTGCAGGGGTCGTTACCGCCGATGCCGACGGTCAGCACCGCACCAAGGATATCCTTGCGGTGGCGCGCACTATGGAAGAGAGCGGGGAGATCACCTTGGGTTGCCGGGATTTCTCGGGCGCGGATGTGCCGCCCAGAAGTCGATTCGGCAACCGCATCACCATCGGCGTTTTCCGCCTCTTTTTCGGCATGAAGATCGGCGATACCCAGACCGGCCTGCGGGCATTCCCCAAGGCGAGCCTGCCCATGATGGCATCCATCGAAGGGGATCGCTATGAATATGAGACCCAGATGCTTTTCGCGATGAGCCGCGCCAAGATGCCTTTTCGGCAGGTGGCCATCGAAACCGTATATATTGAAGAAAACCGCTCCTCCCATTTTCGGGTGGTGCGGGATAGCTTGCGGATCTATGGGCTGATCCTCAAATATCTGCTCAGCTCAGCGGCGGCCGCGGTGGTGGATGCGCTGGCCTTCTTTTTGCTCAAGCTGTTTCCTCTGCTGGGCGTTTTGCCCATTCCCGCCACCTTTACCGCCTCTTTTCTGGCGCGGGCCATCTCCTCGCTGGTGAATTACCTCATCAATGCGAAGGTGGTGTTTGGCGAGCAGACCAACCGCCGCTCCCTGCTGCGCTATTATTTCCTGGTGGTGGTGCAGATCAGCCTTTCGGCGGCGGCAGTCTTTTTGCTGGAGCATCTGCTGGTGATCGAGGCGGCCTGGCTTTCCACCATCCTTAAAATGATTGTGGATACCATACTTTTCTTTTTCAGTTTCCGTATTCAGCATAAATGGGTTTTCAACTCGGAAAAGGATGTTAAAAAACCATGAAGAAACCGATTTTTAAATGGATCTATCTTGCCTTCGCCGCTTTGCTTGCGGTGCTGATGCTGGCGGCCATCCTTTATGTACGGGGGCTTTTGGCCGATTATGAGGCCGCCCGCCCCGAGCGGCAGGCGGAGCTTGCCATCGAGCTTTTGGCCAAAGAATCCCAAGAGAAGGATTATTGGGAAAAATTCGATCTGCCCGATGTGGATGAGCAGACCAAGGCGCAATTCATTGCCCTTTGCCAAAGCGAGGATCTGAGCTATATTGCCCAAACCGGGCGGTTTGCCGAGGACGAGATGGGCTATATCATCCGTAAGGGGAGCTTCCCCCTGGCGGAGGTTTTACTCAAAGCCCAAGGCCCCGCCGAGACAAAACTTGCGGTCTTCACCACCCGCGAATGGGCGGTGGAGAAGGTGGTGCCCCTGCTGGAGGAGCGGGAATATACCGCCACCCTGCCCGAGGGCTTCAAGCTTTGGGCCGATGGGAAGGAGCTTGCTCCCAAGGCGGAAGGCGGCAAGGCGAAGTTTACCCTTTCGGGCGTCTACTTAGAGCCGCAGTTTAAGGTGGCCGCTGCCGACGGAACGGATGTGGGCTATACCGTTAAGAACTTTCGGGTCATCCCCGATATCTATGAATATTCCCTCACCCTCCCCGCAACCATCAAGGTGGAGGTGGATGGGGAAGGGATGGAAGGGATGGAAGGCACCCTTTTGCCCAGCGGGCGGATCAAATATGATATTTTGCGGTTGGAAAAGCCCTCCATCATCCTTTCTGATCTCTACGGCAATCAGGAGATCTACGACGGCAAGACCGACCTGCCCCTCACCCATAAGACCATCCGCACCCCTGCGGGCTATGCCGTTACTTTAGAGGGCAAGGCGGTGGCCGGTGCGGAGGAGCTGGCGCCGGAATATGAGATTCTGGAAGGATTGGTAAAGGATCTGCCCAAGCAGGTCTGCTATGAGATCGCCATCTTGAAGGCGGATGCCGCCATCGCGATCGCGGATGAAAAAGGCGAGGCGGTAACCCTTGATCAAGGGCTCTCCGATTGGGATCTCACCACCCCCCTTCCCAAGGAGCAGGAGGTGCCCAAGGAGATCGCCGCGAAGGTGAACGTTTTGCGGGTGGCGCAGAATTGGAGCCTCTTTATGAGCAACGACCGCACCTTCGCCCAAATGGCGGAGCAGATGCTCCCCGATTCCTATCAATATGAAGTGGCCAAGAAATATTCCACCTCCATCGATAAGCAGTTCTTTGCCAGCCATAGCCTGCTCAGCCCTGCTTTTACCGAGAATAAAGTGAGCAATTTCCAACGGATCACCGCCGATTGTTTTGCGGTGGAGGTGCAGTTTGTGAAACATATGCGGCTGACCAACGGCGGAAAGTTGGTGGACGATGCCATGAACGACCGCTTCTATTTCGTTCGGAGCGGAGACCGCTGGCTGTTGGCAGGCCTGAAGGAGGTGGCTGAGGATGGAAAATAAGAGCGTTTTGCTCAAGCGGATCGGCATGATCCTTTTGAAGGCGGGCGCCTTTTTGGGCACCTTTTTGCTGGCTTTGGTGCTGACCGTTACCGTTTCTCTCAGCATGATCTGCTCCGATGCCTTCCCTTCGGCCCAGCAGATGTTTGTTACCACCATTTTGGAGACCGGACAACTGAAGTTTTTGGCCTCCCTCTTTTTGAGCCCCGAGGAGATCCAAAGCATTGTGGATAAAAACTCCATGCAGAGCTTAGATTTGGAGGTGGATAGCGGGCTGATCCAGATCGGCGGCGGGGAAGAGGAGCAAAGCCCCATCGAGATCCAAGAGGTCAGCGGTGCCACCTATACCGGCACCATGATGATCGTGAAAGACCCTGCGCGGGTGAGCCTTGCCTCCATCTATCCTTGGCGGGAGACCGGCGTCACCTTGGACCAATTGGTGAAGGATAACGGCGCGGTGGCGGGCATCAACGGCGGGCTTTATGATTCCTCCAATAACTCCGGCGGACGCCCCTATGGGGTGGTGGTCGCGGGCGGCGAGATCCAGCTCAACCGCCCTCAGGAATATCCCGGGCTGGTTCTGATCAGCCTCACCGAGGACCATATCCTGCAGATCATTGATATTTCCGATATGAACGCCGCCGAGGTGGAGGCGCTGGTGAAGGAACGGAAGATCCGCGATGCGGTTACCTTCCAGGAAGAGGCCAGCGATGTCAATAACCATTTTGTCCAGCTCATTATCAATAATGAAGCGCGGGAAATGAACGGCATGGGCAGCGGGCTCAACCCCCGCACCGCCATCGGCCAGCGGGCGGACGGCTCTATTTTGATGTTCGTTACCGATGGGCGGGGCAAATCCGGCCATCTGGGCGCATCCAGCGGCGATCTCATCGCGGTGATGCAGGAATATGGCGCGGTCAATGCCGCCAATCTGGACGGCGGAAGCTCCTCCTGCATGTATTATGAGGGAAAATACTTAAAGAGCAGCGTAACCTTCTATTATGAAAATTCCTCCTGGAAGCTGCCCTGCGGATTTATTGTGAAATAAAAAATAAAAACCACCCCGATGGGGTGGTTTTTTATGCCTTGTGATCGGTTAAGAGAACAATTTAATTGTACTAACACAATTCATTTGTGTTAGTACGCGATCTTTTTTGTAGGGCTGGACGTCCTCGGCCACCCGGCCTGCACAAACGATTTGTATCAACCCTCTGCCTTGAGGAGAACAGTACAATTAAACTGTACAAACCCAATTCAATTGGTGCACTTTCCGATGCAGATGTTAAGAGTACAATTCAATTGTATTCTTAACACAAATGAATTGTGTTGGAGGAAGAACGGCGGGGCGATGTGGGCATCGCCCCCTACAAGAGGCAGGGAGATTGATACGACCCAAATGAATTGGTACGTTGACACGGTATTTTTGAGAGGACAATTTAATTGTATTCTTAACACAAATGAATTGTGTTGAAAAACAATATCCCTTTTTGTAGGGGTGGACATCCTTGGCCACCCACATTCCATCAACCATCAAAAATGGGCGGCCGAGGACGACCGCCCCTACAAGTCGGAACGGAAAGACCTGATTTAATGATGCTGAATGTTCCAACACAATTCATTTGTGTTGGAGGGGAAGATGGGCGGGGCGCCGAGGACGGCACCCCCTACAAGGGTAGGTGGTAATGATGGAGTACAATTCAATTGTACTAACACAAATGAATGGTGTTGGAGTCGAGATATCGGCATCCTGCCGATTCGATATATTTGCTGTTACCAAATTCGATATAATTTTGCTTTGGCAAAATTTCGATATGATATTCATTCCTTCTCGCTTTTGTATAGAAGCATGTACCTTCGGTGTATGCTTCTATACAAAAGCATATTGAAGACGCAGTTTATATCGAACTTTAAGCCCCGCTTGCAATCGCAAGCGGGGCTTAAGGTGACAAGAGTAATTCGAACCTTGTTTTAAAAAGAGCGGATTTCCGCTCACCCTTCGTTAAAATACTCGCCAATGCTGCCGCCGATCAAAGAAAAATAAGTAAAAAGCACCGAAATATCCTGCTTTGAGGCAGGTTCGGATTACTCTTCTCACCTTAAAGTATATCGAAAATTCCGAAGGAATTTATATCGAGGCCAAACGCCCTTTTGGGCGCTTGGCAATACTAAAAGGCTTGGTTTTTAAGAATAGCAAAAAGATCTGCGCCGTGGGGCAGGGGGGAAAGGGCGGATTTTACCGCCTCGGGCTCAAAGGGGATGCCCGAAAGGGCTTTTTCCGCCTCTTGAGGCAGGGTATGCTCCAAGGCATCGGTATAGAGGCGGGCGGCTAAAATAACCCCGCCTTTAATTTGCAGCTGCAATTCCGCGCCGCCCCATCCAAATTGCTCCTTGCAGGAGAGAGTGAAGGGCAGGGGCGCACCATAGAGATGCTCCCGACTCCCGTAGGTTTCGGCCAAAGGCTCGATGATGGTTTCCGCGGGTTCGGGGCAGGGGGTGATGGGCAGGCCAAAAACCTGCTCAAAAGCGGCGATGAGATTCTTTGCCATCTTATCGCAGGTCAGCGCGGGGGCAAGCTCCGAAAGATTGAGCACCCGCGAGCGGACCGATTGAATGCCTTTCGCCTCCAATTTGGCTTTGGGCGGGGTGAGGTAGCGGGTCATTTTTTCGGTATCGGCGGCGATGAGCAGGGTGCCGTGGTGATAGGATTTCCCCTTGGAATGGTAAAAAGCGTTGCCGGAAAATTTGCGTCCATCGGCCAAAAGATCGTTGCGCCCCGAGCGCTCGGCGGTGATCCCCGCCATGGCGCAGGCGGTTTGGATCACCTGCAGATTTTTGGTAATATCTTCCTCGTCGGTGGGGCAAAGGAAGGTAAAATTGAGGTTTCCCAGATCATGATAGACCGCTCCGCCTCCCGAAAGGCGGCGGGCAAGAAGCCCCCCTTCCTCCTCCAAAAGAGCGCAGCGGCATTCCGCCCAGGCATTCTGATTTTTGCCGATCACGACCGTATGGACATTCTGCCATAGATAGAGGGTGCAGCAGTTTTCGGGCAGGGTGTCCAATAGGTATTTTTCGATGGCTAAATTATGGTATGGATTGGTATTTTGGCTGATAAAAAGCCGAATTTCTTTGATCATAGCATCACCTACCCTATTTTAAGTAAAAAATGATGTGCCGTCAATAAAAATTTCGAAAAACATTCGATAATAAGTAGGATAAAAACCATTGACGGAAGGATTTGGTTGTAGTACAATTACTATGTAATAATATATATAAACTACTTATAAAGGAGGAGTTTGTTTTGGCAAATGCTGTCATTATGCCCAAGGCCGGTATTACCGTTGAAAGCTGCATTATCGGCACCTGGGAAAAGAAGGTTGGCGATGCGGTGAAGGTAGGGGATATCCTCTTCACCTATGAAACCGATAAGGCCAGCTTTGAATGTGAATCCACCGAGGAAGGCACTCTTTTGGAGATCTTCTTCCAGGATGGGGATGAGGTTCCCTGCCTGATGAACGTTTGCGCCATCGGCTCGCCCGGCGAAGATTGCTCCGCCCTGCGCCCCGCAGAGGCCGCCGCTGAGGCTCCTGCCGAAGCTCCTGCCCCCGCCGCCGAAGCCGCTCCCGCCCCTGCCGCTGCTCCTGCGCCCGCCGCGGAGACCACCGCAGTGGAGGGCAAGACCGCTGTCTCCCCCCGCGCCAAGAAATTGGCCGAGCGTGCCGGCGTGGATGCCTCTTTGGCTACCCCCACCGGCCCCAATGGGAGAATCATTGAGCGGGATGTCCGCACCTTGATGGATAATCCTGCCGTTGCCGCCGCACCTGCTGCCCCTGCCGCCGCACCTGCTGCCGCAGAGGAAGAATATAAGGATGTTAAGTTCAGCGGGATTCGCCGCGCCATCAGCAAGTCGATGCACGCTTCTCTTTCGACCATGGCTCAGCTCACCCATAACTCCTCCTTTGATGCCACCGGTATCTTGGCTTATAGAAAGCAACTCAAGGCCGCCGAAGGCGACCTGGCGGGCATTACCCTGGGTGATATGATCCTCTTCGCCGTTTCCCGCACCCTGAAGAATCATCCCGATCTGAATGCTCATATGCTGGATGATTCCTCCATTCGCCTCTTTAACCATGTCAACCTCGGCGTTGCGGTGGATACCCCCCGCGGCCTGATGGTTCCCACCATCTTCCATGCCGATGAGATGAGCCTCTTGGAGATCTCCAAGGCCATCAAGGATCTGGCCGCCCAATGCCGCGAGGGCAATATCAGCCCCGATCTTTTGCAGGGCGCGTCCTTTACCGTTTCCAACCTGGGTAATCTGGGGATCGAATCCTTTACTCCGGTTATCAATCCCCCTCAAACCGGTATTCTGGGCGTGGATACCACCATCGATCGCGTTCGCCGCGCGCCCGATGGTTCCATCGAGATCTATCCCGCTATGGGCCTCAGCCTGACCTATGACCATCGCGCGGTAGACGGTGCACCTGCTTCCCGCTTCCTCAAGGAGCTGGGTCAGAATCTGGCAAACTTCACCACTATGCTTGCTAAGTAAGAGAGGTATAATATGGAACTTTTTGACGTATTAGTATTGGGTGGCGGCCCGGGCGGATATCTCTGCGCCGAGCGCGCCGCGCAAAACGGCCTCAAGGCCGCGGTTTTTGAGAAAAAGGCGCTGGGCGGTACCTGCCTCAATGAGGGCTGTATCCCCACCAAGACCTTGCTCAATTCCTCCAAAATGTATCGCCACGCCAAAGAGAGCGCGGCCTTCGGCGTTACTGCCGAGAATGTTACTTATGATCATGCCAAGGTTATCGACCGCAAGGATCAGGTTGTTAAAACCCTGGTCGGCGGCGTTGGGGCAACCATGAAGGCCAATAAGGTTACCGTTGTTGCCGCCGAGGGCGTGATCAAAGGCCGCGGCGCCAATGGCTTTTTGATCGAAGCGGGTGGCGAGACCTATGAAGGTAAGCGCCTGGTTATTGCCGCGGGCAGCGAAACGGTCGTTCCCCCCGTTCCCGGTTTGAAGGAAGGGCTGGCAAGCGGATTTGTTGTTACCAACCGCGAGGTGCTGGACGAGAAGACCTTACCTGCGGAAATGGTTGTTATCGGCGGCGGTGTTATCGGCCTGGAGATGGCCTATTATTTCGCCAGCGTGGGCACCAAGGTAACCGTTATCGAAATGATGCCCAAGATCGCGGGCGCAACCGACCCCGAGATCTGCAAGGTCTTAACCGATGCCTTTGAAAAGAGGGGGATGGTCTTTAAGCTTTCCTGCAAGGTGCTGGAGGTAAAGGCCGATTCCGTTATCTATGAAGAAAACGGCGAGAAGAAGGAGATCAAGTGCGATAAGGTTCTTCTTTCGGCCGGTCGCAAGCCCGCCACCGCCAATATCGGGTTGGAGACCCTCAACCTGGAGATGGACCGCGCCGCGATTAAGACCGACCGCCATCTCTGCACCAACGTTTCCGGCGTTTATGCCATCGGCGATTGCAACGGCAAGCTGATGCTCGCCCATACCGCCTATCGCGAGGCGGAGGTTGCGGTCAACCATATGATCGGCAAGGCCGATGAGATGCGCTATGATGTGATCCCCTCGGTTATCTATACCGATCCTGAGGTAGCCAGCGTCGGCTATAGCAAGGAAGCCGCCGAAGAGGCAGGCATGAAGGTGCGCGAGGTGAAGCTCCCCATGTCTTATGCCGGCCGCTATTTGGCCGAAAATGAGGGCGGCAAGGGCTTTATCAAGCTGGTGATCGATACCGATAAGAACCGCTTGGTCGGATGCCATCTGGTTGGCTCCTATGCCTCCGAGATCATCATGACCGCCACCATGATGGTGGATACTGAGCTGACTCCTTCCAGACTGCAGAAATTGGTATTCCCCCATCCCACTGTTGCTGAAATTATTCGCGAAGCGATTTTTCATTGATGAGTAAAAAAGGAGTGAATTAAAATGCCTAAGAATTTATTCGTTGATCCCAATGAGGTGCGTGCCGCAGGCAAAGTTACCTTTAAGGACATCCCTGTCAACCAGTATAATAAGACTGTTAAAGAAGAACTCAAGAGCGGAAAATATACTAAGGAAGATCTCATTCGCATCTTCCGCGATATGACTGTTTTGCGTGAGTTTGAGACCATGCTCAACCTCATCAAGACCCAGGGCTCTTATAACGGCATCGACCATACCTATCCCGGCCCTGCCCACCTTTCCACCGGCCAGGAAGCCGCCTGCGTCGGTCAGGCCTATCTGCTGGATGAGAACGATTTTGCCTTCGGTTCTCACCGCTCCCATTCCGAAATTCTTGCCAAGGCGCTCTCCACCATCAATAAGATGACCGATGAGCAGTTGATGGACGTTATGGAAAACTTCCTGGAAGGCAAGTGCCTGCGCTCCACCCAGAAGCTGGGCGAGTGCAAGGATGTGAAGGAGCTGGCCATCCGCTTCATCCTCTATGGAACACTCTCCGAGATCTTTGCCCGCGAGACCGGTTTCCATATGGGTATGGGCGGTTCTATGCACGCCTTCTTCCTGCCCTTCGGTATTTATCCCAATAACGCCATCGTTGGCGGTTCGGGCACCATCTCCACCGGCGCGGCCCTCTATAAGAAGGTCAATAATAAGAAGGGTATCGTCGTTTGCAACGTGGGCGATGCTGCTATGGCCCGCGGCCCTGTCTGGGAAGCGCTGAACTTTGCCGCCATGGATCAGTATAAGACCCTTTGGGAATCCCATAATGATGGCATGCCCATCCTCTATAATATCTTTAATAACTCCTACGGTATGGGCGACCAGACCCGCGGCGAAACCATGGGCCAGGATCGCATGAGCCGTATCGCCTCCGGTGTCAGCCCCACCCAGTTCCATGCTGAAACCGTTGATGGTTACAATCCTTTGGCTGTTATCGATGCCATGGAGCGTAAGCTGGAGCTGCTGCGCAACGGCCAGGGCCCTGTTATGATGGAGACCGTTACTTATCGTTATTCCGGCCATTCCGTTTCCGACCAGAATGCTTACCGCACCAAGGAAGAAATGGATGCCTGGAAGGAAGTCGATCCCCTTCTGACCTATCCCGCCAAGCTGATCGAAGCCGGTGTGATGACTCAGGAAGAGGTGGATGCCATCCTGAAGGAGACCTCCGACCGCATGACCATGATCTGCAAGGCCGCCGCCGATCCCGAGATCAGCCCCTATTGCGATTTCAAGAAGGATCCCGCTGTGGTGGAACGTTTGATGTTCTCCAATGAGGTTGTGGAGAAGTTTGATGATCGCGAGCCCGAGGTTACCGTTCCCAAGGCGGAGGCCGAAGGCTATAAGAAGATCAAGAGCAAGATCCGCAACGTGGTGGATGCCAACGGCAAGCCCGTTTCCAAGATGAAGATGTATAACCTCCGCGATGCTCTTTCCGAGGTTATCTACGATCGCTTCTATGAGGATCCCACCCTCATTGCTTATGGTGAAGACTGCCGCGATTGGGGCGGTGCTTTCGCCGTTTACCGCGGCATGATGGATGCATTCCCCCATAGCCGCCTCTTCAACTCCCCCTTGGCGGAGGGTGCTATCGTTGGTACCGCTGTCGGTTATGCCCTTTCGGGCGGCCGCGCCATGGTCGAGCTGATGTATGCCGACTTTATCGGCTGCGCCGGCGATGAGATCTTCAACCAGATGTCTAAATGGCAGTCCATGTCTGCAGGCATTCTGAAGATGCCCGTTGTTTTGCGCGTATCCGTTGGTTCCAAGTATGGCGCTCAGCATAGCCAGGATTGGACCGCTCTTTGCGCCCATATCCCCGGCCTGAAGGTCTGCTTCCCCGCAACTCCTTGGGAAGCTAAGGGCTTGATGGAAACCGCTCTGAAGGGCACCGACCCGGTTGTCTTCTTTGAGAGCCAGAGAATCTATGACGTTGGCGAGCAGTTCCATGAAGGCGGCGTTCCCGAAGAGCGCTATGAGATCGAGATCGGCGATGTCAATAAGGTTCGCGACGGTAAGGATATCACCATCCTGACCGTTGGTGCCGCCCTCTATCGTGCTATGGATGCCGCCAAGCAATTGAGCGAGAAGTATGGCTTGGAGGCCGATGTGATCAACCTCCACTCCCTCGTTCCCTTGAAGTATGAGAAGATCGTGGAGTCTGTCCGTAAGACCGGCCGCGTGATTTTGGTATCCGATGCCTGCGCCCGCGGCTCCTTCCTCAATGATATTGCCCAGAAGATCACCGAGCTTTGCTTCGACGATCTGGATGCTCCCGCCGTTGTTGTCGGCGCCCGCAACTGGATCACCCCGCCCTTCGAATTCGATGAATTCTTCTTCCCCCAGGCGGGCTGGATCCTGGATGCCATCCACGAAAAGGTTCTGCCCCTGCCCGGCTATGTTGCTGAAAACGGCTGCACCGAGGCCGAGGCGCTCCGCCGCTCCGCTCAGGGCGTATAATGAAACTGCTGCGAACCGCCAATGCAGGGATTTTGCTGGAATTGGATGGGGTGAAGATCCTTTTGGACGGCGTTTGCCCGCCCTATCCGCCCTTTTTGGGTACTCCCCGCGAAATCAGGGAGATGCTTTTGCAAGATCCCCCCGATGCGCTGGCGTTCACCCATCGGCATCCCGATCATTATGATGGGAATTTTGCCGAAGAATTTGAAAGAAAAACCCTCCGCCCCATCTTGGAGGCGGAGGATCTTTCGAAGAAAACGGTGGGCTCTTTGAAAATCTCCCCCGTTGCCGCCCGCCATATCGGTAAGGTGGAAATTCCCCATGCGGGATTTATTATCGAGGGGAGCGCCTGCATATGGTTTACAGGGGACGCTTCCCCCTTGGTTTGGAAAACCATGGACCTACCCAAGCCCGATCTTTTGATCGTGCCTTATGCCTATGCCGCCACCCCCGCCGCCTGGAAGCAAACCATGGCGCTGGGCGCGGAGAAGATCATCCTTCTCCATCTGCCCCTGCGGGAGGAGGATCCTTTGGGATTATGGGCGGCTGTTGAAGAAACAACGGCGGGCGACCCCCGCCTGATGATCCCCGATTTAGGGGAGACCATCACCTTATAGAAGTAAAGGGACCTCTAAAAAGAGGTCCCTTTTTATGTCTTCACTATTTCAGTTGAGCGGTTTTATGAGAAGGGGGGTTGCAACATCAAAAATAAACCATCTTATGAGTCGTACTCTAAAGGGATCGTTTTTTAAAAACACTCTTTGATAATCACTTTAATTATGCTATAATACAACTAACCGATAAAAGTGAATTTG
>JAZODI010000103.1:0-1982 GCA_045596965.1 Eubacteriales bacterium | reverse complement strand
TTCGCGGGCTTCGTCGATGGAATTGGAAAGGATCTCAAAGATGGCGTGCTGGCAACCGTCCAGCCCGTCGGAGCCGAAGATGACGCCCGGCCGCAGCCGCACCTGATCCGGGCCTTTTAGTTTTACGATACTTTCGTCGTTATACTCGTTCTTTCTTGCCATGCAATCCTCCAAAAGTTTTACTAACCTTATAATTATACTTAATTTTACACATATTGTCAAATGGTATCCCTTGAAACAGAGATCAATTAAAAAATACTTGCAATCCTTATAAAATGATTGTATAATACAATATTAATAACAAAAAAGATAAAGGAGAAGGATGTATGAATTACGCAGAGAAAGTTTTAAAAGAAGCGTTGACCTTTGATGATGTTTTGCTGGTTCCCGCCAAGAGCGAAGTTTTGCCTAATATGGTTAAGCTCAATACCCGCCTTACCAATAAGATCAAACTGAACGTGCCGCTGATGAGCGCCGCGATGGATACCGTTACTGAAAGCAAGATGGCCATTGCCATGGCCCGCGAAGGCGGTATCGGCGTTATTCATAAGAATATGACTATCGAGCAGCAGGCCGAAGAGGTTCAGCGGGTAAAACGCAGCGAAAACGGCGTTATTCATGAGCCCTTCTTCCTTTCTCCCGATAATTTCGTTTATGAAGCCGATGCGCTGATGGGCAAATTCAAGATCTCGGGTGTTCCTATCTGCGAAAACGATAAGCTGGTCGGTATCATCACCAACCGCGATATGCGGTTTATGACCGATTTCAATGTGAAGATCTCCACCGTTATGACCCCCGGTGAAAAGTTGATTACTGCCCCTGTTGGCACCACTCTGGAAGAGGCTAAAATCATTCTGCAAAAGCATCGGGTGGAAAAGCTTCCCCTGGTGGATGAAAACGGCAAGCTTTCCGGCCTTATTACCATTAAGGATATTGAAAAGGCTGTAAAGTACCCCAATTCCGCCAGAGATGAGCAGGGCCGCTTGCTCTGCGCCGCCGCCATTGGTATTACCAACGACGTTTTGGATCGCGCAGGCGCGCTGATCGAAGCGGGCGTGGATGTTTTGGTGCTGGATTCGGCCCACGGCCATTCCGCCAACATTATGAAGACCATCAAGCTGGTCAAAGATGCCTTCCCCGGCATTCAGCTGATTGCCGGTAATATCGCCACCGCCGAGGCCGCCGAGGATCTGATCGATGCAGGCGCCGATGCGGTAAAGGTTGGTATCGGTCCCGGCTCCATCTGCACCACCCGCGTTGTTTCGGGTATCGGTGTTCCTCAGCTGACCGCTGTTATGGACGTTGCCGAGGTCTGCACCCGCCGCAATATTCCCCTGATCGCCGATGGCGGTATCAAATTCTCCGGCGATATTGTTAAGGCCATTGCCGCAGGCGCCGATGTTGTTATGCTCGGCTCTCTGCTGGCCGGTTGCGAGGAAAGCCCCGGCGAGGAAGAATTGTTCCAGGGCCGCCGCTTTAAGTCTTACCGCGGCATGGGCTCCATGGCTGCCATGGCCAAGGGTTCTGCCGACCGTTATTTCCAGACCGGCACCAAAAAGATGGTTCCCGAAGGCGTTGAGGGCCGCGTTCCCTTTAAGGGCGCCATGGGCGATACCGTTTTCCAGCTGATGGGCGGTTTGCGCTCCGGCATGGGCTATTGCGGAACAGCCACCATCGAAGACCTCAAGCGGGACGGTAAGTTTGTTAAGATCACCGGCGCAGGCCTGATCGAAAGCCATCCCCATGATATCCACATCACCAAGGAAGCCCCCAACTATACTTCCGACGGTAAATAAGAGGTAAATATGAAAGATAATTTGATCAATCATTTGGCTTCGCTCTCCCGCCTTTCTTTTGAAGGGGAGGAAAAGGAGCGGATGGCTAAAGATATGGAAAGCATCATGAAGCTGATGGATACCATCACCGAGGTGGAGATCTCCGAGGCGGATTATCCCCTCACCGCCGAAGGCGGGATGGAGCTG